>CAZKTW010000347.1:0-3755 GCA_964555775.1 uncultured Bifidobacteriaceae bacterium | reverse complement strand
TCGGGATATTCCGGCCGGAACATCTGGGAACGGATGTAGCCGGCAAGATCATCCGGGCGCGGCTGGGTCGTCAATTTGGCGGCATACACTTCCTCGGCCACCGCAACGGCGATGGCATGGGAAACTTCATGGATGCGCGTCAGCGCGGGATAGACACGGCCTTCGGCCAGTTCGTTTTCGTGGATGAGCGAGGCCAACGTGCGCGCGGCTTTGATGAACATGGCATCGGTCACGCGGCGGGCGCCGGTGCTGACCACGCCGAGGCCGACCCCAGGAAAGATGTAGGCGTTGTTGCCTTGTCCCGGCACGAGTGTCCGGTCGCCAATTTTCACAGGTGCAAACGGACTGCCACAGGCAAACACTGCCCGGCCGTCGGTCCAGGTGTAGGCTTCCTCGGCGGTGCATTCGGCTTTCGAGGTCGGGTTCGACAACGCGAAAATGACCGGGCGTTCGTTGAAGCCGGCCATGGCTTTGATTATTTCCTGGGTGAAACTTTTCGCCATGCCGGACACGCCGATGAGCATCGTCGGTTTCAACAAATTGACGGCCGACAGCAGGTCGGGGCAGGGGGCATGTTCGTGGGCGTAGCGCAACTTGTGTTCGGTGAGTTGGTCGCGGCCTTTGACAATGAGCCCTTTCGAATCGACAAACCAACAATGTTTCCGGGCTTCGGCGGTGGTGAGGCCTTCCGCCACCAGATAGGCGACGATGTTGTCGGCGATGCCCATGCCGGCTTCGCCCGCGCCGAATAACAGCACGCGCTGGCCGTTCATTTTTCCGCCGGTCAGGCGGAGTGCCGACAGGATGCCGGCCAGCGCCACGGCGCCGGTACCTTGGATGTCGTCGTTGAAGGTGCAGGCGCGGTTGCGATAGCGGGCCAGCAGGCGGAAGGCATTGCGATTTCCAAAATCCTCGAATTGAATGAGCGCGCCGCGGAAGGCTTTTCGGGCGGTGACCATGAATTCCTCGATCAGTGCGTCGTATTCCTCGCCGCGGATCCGTTTTTGTCGCAGGCCGGTGTAAAGCGGGTCGGTCAGCAACGATTCGTTGTCGGTGCCGACGTCGATGGTGACGGGCAGGCATTGGGTGGGGTGGATGCCGGCGCAGGCGGTATAGAGCGCGAGTTTGCCGACGGGGATGCCCATGCCGGAGGCGCCGAGGTCGCCGAGCCCCAGAATGCGTTCGCCATCGGTGACGACGATCACGCGGACGTCGCGGGTCGGCCAGTTGCGAAGAATCTGTTTTACCTGGCCTTTGTCCCGGCTGGAGATGTAGAAGCCCCGCGACCGGCGGAAGATATAACCGTATTCCTGGCAGGCACGCCCAACGGTGGGCGTGTAAATGATGGGCAACATCTCTTCGAGGTGTTCCATGATGACCCGGTAAAACAGGGTTTCGTTCCGGTCCTGCAGGCTGACGAGCTGCACGTAACGTTCGAGGTCGTTCGGTTTGCTGCGGAAGTTGGTCATCACCCGGAGCACCTGTTCTTCCATGGTGTGGACGTGCGGCGGCAGGAGCCCGCGCAAGCCCAGGGCGTCGCGTTCCGCCTCGGAAAACGCCGTGCCCTTGTTGAAAATGGGGTTGTGCAGCCACTCGATGCCTTTGCGGGGCAGGGCGCGACCGGAGCGATTGCCGGTTTGTTTCTTTTGATCGTTCATGCGCTTAAGATAGTTGGCAATAAAACATTTTCCGACCGGCTCCATTTCAAGGTAACAAAGCCGTCTCCATTCGCTGAACGTTATTTGGCAAAATCGACCTGTTTATTGCGGCGGTAATTCGGGAGCAATTTGAGTGCAGGTTGCACAGCGGGCAGGGGACGGCATCGCCGTGAGCCCTGGAGCGCCGGGCACCGCCTCGGCATGCACTTCGGAACGTCCGTCAACACGCCGAGGCGATGCTCGGCGCTCCAAATTAAGTGAGATTTTTTTGGCAAACGGCGGAAAACAGGTTAAGCAAGCAGGGTGATGCGACAAAAGCCCAGTTGGTTGTTACTGCCGGCCATGCTGGCTTTGAGCGTGACGGGCTGCGGCAACTTCATGGCCCATCGGATGGTGCAGGCGCCGAATACATATCCCACCTGGTTCGCGTCCAGGGCGCCTGTGGCCTTGGCGTTCAGTCCGAAGTTTTTGACAAACTTCCCCAAACAATTTGCGACGGTGGGTCCGCCGGAGGCGAAACTATGCTATCGCGTCGTGGAGCCGGCGGATTACGATCTGAAAATTTCCTCGACCAACTGGCTGGAACATGGCCGGAAACAGTTTGAGTTCGATTTTCATGCCGAGCTACCGGCGCGACCGAATGCCTTGACTTCGGCGCCGCGCGGCACGGTGGTATTGCTGCACGGGTACGGGCTGGCCCAATTCGCGATGGCGCCGTGGGCGTTGCGGCTGGCCCAGGAAGGCTGGCGTTGCGTGTTGGTGGATCTGCGCGGACACGGCAAGTCCACCGGCAAGCGGATTTATTTCGGTGTCCAGGAAGTGCGCGACCTGAGCCAGCTTCTGGATGTGCTGGCGCATGACGGTCGGTTGACCGGACCGGTGGCCGCCTTCGGTGAATCCTACGGTGCGGCGCTGGCATTGCGCTGGAAGACGGTCGAGCCGCGGGTTTGCGCGGTGGTGGCCATCAAACCTTACGCGGGATTGTCCAATTCCGTTTTGAACCTCGGCCGCGATTACGCCGGATGGTTGCCGCAGAGGTTTGTCCGGGCCGGGTTGAAAAAATTGCCTGCGGTTTTGGAGATTTCTGCCGGTGAACTTGACACCACGACCGTGCTGGCCCGGACCCCGGTGACCGCGCTGTTTGTGGCCGGCGCGGAGGATAACATCACGCCGGCGTCTGATGTGGAACAGTTGCGCGTTCTGGCGGCGCCTGGAAGCGAACTGATTGTGGTGCCCGAGGCGACCCACGAGTCGGTGACGTATTCTTTTGCCGACCTGGTTCCGCCGGTGTTGGCCTGGCTGTCGGCACAAAGCGGGCAGGAGAAGGCCACCCTCCCAGGCCAAAGTGCCGATTCATCTTTCTCCCGGTGACTCGCGCATGAAGCCGGCAAATTCGTGGGTTGCCAGCAGCCGTACATGAACCTCCTGGGAGCGCCGGCCTGTCGCGCCGAAGCTTCGGTGCGAAGGCTGAAGTCCCGCCGGCCCGTCGGGAGCCGAAAATCGAAACTCGCCGGCGAGACGCCAGCGCTCCCAGGAACTGCCCCAGCAGCGCCAGGAATGGATTCTTATTTCATCTGCGCCTGGTTTGTGGCTTAATCTCAGCCCGTGATAATTGTTGGCATCGTTCCCGCCCGTTACGCCTCGACACGGTTTCCCGGCAAACCGCTGGCGCTCATCGCCGGCAAACCCCTCATCCAGCACGTCGTCGAGCAATGCCAGAAGGCAAAGTCGCTGAGCGAAGTCATCGTGGCCACGGACGACACGCGCATCTGGGAAGTGGCGCAGAATTTCTGCCGCGCGGAGATGACGCGCCCGGATCATCCGAGCGGTTCGGACCGGATTGCCGAGGTGGCCGGACGTTGCCAGTGCGATGCGGTGGTCAACATTCAGGGAGACGAGCCGTTGATTGACCCGAAGGTGATTGATGCCGTCGCCGGCGCGCTGAAGCAGGATGAAATGTCCACGGCCGCCACGCGCATCAAGAGCGCCGGCGAACTCGACAACCCGAACGTCGTGAAAGTTGTTGTCAACGCCGCCGGCCGCGCGTTATATTTTTCGCGGCGCACGATTCCGTATCTGCGCGAGGCCGCCAGTGGT
>CAZKTW010000346.1:0-3779 GCA_964555775.1 uncultured Bifidobacteriaceae bacterium | reverse complement strand
GTCGGGAAATTGTCCGTGCCGTCCACGACGATGTCGTAGGGGCGGATGAGGTCGAACGCATTTTCTGACGTGATGCGGGTGTTGTGAATGATCACGTCGCAATTTGGATTGATACCGGCGATGGTTTCCTTCGCGGATTGCGCCTTGGGCCGGCCCACGTCGGCGTCCGTGTGCAAAATCTGGCGCTGGAGATTGGAGTAATCGACGGTATCGAAATCCACGATGCCGATCCTGCCGATGCCGGCGGCGGCGAGGTACAGGGCGATGGGTGAGCCGAGGCCGCCGGCGCCGATGCACAGGACGCTGGTGCCCTTGATTTTCTTTTGGCCTGCCAGACCGACTTCAGGCAGAATCAGGTGCCGCGAGTAACGGCGGATTTCGTCATTGTTCAGTTCCATAAATCGAGTTGATAAGAGTATTGCAGTTGCGGAATAAATCAAGTCAACGCCACATGAAAACTAATGCCACACCGCAAGCCGCCGCCGCGTACCTTGGAAAAATCGCCCGATTGGGCCCGACCCTCGCCATCGTGCTGGGCAGCGGATTTCACCACGTCCTGACCGGATTGCGCGTGGATAAGAAGGTTGCCTACGCGAAAATTCCCGGCTTTCCCAAACCGACCGTGAGCGGCCATGCGGGAGAGTTGTATTTTGGCCATCTGGGCAAAACTCCGGTGATGCTCTTGAGCGGGCGGGCGCATTTTTACGAAGGCCATCCGATGGACCGCGTGACGTTTGCCGTTCGCGCGCTGGCGGCGTTTGGCATCCGCGATTTGCTATTGACGAACGCGGCCGGCGGCATCAACCCAAAATTCCGCGCGGGCGATTTCATGGTGTTGACCGACCACATCAATTTCATGGGCGCCAATCCCTTGCGCGGCGGTCCCATGCCGGGCCTGCCGCGATTTGTGGATCTGACGCAGGTTTATGACGCGAAGCTGGGGGCGCTTCTGTTGCGCGCCGGGAAAAGTTGCAACTTGAAACTGCAGCGTGGCGTTTATCTGGCGGTGAGCGGGCCGAGTTACGAAACGCCGGCGGAAGTCCGCGCGTTTGGGCGGCTCGGGGCGGATGCGGTGGGCATGAGCACGGTGCCGGAGGCAATCGTGGCGCGGCAATGCGGCTTGAACGTGGCGGCGATCTCGTGCATAACCAATCTGGCGGCCGGCATCAGCAAGGAGAACCTGTCGCACGCCGAGGTGCTGGAAACGGCCGAGCGGGTGAAATCACCAGGCGCGCGCTTGATCGGAAATTTTGCGAAGCTTTACTTCCAAGGAAGAATGAAGAATGAAGAATAAAACGGAATTCAGAGCCTCCGCACGTCGGCTGTTACGGGGAAAATTGATCGCTGCGGCGGTCAACGCGCGGGAACGTGCGGTGGCGCCGTATTCAAAATTCAAGGTCGGCGCAGCCCTGCTCACCAAACGCGGCGAAATCGTTTCCGGCGCAAATGTGGAAAGCGCGAGTTATGGCTTGACGTGTTGTGCGGAGCGGGTGGCCCTGTTCAACGCGTTAACGGGCGGCAAAAGGGATTTTATCGCGGTGGCGGTTGTCGCGCGCGCGCCAGGGGGGCCGATGCCGTGCGGGGCCTGCCGGCAGTTGCTGGCAGAATACGCGCCGACGGCGAAAGTGTGGGTGGCGGACTGCCGGGCGCCGGAAAAAATCAGGGAATTCAGGGTGCGGGAACTGTTGCCTTCCGCGTTTGTCATTCCTTGAAATTTTCCGGAAGCAAGGTAGGCTGGGACGTTCTGTGGTTTTGAATGAAGCCTGAAATTGTATTCGGTCTGGAGAGTGCGGCGTGGCCGGCGATGCTGGTAAACGCAGGATTCGTGATCTTGCGCGCCAACATGTCGGCGGTGAGCACCTTTGGCTCGGCCATTGCCAGCGAATCCCCGCCTTTGTCGGCGATCTGGGCGCCCGAAAACAAGGGCACGCCGGCGGATTTTTTCAAACGGTGGGGATCGACCTCCAAACTGACCCTGGATTTGAAGTTGAAGGTCACGACCGGGGTTACCATGAATTTCACCGCGGTGGTTTGCTCTTTCGCCCGGGAAGGCAGCAAATTGTTTGTGCTGCAATTGCTCCCGGAATCTGTGGCGGCACCCACCGCGGCCCCGCCGCCCGCAGTGCCGGAGGTTCCCGCGGTGGTGAGCGTTGTGGACGAAACCAAAACCGTGACGGACGCGGGCGGCCTGCTGTTCAAGCAGAAATTGGAATGCGCGCTGCAACTGGCCCGGACGGTATCGCTGGATTTTAACAACGCACTGACGAGCATTCTCGGCCACACGTCGTTGTTGCTGACCAAGGCCGAGGCGAATCATCCGTGGCGGCACTCGTTGCTGGAAGTGGAAAAATCAGCGTCGCGCGCGGCGGAGATTGCCCATGAGCTTACCGCCTTCAGCCGTCAGGAAAAGGAGTTGCAACGCGCGCCGGCGGGGAATTTGAACACGGTGCTGAACCGGTGCGTGGATTTTTTCCGCAACGAGAAAACGGCCAAGATCGCCTGGAAATTGCAGTTGGAGCGGGAATTGTTCTCGGCCCGGTTTGATGAGGCCAAGGTGCAGCAGGCCCTGTCTCGGGTTTTGGAGAATGCGGTGGATGCCATCGACAACCGGGAAGGGCAAATATCGGTCCAAACCCGCAACGTGGAACTGGCGGAGGCGACGCAGGACCGCAACGTGCGGCTGGCGGCCGGGACTTATGTGTGCATTGAAATTGGCGACAACGGTCCCGGGATAGAGACCGAAGTGATGCCGCGGATTTTCGAGCCGTTTTTCACGACCAAGGGGGCCGGTCATCGCGGCTTGGGGCTGGCGCTGGTCTATGGCATTGTTACGAATCACGGCGGCGGGGTGGCGGTATCCAGCCAGCCGGGGGCGGGCACGTCGGTGCGGGTTTATCTGCCGGCCGAAAAACAGTATGTGACCCCCAGTGCCGGTCCGGATGCGGATTTAAACGGCTCGGAAACCATTCTGGTGGTGGACGACGAAAGTTTGCTGCTGACCATGGCCGAGACGATTTTGACGGAATACGGCTATTGCGTATTGACGGCCAACAGCGGCCAGAAGGCGCTGGAGACGCTTGCGAGCGAAAACGTGCAGATTGACCTGATCATCACGGATTTGGTGATGCCGGCGATGGGCGGGCGCGAACTCATCGAGCGCATCCGGCAAGTGGCGCCAGGGATGCGGATCCTGTGCACCAGCGGTTACACGCTGCCGGCGGACAAACAGGCCGGCACGCCCTACCTGCAAAAACCCTTTACCAGCCGTGAATTACTGGCCAAAGTGAAGCAGGTGCTGGCCCAAACACCGGCTGTTGACTAGGATGAGGTTTTTTGTTTAACTTTGCTTATTATGCAAATTGAAAGTTTAAAAGTGTTCTGTGATCTGGCTGAAACCGAGAGCTTTACCAAAGCCGCCCAGATCAATGGCGTAACGCAATCGGCCGTGAGCCAGCAAATCAGTTCGCTGGAACGCACGTTCAAATCATTGCTCATCGAGCGCAGCAAGAAGAAATTCCGCCTCACGCGCGAAGGCCAGATGCTCTATGATTTCAGCAAACAAATCATCCAGACCTACGAATCGCTGCACAGCAAGCTGCAGGAGTTGAAGGACATCATTTCCGGCACCATTCGCGTGGCGACCATTTACAGCATCGGCCTGCACGATTTGCCGCCTTACATCAAAAAATTTCTGAAGAACTATCCCACCGTCAACGTCCACGTTGAATACCGCCGGGCCAACCAGGTTTATGATGACGTGCTCAGCAACGTGGTGGACA
>CAZKTW010000345.1:0-3817 GCA_964555775.1 uncultured Bifidobacteriaceae bacterium | reverse complement strand
TCATGCAGTTTGAAACTTCGTTCACCAACAAGAAATCCGCGGTGGAAACCGTCACCTTCATGCTGGAAAAAGATGGCCAATGGAAGGCAGCGGGGTATTACATCAAATGATTGGCCAGCCAGAAGGGACAACCCAATGAGAATGATAATTGTTTTACTTTTGCTCGGCGCCGGTTTTCTACGCGCGGGCGAGCCCCAGTTCGGGTCAATTGATTACGCCCAACCCTCCAAGTATCTGGCTTTGCCTGACTCGCTGGGCGACCCGGCGGCCATCACCGCGCAAGCGTCGCGGCTCAAAGCCGATTCGAATCTGGAAACGATTCGCAATGTCCTGAATTGGATGGAGAAGAATCTCAAGTATGACGCCCAGAAAGCGTATGCGTGGCGCAACTATGATGATGTGATCCGGGAGAAGGCGTACGGCGGGTGCGCGGACCAGGGCATTGTTTGCGGCGCGCTTCTGAAAGGAGCCGGCATCCCGGCGGTTTGGGTCAAGACCATGGACGTCGGCTGGATTTGGGATTTCAAGAAAGGACGGCCTTTTCAGTCCTGGTCAGGCCATGTCTTTCTGGAAGTCTGGGTGGACCAGAAATGGATGCTGCTGGATCCCGGAGCGAAGTTGATCTACCCGGACTATCGGCCCCAGGTGCGGATTCTGCCCGGCAATCGCTTTGCCTACGACAGAGGGAATGATCCCAAGGCGATGGTAATGTCACTGCAGTGGGAGGAATGGAAACGGCAAACCGAGGCCTGCTTTCGTAATCTGGACGAGTCCCTGCTGCCTATGGATTCGGCCGGAGGGACGGATCTGAATCCGACGGCATTTGTGGCCGGCAACTCGCCTTACTATCAGGCAATGATCCGGAAGGCGGTCGAATCAGGACTCACCGTGAAAAAGTCATTCAACACGGAATACGACACCTATTTGCCACAAGCGCGCGGTCATGTGCTGCTCGTCGAGACGCACAATGGCGCGCCGATTGTTCCCCTTGAGGTGTTGGAGAATTACTTTCCCGGTTCCGCCAGGGGTTTGCAGCAAGCGGATGGCGTCGTGACCGTTGACAAAACGACCATTGTATTCCTTGATTTTTCCCGGCAGTTGCAGAATCTGAAACTTGGAGATGAGGAAAGGAAATGAGCGGCCAACAAAATCGGTCCAGCGAACGGGAACGAACCGATTCACCTCTGACGAACAACCAAAACCATCAACCAAAGAACGAATATGAAAGGTTCCTTGCTCGCCGTGTTTATAATCCTCATCGTCCTCCTGGCAATCTGGGACGGGGTATGGAAGCTGATTGCCCTGTGGAAGAGTGCGCGCCACAATCAACTGGCGTGGTTCATCTGCCTGGCCATCTTCAACACCGCGGGCATTTTGCCCATTCTTTATATTTTGTGCTTCCAAAAGAGCGAGCCGGCTCCACCACTGCCATCCAAACCATAAGCTGCGCCGTAAATCTTCAATCCTGAATCTGGAATGACCATTTGTGAAAGGTTCTGATGAAAAAAGTCGCGGTTCCATTCGTCGTGCTCGGGCTTCTTTGCGCGGGCTATCTGATCTTCATCGCCGGTTCGGTCTCGCTGTTGCCGGAACGGGTGGCAATTCATTTTGGCGGCGGCGGCGAGGCAAACGGTTGGATGAGCCGATCCGCAGACCTGGTCTTTTTTGGCGGGCTGGGAGCAGGGCTCCCTCTGTTTTTTATCGTCCTCTCTCTTTTGACCGGGTTGATACCGGCGCGGTTTGTGAACCTCCCTCATCGCGAGTATTGGCTGGCGCCGGAACGCCGGGCGCAGACCCGCGCCTATATCTCGCGCCAGATGATTTGGATGAGCTGCTTGATGGTCTTGTTTTTGGCCGGGATCCATTATTTGACGATCCTGGCCAACCGCGCAACGCCACCGCATCTGCCGATGGATTTGTTACTGGCGCTAACCGGCGTTTTTTTGTTTGGAGTTGCGTCCTGGAGCATCGTTTTCATCCGTCATTTTCGTAAAATCGAGTGACCTCCGAAGCTTCCACGCCATCCATGGGCGCGCCGGGCGACATCTTCGCCACGACGCACTGGACGGTTGTGGTCGCGGCGGGCAAGCGGTCCACGCCGCAATCCGACCGCGCGCTGGAGGAATTGTGCCGCACCTACTGGTTCCCGCTCTATGCCTACGTCCGCCGCCGCGGCCAGACCCGGGAAGACGCCGAGGATCTGACCCAGGCCTTCTTCGCGCGCTTTCTGGAAAAAAATTATCTGGCCGGCTTGAGCGCCGAACGCGGCCGGTTTCGCGCCTTTCTGCTCGCCGCGCTGAAACATTTTCTGGCCAATGAATGGGACAAGTCCCGGCGCCAGAAACGCGGCGGCGGCATGGTGCCACTGTCGCTGGACTGGCAGACCGCCGACACCCAGTTCCAAATTGCCGCCACCGCCGAACCGAGTCCGGACAAGGCGTTCGACCGCGAATGGGCCGTGGCCCTGCTGGCCAAGGTCATTGAACGGCTTCAGGCCGAGTGTGAGGTGGACGGCCGCGCGAGGCAGTTCGCCGAATTGAAGATTTTCCTCACCGCCGGCAAAGGTGAATTGTCCCACGCCGACGCCGCCAGAACGCTGGACATGGATGAGGGAGCAGTGCGCGTGGCCGTACACCGGATGCGAAAACGCTACCGGCAGTTGCTCCGTGACGAAATCGCGCAAACCCTGGCGGATGCGGCGGATGTGGATGAGGAAATGCGGGCACTGTTCGGTGCGTTTGCGAATTAGACCTGATTTCTGCAACTTGAAGAAAAATGCATTTTGATCTCAAATCATTCGGACTCGGCCTGGTCGCGGGCGCAGTCAGCATGCTGGTCATCTGCGTCGGACTGTTGCTGGCGGCGGCGTGGACCATCAACCAACACAAGCTGGCCAGAATGGGTCCCGCCCCGACATTTTGTCCGGTGGCCGGTGATGAAGCCGTGACGCAAGCGCTCAAGCCCATCCGGCGGAAGTTCAACGTGCCGGCGATGGCGGTCATCGTGGTGACGAGCGACGGCATCAAGTTTGCCGGCGCTGTCGGCGTCCGCAAACGCGGCACGGAAGTCCCCGTAACCCTCGACGACCTCTGGCATCTCGGTTCGGATGGGAAAGCGATGACCAGTACATTAATTGCGCGTTTGGTGGAACGCGGGCAATTGCGATGGGATTCCACGCTGGCCGAAATCTTCCCCGACCTGGCCCTGCAAATGAATCCGGAGTTTCAGAAAGTAACTGTGCTGCAGTTGCTTTCCCATCGTGCCGGCCTGCCGGCAAATCTCGACCTGGCCAGATACTCCGGCACCAATGTGCAGGCCTTGCGGTTGAGCGCAGTGCAGGAGTATCTCGCACGGAAACCCGAAACCCGGCCGGGCAGCACTTATGCCTATTCCAATCTCGGGTATATCATTGCCGGCGCCATCGTGGAAAAAGTGACCGGCCAGCCTTGGGAGCGTGCCATCACGGATGAAATATTTAAACCGTTGCAAATGAACTCCGCCAGTTTCGGTGGCACCGGAACGCCGGGTCAGATGGACCAGCCCTGGCCCCACACGGAAGATGGCCAGCCGACAGCGGAGAATGGCCCCGCCATGGACAACCCGCCCGTCATGGGCCCCGCCGGCCGCATCCATTGTTCGGTCCAGGACTGGGCCAGGTTTATTCAGGACCAGTTGCGCGGCGACCGGGGCGAACCCGCAATGCTGAAACCTGAATCCTATCAGAAGCTGCATACGCCGCCGTTTGGCGGCGATTATGCGCTTGGCTGGATCGTGGTTCAACGTGGCTGGGGTGGCGGCACCGTCCTCAACCACGGCG
>CAZKTW010000344.1:0-3831 GCA_964555775.1 uncultured Bifidobacteriaceae bacterium | reverse complement strand
TCGGATTTTCCAAGGATTACCGCGAGACCCTGAACATCTGGGACAAACAACAGGTGTTGTCCGATGTTGTGCGCGTCATCCGCGAATTCCGGCCGGATGTGATCATCACGCGTTTTTCCACCGTGCCGGGTGGCACGCACGGCCATCACACGGCGTCAGCGGTGCTGGCGTTGGAGGCGTTCAAACTGGCCGGTGACACCAATGCATTTCCTGACCAACTCCGGGATCTGGCGCCATGGCAGCCCAAACGCATCCTTTGGAATAGTCGCGGCAACGGAACCAACATCATCCAGTTGAACGTCAGCGGCAACGACCCGGTTTCCGGGGAATCATTTGCTGCCGTCGCCGGGCGCAGCCGTTCCATGCACAAAACGCAAGGCTTCGGCAATTTTGGCGGCGGTGGCGGCGGCGGCGGAGCGAGGTCGGAGTCTTTTCAACTTCTCGATGGAGAACCGGCCACCAACGACATCCTGGATGGTGTGGATGCCACGTGGAGCCGCGTGCCTGGCGGCGCTGGCATCGGCAAATTGACAGACGAGGTCATTGCCAAATTCAACCCCGAGAATCCTTCCGCCAGCGTGCCGGCGTTGCTGGAATTGCGCAGCCAACTGGCTGCGTTAACAACGAAGGATCCTTTGGTCGCTGAAAAACACGCCCAGCTCGACCGCATCCTGCAAGCCTGCCTGGGCTTGGAGGCGGAGACGACAATTGCGAATGCCGAAGTCGTGCCGGGCGAGATGCTGAAGCTGCATCATTCCGTGATCGTGCATTCCGGAGTTTCCGTGCGTTGGATAGGAGAACGATACCTCGCAAACATGGTCTTTTACAATTTCACAGCCGGCATCATCGAACTACGTCCCAACCAGCTGGCTTCGCGAGATGTGGGGCAACAATTAATCTTCGGCACGCGGCCGTTAAGCCAGCCGTATTGGCTGCGTGAGGAACCTTCGCCGGGCATGTATCGGGTTGATGACCCTACATTGATCGGCCTTCCGGAAAATCCCCCGGTATTTCCCATCGAGCATATCTTCGAAGTCGGCGGCCAGACTCTGGTCGTTCCGGATGAGCCAGTGCAACTGATGACGAACCGGTCGCCGGCGCAAGCCCGGCGTCGGATGGACGTGGTTGCACCGGTGTCACTCAAACTCGGTTCCGAAGTCGAACTGTTCGCTCCCGGCAAACCACGGCAAGTGGAAGTGGAAGTCACTGCCTTCCGGGCCGGCGCGCGCGGCTTGGTATATTTGGAGGCTCCGAACAAATGGAAAGTAGAGCCAGACGCCGAGAACTTCCGGCTGAAAGCCGTCGGAGACCATGTGAAAGTCGAGTTTACCGTTACCCCACCGGCGGAGTCAACTACCGCCAGGATCAACCCTGTTGCGAACGTCGGTGGGAGCTTTAGCAATGAACGGGTGGAAATCAATTATCCTCACATCCCGTTGCAATTGCTCCAGCCGCCAGCGAGTCTCAAGGCCATCAGCCTCGACCTCAAAATTCGCGGCAGCAAGGTCGGTTACCTGCCTGGGGCCGGCGACGACATTGCCGACAGCTTGAAGCAAATGGGTTATACGGTGACGACCTTGACCGATGCGGACCTCACGTCCGAACGGTTGCGCGGTTTCGATGCTGTGGTCATTGGGGTACGCGCGTTCAATGTCCGGACCAACCTGGAGGCGCATCTGCCCGGGCTGTTCGCCTACGTCGAGGCGGGCGGTACAGTCGTGGCACAATACAACCGGCCGGAGAATTCGCGGACGCTCAAACTTGCGCCTTACGACCTGCATCTGTCGGGGGACCGCGTGACAGACGAGAACGCCGCAGTGACTTTTCTGGCACCGGACCACCCGGTGCTGAACATGCCGAACAAGATCACTGCCGCTGATTTCGCGGGCTGGGTGCAGGAGCGGGGGATTTATTTCCCGAACCAGTGGGACGAACATTTCACGCCGATTCTGGCCTGTAACGATCCCGGTGAAGCTCCGCTCAAAGGCGGACTCCTCGTGGCGCCGTATGGCAAGGGACATTACGTTTATACCGGCCTGGTATTTTTCCGGGAACTTCCTGCGGGCGTGCCCGGGGCCTGGCGGCTGTTTGCGAATCTGGTTTCGTTGGGGAAATGAACCTGCCTGATGACAAAATGGCTGGTTCGCCGGGAGCGATGCCGAAGCCCCTGGATGCAGATGATCGCGAAACCGGCCTGCCCTTGTTGCGCTCCTGGCGTAATGTTTACCTTGTTGTCTTCGGCAGTTTCGTTTTGTGGGTGGCGTTGCTGGTCACGCTGACGATGATCTTCCCATGACCCACCGTAAAAAACTAATACAAAACTTTGTAACATATGTTACAAAGTTTTGTAAACACGGGCTCGGGCCGGCTTGGCGCTTTTCCAGCCATAGAAACTTTTCATGAACCTGCTCGACTACGTGGTCCTGCTGGGCACGATCCTGGGCATTGCGCTTTATGGCATGTGGCGCACGCGCGGCCGCCACAATCTCGACAGTTACCTCCGGGGCAGCGGTGAATCGCGTTGGTTTGTCGTGGGCCTCTCCGTCATGGCCACGCAGGCGAGTGCCGTCACGTTTCTCTCGACGCCGGGGCAGGGGTTTGCCAGCGGCCTGGGCTTCATCCAGATTTATTTCGGCATGCCCATCGCTCTCATCATCATCGCCGCGGTGTTCCTGCCCATTTACCGGCGCCTCAATGTCATCACCGCCTACGAATATCTCGGCCAGCGTTTCGACACCAAGGCCCGTCTCCTGGGGGCGGCGACCTTTCTCCTGCAACGCGGACTCGGCGCGGGCATCACCATTTATGCCCCGGCCATTGTTCTGTCCACCGTCTTTGGCTGGCGGCTCGACGCCACGATCATTTGCAGCGGGCTGGTGGTGATTGCCTATACCGTCTCCGGGGGCAGCGACGCCGTGAATGTCACGCAGAAATACCAGATTGGCGTGATTTTCGCGGGAATGATTACCGCCGGTGGCATTCTCCTACACAAACTGCCTGCCGGACTTGGCTGGCACGATGCGCTGACCCTGGCCGGCGGTATGCATAAACTGCAGGCGGTGAATTTTTCAACCGATCCCCGCGAGCGTTACACGTTGTGGTCGGGGGTGCTGGGCGCGACTTTTCTAATGCTCGCGTATTTTGGCACCGACCAGTCGCAGGTACAGCGTTACATTTCCGGCGCGTCGCTGCGCGCAAGCCGCCTCGGCCTGATGTTCAACGCCGTGTTCAAAATCCCGATGCAATTCTTCATCCTGTCGCTCGGCGTGCTGTTGTTTCTCTTCTATCAATTCGAACCGCCGCCGGTCTATTTCAATCAGGTCGAGTGGAAGCACCGGGCGGAACACGGTGATGCCGGCCGGTTGCAAGCCATCGAAACAGACTTCGCCGCCGCCCATGGCCAGGAACGGTGGCAACTGGAAGCGTGGTTGAACGCAAGACGCACCGGCGACGCTGCCGCGGAATCCGCCGCTCGCGTGGCCATTACGACGGCCCATGAGCGGGTGGAAGCCGTCCGGGTGCAGGCGGAAAAGGCTGTTGATCCCACGGGAAAAAAGAAGGATACCGATTACGTGTTCATCACCTTTATTCTGGACTACCTGCCGCACGGAATCATCGGCCTGCTGGTGGCGACGTTTTTTGCCGCGGCCTTGTCGGCCAAGGCCGCCGAACTCAATGCGTTGGGCTCGGCGACGACCGTGGATTTTTACCGGCACGTGATCAAGCGCCAGGCAAGTGACGCCCATTACCTCGCCGCCTCGAAATGGTTCACCGTCTTTTGGGGCCTGGTCTCCATCAGTTTCGCCCTCTCGGCCACGCTGGCGGAGAACC
>CAZKTW010000343.1:0-3832 GCA_964555775.1 uncultured Bifidobacteriaceae bacterium | reverse complement strand
CCGCTGATGCTGGGATTTGGCGCCGTGCAGTTTCTGTTCACGGCGGACACGATGTTCGTTAAAGCGTTTTTTTCCGGTGATGACTCGGCTTTTTATATAAGTGCCGGAACCTTGTCGCGCGCGCTCATGTGGCTGGTGGTGCCGCTGGCGACCGTGATGTTCCCAAAAATCGTCCATAGCGTCGCGCGATCGGAGAAAAGCAACCTGCTGGGCGTGGTGCTGCTGGGTACGGGCATCCTGGCGGCCGGCGGCGCGCTGGGGTTGACGATATTGGGGCCGTGGATTGTCAAAATCGTTTATAAGCCTTCCTATGTGCAGATCGCCACTTCGGTATTGCCCTGGTATGCGTGGGCGATGGTGCCGTTGTCATTGGCCTTTGCCCTGGTGAACAACCTGCTGGCGCGGTCGCAATTCCGCATCGTGCCGTCGCTGGTGGTGCTGGCGGTGGCTTATGGGGTGACGTTGGCGGTGGTTGGCCGGCATGCGGGCAGTCTCGCTGAACCGGTGGCCGGACTGCGCCTGATGCTTCAGACATTGGGCGCGTTCAACCTGTTGCTGCTGGCGGTGTGCGCGTGGTTCACGTTCAGAAGCCCAAAACCCGCAGCCTGAATTCCCGGAACGTGCACTCAGTCCGATTTTGGATTTTGATTTTGGATTTCGGACGCCGACAGCGGCTTGGGCGCGCGCAATTTCCGGTAAATCCAGCCTTCCAGCGGCCGCAACGGCCGAAGCCATTTATAAAACGGTGAATAGATCAGCCGGATTCGCACCACGGACAGGAGCATCGTCAGCGAGGAGCGGAACAATGAAGAGGTTACTTTGGAGCCGACTTTGTCCGTCCATTCGATTGGGATTTCGATCACAACCAGCCCGGCGCGTTTCAACGACACCAGCAGGTTCACGTCAAAGGCCAGATCGGCAATGCACAAGGACGAATGAATTTTTTCCACCGCCGTGCGGCGGATGACCTTGCAGGGGCATTGGGTGTCCTTGATGTGCATCCAGAACAGCGTTTCGACGATGAGATGAAAACTGCGGCTGATGAACTGGCGCAGCCGGGTTTGCGACTGGTGCAGGACCGCCCCCCGCAACCAGCGCGAGCCAATCACGCAATCCGCCTGGGCCATGTGCCTCAGCAGCGTCAGCACCGCCGCCGGCGGGGTTGCGCCGTCAGCATCCACATACCCGACCAGATCGCCGAAGGAAGCGAGCTTGAGCCCTTCAATGAGCGCGCCACCTTTGCCAATCGGCTCCTTGAATTCTAGCGCCCGGATCGTCAGAAATTCCATTGCCACCCGCCGGACGACGCCGATGGTGTCGTCGGTGCAACCGTTGAGCACAACGACAATCTGGAAATTACCGGAATAATGTTTCTCAAAATATTGTGCATACTCGCGCAGCACCGGTTCGATGCGGCTTTCCTCGTTGTAGGCCGGAATCAGGAGCAACAGACTGGGATCAGGCACGTGCTACCAATAACAGGAAACTGACAAAAAGCAACGATTCCGAAGCTTTCGCTTGCAGTTAAAATCATAAATAGTTATTCAAGAAATATGGATTCACGAGAAGCACTTATTGCGCTCAATCTCATAGAACACGTCGGGCCGGTGCGCGCACGGCAGTTGCTGGAACATTTCGGTGATGCGCCCAAAATCCTTCAGGCGTCCAAGAACGAGCTGCTCCGCGTTCGCAACATCGGCGACGAAACCGCCGAAGCCATTGCCAATTGGGAAAAAACCATTGACCTCCACGGCGAATTGAAGCGCATCCAGGAATTTGGCTGTCACGTTTTGATTCAGAGTGATGCCGGCTACCCGGAATCGCTCCGGCAAATTTACGACCCGCCGTTGGTGCTTTACGTCAAAGGCGCATTGATCGCGAAGGACAAAAGTGCGGTGGCGATGGTGGGTTCGCGGATGACATCGCACTATGGCATCGAGACGGCGCGGAAGCTGGCGTATCAACTGGCCTATGTCGGCGTGACCGTCGTGAGCGGCGGCGCGCGGGGCATTGACACGGCGGCCCACCAGGGTGCGCTGGCGGCCAAAGGCCGGACGGTTTGTGTGCTCGGCACGGGCATCAACCTCGTGTTTCCGCCGGAGAATCGGGAATTGTTCGGGCGTATCGCGGAGTCCGGTGCGGTCATCACGCAATTCCCATTCAATCGCAACGGCGACCGGCAGTCTTTTGCCATCCGCAACCGCATCGTGGCCGGCATGACGCTCGGCACGGTCGTCGTGGAGGCGGACTTGAACAGCGGCGCGCTGATCACATCGAATTTTGCCACGGAATACGGCCGGCAGGTTTTTGCCGTGCCCGGACGGATTGATTCGCCGCGCAGCAAAGGCTGTCATGACCTGATCAAAAAGGGCGCGAAGTTGTGCGAAGGCGCGGAGGATATTTTGAGCGAGTTTGAATATTTGTTCCCCGCCAGCAACCGGCCGAAGTCTCCGGGCGAAACCGGCGTGTTGCCGGCGCTGGAGTTGTCCGAAAATGAACAGTGCGTTTACGACGGGCTGACAAATGAGGAATCGAGCATCGACGAAGTCATCCGGCGCAGCGGCCTGCCCAGCTCGGCGGTTTCGGTGGCGTTGCTGGGCCTGGAGATGAAACGGGTGGTCAAACAACTGCCGGGAAAATTGTTCGTGCGCAATTCCTGAGCAAAACTGCTTGCGCCGTGGTGCTTGATGAATTAGAAGTCGGCCAGCACAGGATGTTAATATGGCCACCTACACCATCATCGGCAGCGATCTAAAGCAATACGGTTCAGTCACGGCGGACGACATACGCAGATGGATTGCCGAAGGCCGGCTCAATGAGCAATCCCTGATCAAAGCCCAAGGAGAAACGGAATTTCGTCCGCTCCCGACCTTCCCCGAATTTGCCGATGCGCTCGCGTCCCAGTCCGGTGTCGCCGCCACGCCGCCGCCGTTGCCATCGGAGGCACCTGCTGCAAAAGCCAAAACCAGTGGCCTGGCCATTGCCTCTCTGGTGTTGGGAATTCTTGGGTTTGCCACCTGCGGTCTGGCGCTGCTGATTACTGCACCCCTCGGGCTGATTCTGGGACTCGTGGCCATGAACAAGATTGGAAAGAGCCGGGGACAGATGGGGGGGCGCGGCCTGGCTTTGGCTGGGGTGATCACCAGTTGTGTTTCTCTGGTGCTGCTGCCATTATTCGCCGCCTTGCTGCTCCCGGCGTTCTCCAGCGCCCATCAGAAGGCGCGATCCATCAATTGCATGAATAACATCAAGCAACTCTCCGTGACCCTGCGCATTTATGCCGGAGATAATCAGAATCACTACCCCGCGGCCACCAACTGGTGCGATGCAATTTTGTCCGATGTCGGAACGACCAATACGTTTCATTGCCCGGCGGATTCTTCGGGCAGCCGTTGCAGCTATGCCTTCAACGCCCGATTGTCCGGCGTGGAAGACGGCAAAGCGGACCCCAACACGGTGATGATTTTCGAGTCACCTGGTGGTTGGAATGTTTCCGGCGGCCAGGAATTGATGCTCGCCAAGCCCCGGCATGGCCGTGTTGTCGCGGTGGGTTTCGCGGATGGCCATGTCGAGATGGTAACCGAATCACGGCTGCCTGACCTCCGTTGGGATCCTTGACCGGACCAAACGACAAAGGACAAAAATAATTATGGCGACTTACACCATCATCGGGGGCGATCAAAAGGAATACGGATCGGTCACCGCGGAGGACATTCGCCGGTGGATTGCCGACGGCCGGCTCAACGGACAATCCAGGCTCCGGCAGGAAAATGACACGGAATGGCGGACGCTATCGACGTTTCCCGAATTTGCCGAGGCCCTGGCAGGCCAA
>CAZKTW010000342.1:0-3842 GCA_964555775.1 uncultured Bifidobacteriaceae bacterium | reverse complement strand
CTGGCAGGTGCAAAGCAATGAACTGGCCGGCGTGCAGTTGAAATTCATGGCCGGTTTGGAGCGTTTGCCCAACGGCGACACGCTGATGGCGAACTGGCTCGGCCACAAGCAATTTGGCACCACGGCGGACTTGATCGAAGTCACCCCGGACAAGCGGGTGGTTTGGAAAGTTTTTGGCGGTGACAGAATCAAAACGATTTCGAGCGCAATGGTCCTGGACGGACTGTCGTTCCGAAACGGCGCGCCGCTGGCGCTGCATTGAAAATGTGGCCGGCACGAAAACGACATTAATTATGAAACAAAAATTTCAACGGCTGGCCGGGTGGATTTACGCCCGCGCACAAAAATCCCGGCTCTGGTTCGCGGTGAAATGTTCCGGCGTGCTGGCGCTGGCCTGGTTTCTTATCCGCGTGGTTCCCAAGCCGAGCCGCGCAAGCTACCCATGCCAGCGAGCGGCGTTTCCGGTGGCGTCCGGTTTCGTGATCTGGCTGTGCGGCGCGTTCGCCCTCAAATCCGGAATGGCCCAGGCGGATCAACCGCCGTTGGGCACGGTCTATAAACAAGGCGACCATGTGGTTGCCAGCGTCGGTGTCCACGAACACTGGGACGGCGAGGCAACCAGGCCCTACTCGCGCAATCTCGATCCCGTCAACGGCAAAGGCATTGAGTTTATTTACCTGCCGCCGGGGGACACGAAAGTCCCGTCCGCGCCCGCGGCCAATGCCGGCAACCCGACGAACATGCCACCGCAAGCTACCGCCGTGCTGCCCGGCCAGGGGTTGTCACAGCATCCATTTGTCTATACCGGCGAGTGGGATTACCGGGGCAACCGTGACCGGACCATTTTTAAGTTGCTGTGAAATCAACCTGACTTGATATGCAAACTCATCCTCGATCATCAACCACTTCACCGTTAAATAAAATATTTGCGCCTTTGATCATTTGCGCTCTCGCCGCTTGTCTGGCCAGCGTGAACGTCAGGGCGGATGTGCCGGTTTTGAATTCTGTTTTCAACGGCACGACGCTCGCCGGCTGGGCGCAAAGACCTTCCGGCTCATTCATTGTCAACGCCACCGACAAGGCCATCGAAACTTCCGGCAGCGCCCGGGGATTTATCTACACCACGAACACTTACGCTTATTATCGGGTCATCTACAGCGTCAAGCAAAACGTGTATCTGCATTTCCCGACCGCGCTTTTCTTTGGCTACAGCACCACGGACGACGCCATGGATGCCATCCAGTTTCAGCTGCCGAAAGACTATGCCTGGGACTATCGTCCGGGCAAGAACGTCTCTCCCACCACCGGTCTTCACACCTATGGTTCACCGGATCCAAGCACTCCCAATGAACTGCTCAACACCTGGTTTCGCTGCGAGCTTCTGGTCAATTCAACGAACCTCGCCGGCCCCACCGCCGACTCCGCCGCCGCACTATTGGGCGGCACGGCTGTCCATGTCATGAGCATCACGGACGCCACCATCACCAACTTCCCATGTCCTTTCGCCATCCAAGCCCATCAGACTCATGTTGATGATGAATACAAAGACATCCTGATCGAGGTCAACCCGCAGTATAACGGGTTGGTCCTCCTCAACCTGCCCGCGCCAGCCCTAACGCAGGCTGTAGCCGCAACCACCAACCAGGTTGATTTGACCTGGACCATCAAATCAACCACGCAAACCGGCTTTGAGGTGTTTCATTCACCCGACAA
Organism: uncultured Bifidobacteriaceae bacterium; assembly: GCA_964555775.1. Lineage (GTDB taxonomy): Bacteria > Verrucomicrobiota > Verrucomicrobiia > Limisphaerales > UBA11358 > UBA11358. The sequence continues at coordinate 2,129 of CAZKTW010000342.1, read as the reverse complement.
TTTGAATTGGCAATTGGTGGCAACCCTGGCCGCCAACGCCACGACTTATTCCGACACGAATCTTACTCCTGGTTCAACTTATTACTATCGCGTGTCCGCAATCACGGCGACAGCCATCTCGGACTATGCCACCACCAATGTCACACCGGGCTTGATTCCGAATGGGAGCGACACCTGGACGGGCGGCGGCGCGGATGCCAACTGGCAGACCACGAACAACTGGACCGGCTTCAACAATCCACCGACCGCCGGTGACGGTTTGTTTTTCGACGGCGTGACGCAATTGAACAACACCAATGATTTCCCGGCTCTCACGTCGTTCGCCGGTCTCGCGTTCAATTCCACGGCCGGCGCGTTCGCGCTCGCGGGCAACGCCGTGAACATGACCGCCAACATCGCCGACAACTCGCCGAACCCCGAAGCGATCAATCTCAACTTGCAATTCGCCTCCGGCCAAAACATCGCCGTGTCGGATCCGGCGGGCACGCTCTCCATTGGCGGCGTGATTTCCGGCACGGGCGGCCTGACTAAGACTGGTGCGGGCACGCTGGCGCTTTCGGGCGTGAACACCTACACCGGCGCGACCGCCGTCAGCGGCGGCACCTTGTCCTTGACGGGCAGCGGAACGATTGCGGCACCGCCGGCTTCGACGAGAATCAACATTGGAACCGTGAGCGGAACCCCGGCGGCGCTCTACCAATCGGGCGGCAGCATTACCACGGCCAACTCCGGCGGCGGCAACTTGCAACTTGGCAGTGCAGCCGGCGCATCGGGTTATTACAAGCTGTCGGGCGGCACCCTCACCATTGCCAATACTGCCGCCAACGGCAGTGAAATGAATGTCGGGGGCACCAGCGGCGGCGCCGGAACTTTCGGACAGTTTGACATGAGCGGCGGAACGTTGAACGTCGGCGTGATCGCACCCACCGCCTATTTTCAACCGTCGCGCGGCGCTGGAGAGTCGTCGGTGGTCAACATTTCCGGCGGCAACTTTACGGTTTTCAACGGGCTGACGGACAGCACCAGTGCCGGCTACTCGGCAAACTGGAATGCCGGAACCGATACCAATGTGACCACCATCAGTGGCAGCGCGGTCTTTACGTCATTGAGCGAGTCCGTCAAGTTGAATGAAAACAACAACGCCGCCAACGTGGGCATCTTGAACCTGAACGGCGGGATCTTTCAGGTGCTTGACTTGAATAATGCTGGAAACGCATCGGTTGTAATCAACTTCAATGGCGGCACGATGAAGGCCGGAAATGCCAACCAAGGCGCTTTCATGGGTAATGTCGCGTCCGTTTTCAATTACAATGGCGGAGCCACCATCAATGACAACGCAAAGCTCATCCAGATTACCCAACCAATTTTGGCGCCAACCGGCAACGGCATTGCTTCGATTCCTGTAGCAACCGGCGGCGCGGGCTATGTCATGCCGCCACGAGTCGCGATCAGTGACAACACCGGCATTGGCGCGACGGCTTGTGCGACCGTTTCGAGTGGTGCTGTCACTGGCATCATCGTTACCTGTCCGGGCAGAAACTACACCTCGCCGACGGTCGCGCTGGTCGGCGGCGGCTTTTCCATGGCGGCAACCCTCAACGCGGCGACTCTTGCCGCGAACACCAGCGGCGGCCTGACCAAACAAGGCGGCGGCACGCTGGTTCTGGCCGGAACAAATACGTTCGCCGGTACGACGTCGATCAGCAGCGGCACGCTGGCCCTGACCAACAACGGTTCGATTGCCAGCAGCACAAACATCCAGGTGAACTCCGGCACGGTTCTGGATGTTTCGAAGACTGTTTCCGGGACATTGATCGTGGCCAACGGACAGACTCTGACCGGCAGCGGCGTGATCCTGGGCAGTGTCACCCATCTTGCCGGTTCAACTCTTGCGCCGGGCGGACCGTCCACCGCGGGAACGTTGACCGCGACCAATACGGTCACGCTGGGCGGCAGCACATTCATGCTGCTCAACAACAGCGGCAGCAGTTCCGAGCTGGTCGCCACCAACATCAATTATGGCGGCACACTGATCGTGAGCAACGTCGGGCCGGCTTTGGCCGCGGGAAATAGTTTCACCCTGTTCCAAGCGGTGAATTACAGCGGCGCCTTCACCAACATCTCCCCGG
>CAZKTW010000341.1:0-3843 GCA_964555775.1 uncultured Bifidobacteriaceae bacterium | reverse complement strand
TCGGAGTTTTGTTCGGAAAAAAGAAGTTTCATGGGAAATCAACCACGGATGGACACGGATGGACACGGATAACACAATAAGCAGTGAATTCCACTAATTCCAGAAAAGCAACGGCAAGCCAGTTCAAACTGCAACCAGAGGTGCGGTTCAAGTCATCGCATCCGTGTTTATCCGCGTTCATTCGTGGTTAAAGTTTATGTTGCCGCCACCGCTTCCGCCTGGGTCACGGTTTTGGCGTTCACCGATTTTCTCCGCAGGCGATGCCGCCAGCTTGTCAGCACCTCGTAACTCACCGAGTTTTTCAGCTTCGCAATGTCGTGCACCGTGATTTCCTCGCTGCCCTGGCGGCCCATGATGACGGCCTCGTCCCACATTTGCGCCTCGGGAATGTCCGTGATATCGACCATCAACGCGTCCATGGCGATGCCGCCAATGAGCGGGGCGCGCCGGCCATGGATGAGCGCGCCACCGGTGTTGCGCACTCGCGGGAAACCGTCACCATAACCGATGGGCAGCACGGCTATCCGCCGTTCCGACGGCGCGGTGTAACGCATGCCATAACCGACGACCTCGCCGGGTTTCAATTTTTGAATGGCCGCGATCCGCGCCTTGACCGACATCACCGGTTCGATGCCGGGAATCCGCCGGCAGACCGACGAGGGGAAAACGCCATACATCAGGATCCCGACGCGGACCATGTCCAGGTGCGCGTGGGGCAGATCCAGGAATCCGCCGCTGTTGCAGGTGTGGCGCAATTTCACGGGAATGCCGCGGGCCGCCAAGCCCTGGAGAACTTCGTTGAAACGGGAGAACTGTAGGTTGGCGAAAGTCTTGTCCGTCTCGTCGGATTGTGCGAAGTGCGTCATCACGCCTTCGAGTTGCAGTGATTTTTCGGAGCCAATCAATTCGATGAGCGGCAGGGCCTCGTCCCAACGCACGCCGAAGCGGCTCATGCCCGTGTGAATTTTTACGTGTACCGGCACGCGCTTGTTGGCGGAGGCGGCGACGCGGCCGAGTTTGCGGACGGTATGCGGTTCATTGACGCAGACCGTCAGATCATGCTCAACGCACCAGGGCAGTTCGGCTTCCTGCCGTTCGCCGAGCAGCAACAATGGCTGGGTGATGCCGGTTTCGCGGAGCGCCATCGCCTCCTCCAACGTGCTGAGGCCAAACCCCCAGGCGCCTTCCTCGATGGCAATACGCGCCACGTCGAGCGCCCCGTGACCGTAGGCCTCGTCCTTCGTGACGGCCAGCAATCGGACCCGTTGGGGCAGGTCGCGGCGGATGAGTTGCAGATTGCGACGCAGTTTGCCGAGGTCGATTTCCGTCCAGGCCGGCCGCAATGGAAATGTGGTGGAATCAAAATCCATAAGACGTCGGAAGTTGTTTAACCACGAATCGTGCCAAAAGACACGAAAAATTCGCAGTCGGTTGATTTGCCGGAGCGCAAGGCATTGCTCTGCCCGCCAGGACGGTTTGTGGACTTGCGTCGTTGGAAAATTGATTTAGGCTCGCGCCCATTGAGCCGTCGGAATGACTAAACCAACGAACCTGGCTGCCGATTCATTCAAACGTTTCGCCGCCTGGCTGGCCGCGTTGTTTCTGGTGGTCCTGGGCGCCAAACTTTGGGTGGTGCAGTTGTACGGCTCGCCTCTGCCGTTGTGGGACCAGTGGTACGAAGCGGAATTGTTTTTCCGGCCGTGGCTGGAGGGGCATCTGACGTGGAAGGACTTTTTTGCGCCCTACTGCGAGCACAGGATTTTTTTCACCCGTCTGCTCGATCTGAGCGTCATCAGATTGAACGGACGTTGGGAACCTCTGTTGCAGATGACGGTCAACGTCTTTATTTTCGCCACTTACGCCTGCGGACTGGCCTATTGCCTGTGGGAAGTTCTGGGTCGAAAAAGTGGATGGTTGATCTGTCTCCTGCTGGCGCCGTTTTTCGCGCTGCCCTATGCCTCGGAAAACACGATTTGGGCGTTCAATTCGCAGGCCTATTTGCTGGCCATCTTTTCATTGGCGACGCTGGCCGGACTGGGATTTGGCAAACCGGGAAGCCGGTGGTGGTGGTTCGGTTTGGTCACAGCGGTCCTGGGTTTGTTTACCATGGCGTCTGGGTTATTGGCCCCGGCAGCCATTGCGGGATTGGCGGTGTTGCGCGCCATCAAACACCGGCGGATGGACCGGGGAAATGGGATCACCCTGGGTGCGGGTCTGGCCGTGACGGTCCTGGGGGGATTCCTGACCGTGGCGTATGAAGGCGACCGCTTGCTGCGGGCTCACAACTTTACGGAATTTGCATCCGCACTGGCGCGCAACCTGGCCTGGCCGTTTTTCTCCACCCCGGAAATGGCCGGTCTGATTATCCTGCCCCTGGCTTTGCTGGCCGCCTTGTATTTTCGGCCCTCCTTTGTGGAATTGCGGGCGGCTGAATTTCTCCTGGTGCTGGGACTCTGGAGTGCGTTGCAGTCCATCGCGCTGGCCTACGGGCGCGGGAATTTTGGCGAGGCCGTTCCCGCCAGCCGTTACATGGATAAATTGAATGTTCTCGTCATCGCCAGTCTCTTTGCGGTGCTGCTGCTGTCGCGGTCATTGTCCCATCCCCGGTTTTCAAGATGGACCGGGAGGTCGCTGCCGCTGATTTTTGCCGTCGTTATTTTTTCCGGGCTTTGCCGGGTCTCTCAAATCGTGATGGAGGACCTGTTGGTTCCCACCCGCATGATGACCCTGGTGGCCGAGGAGCGCGTGGAAACATTCATGGCCACCGGCAACGAACAGGAGATGCTCGAATCCCCCACCGTTCGTCCGAGTCCGGAAGTGGCCCTGCTGACATTGCGCAATCCCAAATTCCAGGCCATTCTGCCGGCCATTTGCCTGCCGCCAGCGGACGCGCGCGTTACCGGTCGCTTCAGCGCCGCGACACAATGGCTGCTGCGAAATTCCACCGGGATATTGTATTGCGGGCTAGGGTTTTTCGCCGGTCTGTTGGGCTGCGCCCTGGTTCGCAGCCCGCTGGGTCTGGCGTGGGAAAACCGGCCGGCCGGCATCGCCTTCCTGGCCCTTTTGGCCGCGCTGGGCTTTGTCTGGTCAAAAACACCCGTCAAACGCGAAACCATCGAACGCGACCTGGATTACAAGCTCGCCGCGTATTTCAAATCCGTGGACAACTTCAAACGCGCGGCAATTTTCGAGCACAAGGCCGGGATGCCGAAGAATCAATAAAGTTCAAACCCTTCCCGGCGGCCACAGGCTTTGGCCGATGTCTGTCCGAAAATAACTGCCCACGACGCGAATTCTGCGAATGTTCGCATAAGCTTTGGCCATTGCCGCCTTGAGTGTCGGCGCCAGCGCAATCACGTCGGCAATGCGGTGTCCGGTTGAAATCAAGCTGCCGTCTTTGCTCCGGTCCACTTCATTCCACCAAACGTCACAATCGAATTTGCCGTCCACCTCGAGCGGCAGATGCGGGCTGCGCACCTGGACAAATGGATAACCATAACCCGCCAACGTGAGCGAACAGCCGAATTTCAGCCCGGGCTTGAACTGTAAATCAAGTTTTTCGTTTCGGGCGGTCCGCAAAACAATTTCCACCGGATCTTTCAACATTCGCAGGATCATCGGGCCGGACGTGACGCCGATGCGGACATTGTATTCGATGACGTGCCATTTGCCGCCGCGCCGGATGGCGGTGACCTGCAACGGCCCGTTGAATTTTGCCCGACGCAACCAGGGCAGCAACGGATGGATGAGCTGCCGCGCCAGTCCGTATCTGTCAGCCGGGTCACGTTCAACCAGACCGCCGAGCGGCGCGCCGGCGACGACGCCCTGATTGCCGTTGAAGGC
>CAZKTW010000340.1:0-3916 GCA_964555775.1 uncultured Bifidobacteriaceae bacterium | reverse complement strand
GTGCGCAGTCCGTTGACCGAGGAAGGCCGCGCGAAAATCCGCGCCTGGCTGCCCGAAGCCTACGCCACGACCAAAGTCGCGTTCGATCTCTTCAAGAAAGTGCTCGACACCCACAAGAAGGAAATCCAGTTCTTCGGCAATTTCCCGTCGCTTTTCATGGGCCTGGTGGAACCGGACGGCACCTGGGAACATCATGGCGGCAAGTTGCGGTTCACCGACAGCAGCGGCAGCATCATCGCCGACCAGCTCGATCCGCAAAAATATTACGAGTACATCGGCGAATCGGTGCAGCCCTCATCCTACCTCAAGTCGCCTTTTTACAAACCCCTGGGCCTGCCCGACGGCATGTACCGTGTCGGCCCGCTCGCCCGCCTGAACGTCGCCGAACAAATGGGCACACCCAAGGCCGACGCCGAATTGAAGAAGTTCAAGAAATTGGGCCGCGGCGCCGTGATGTCCTCGTTCCTGTATCATTACGCACGGCTGATTGAAATCCTTGCCTCGCTGGAACGCATCGAACGTCATCTGGACGATCCCGACCTGTTGAGCGACGATCTCCGGGCGGACGCCGGCATCAACAGCCTTCGCGGCGTGGGCGTGAGCGAAGCGCCACGTGGCACACTCTTTCACGATTACACGGTCAACCGGGACGGCCTGCTCAAAAAGGTCAATCTCATCGTCGCCACCGGCCAGAACAACCTGGCCATGAACCAGACCGTGGCTCAGATCGCGCAGCATTATGTGCATGGCAACGAGATTCCAGAACCGATGCTCAACCGCATCGAACATGGCATTCGCTGCTACGACCCGTGCCTGAGCTGCTCGACCCATGCCGTCGGCCAGATGCCGCTGCAGGTGCAACTCCTGGCCCCGGACGGCACGGTGCTTGACGAGATGGTCCGCGGTTGATTTTGTTGGCGTCGTGGCCGCGTTCGTGAGAACGCGGGATGGATGTGAGCCGCGGAGCCGTCGAGGAAAATTTGGGTTGGTTGGTTGTCCCCTAGCCCAGGCGGGGGAACGGTTTGGTTGGCCGTTTCCCCGCCTTTTTCAAAAAAAGGTTAAAGAACAGAATATGAAAAGCATCCGGCTTCTTTTTCTCGCGGTCTTCCTGACGTCCCTGTTGCACGGCCAGACCAATAAAGCCGAAAAGTTCCGCCCGGCTGGACAGCCGAAGGCCGGTCAAGAACTTCAAACCCTGGAACAGTCATGGGCCGAGGCCGTGAAACACCAGGACATCGGGAAAATCGACCGGATGCAGGCGGAGGAATATGTGTTCACCGATCCCGCCGGACAGGTTTGGACGAAAACCCGGGAAATCGACACGATCAAATCCGGCGACCTGGCGATTGATGCCTATGAATTGAGCGAGGTGACCGTGCGGCTCTACGACAGCACGGCGTTGGTGACCTTCCGCATCGTGTGGCACGGCCAGTTTCGGGGCACGGACATCAGCGGCCCGCAACGGATGACCGATGTATTTGTGAAACGGGATGGCCGCTGGCAATGCGTGGCCAGCCAGGCCACCCGCATTCCGCAGCCATAAAGTTAGGGCGCGGCACTCCGTGCGCGCCGCTGTTTTTTTGGCCTCCAAAAGGCGCAAAGGGCGCGAGATTTTTTACAGAAGGGACCGAAGTTAACAAAGGCCTGAAAACAAACCGGCTTTTTTACTCCTTGAAATCCTGCTCCTCGCCGCGCTGCTCGGCGAGGCTGCCCTGTCGGCCAAGGGCGGAAACCTAAACCGCGCGAAGGTGAAAGAAAGCGGAGCAGTTCTCATGATTGGAAGGATTTGCAATTTGGCGCCGCCGCCGAATTCGACACCAACCTTGAGTAATTTGCCACCATCACCGAGTATTCGAAGCAATGAATTGTCCGCCTCCCCTGGTCGCCACCCCCCTCCACCGTTATCACCCGAATCAAAGCCCAAATCCAGCCTCACGTTCCTGCGCAAAACACCTTGGGCATGCCGGAAGGTCGAAGATAGGTTTCATCGGGGAACGTTTGGCGCCGGAGGAAAAGAAGGCCAATGGCTGAAGCCAGAGGGGGAACACTAAACTCCGATAAATCGCGAGTGGATCGCAAGCGGGCATTCAACATTCAACATTCAACACCCAACATCCAATGAGAAGGCAAAGGCCGAAGGCTAAAGTTATCAGGGCCAGCCCAGGGCGTAACTGGAAACGCGGGCGGCTTCGTCAAGCTGTTGCAGATAGTTCTTCACCCGGTCCGCCGGAATGGAGTCGGCAAAGGTGCGATATTCCGCATCCAAAACCAGCTTCCGGCCGGAAACGGTCACTTGACGCTGAAAGAAGAATGCGGGATCGGAAATCGTCTTGTTCCGCGTGTCTGCCGGCCAGACTCCTGGCAGGATCACCTCGGCGTGGAACACCCGGTGTTCGGGAAATTCCAAAGCCAGCGGCATGGACCGGTCCTTGTCCCGGGGTTTTTGATACAGGAGGCGGTTGATCGTATGCGGGGAGAATTCACACCAGAACCGGTTGTCGTCGGCGGACTGCGTCCATATTTTTTCAACGGTGTAAAACTCGGTCATCTCGACCCGGTTTTGCTGCTCGTCATCGACGAACTGAACCGGCTGCGCCACCTTGATCTGCGGATAGTAGCGGGAATAAAAATCCTGGCAGTTCTTCTGGATCTTATCCCGACCGGTGGTGGCGAACTGTTCCCGCAGTTCGTCCGCGTCGCCCCCGGTGGCCAAAGTCACGACTTTCAGGTCGGTGGGTTCATCCCGGCCGCGCAATTGAAAGTATTCACTCACGCTGGTCAGACTCCGGTCGGCGCTGGTGTTGGGGATGACGGCCAGGCCGGCGGTTTTCGGGCTGATGATCAGGCCGCGCTCGTAATCCGGCAGGTAACGGCCGGACAGCGGCCCGCGCTGGTAATTGATCGTGGGATCGAACCAGTGGAACTCGCCATCCAGGCGCACCGCCGCGATGACATGATTGAAAGCCAGCGGCGACGGCTGCCATTGATCGAGGGTGCGGCGTTCGGTGGTGTTGACCAGCACCGGCCACGCCTCAATGCCCAACGCCCGCAAGGCGGTGACCAGCAGAAACGACTTGTCTTTGCAGTCGCCGAATCGCCGGTTGCAAACCGTGGAGGCGTCCGAGGGCTTATGGGACTTTACGCCCATTTCAATTCCGAAATAACGCACTTCATCCTGGACAAAGCGCAGGACGGCCATGATCCGATCCTGCGGGCTGGCAATGCGCCGCCACGCTTCGAGTTTTTGGGAAAACTCCGGGGACGAACCGGAGCCGTTTTGGAAAAGCGTCAGCGCCCATTGGTTGACTTCGTCCCAGGTTTGGAACTCGCTCAACTGCACCCACGGCTGGCATTCATACCAGTCCGGCAGGGAATCTTCCACCGCCAACGCCGGAACGCGTCTGGCATCCCAGCAATATTCGGTGATCTCTTTGCCGCGGCTGACCACCGGTTGCGCGCTGGTTCCGTGATTCCTGGCAAAGAGCCGCCGCTTCGCCGGCCAGAGCAGCCGGGTGCGCAGGCGTCCAACCGGCACATCGGACTGAAGCCGAATGGAGCGCGCGAACCGGCCGCCAAACACCGGGTTGTCCCCCTGGATGGTAAAGGCGTAGTCAATGACGTCGCCCACGCGGACATCCTCCAATACCAGAATCGCGGAATACTGGCCATTGAGGGATTGTTGATCCAAATCGCGTTCCTGCTGGATGATTTTGACCTTGTCCCGGTCGAGGCGGTTGAAAAAATTCGTGCCGCGCCAGATCCTCACCCAGTGCAGCTGCAGCGATTCATAGCCGGGGTCAAAATCAAGGGAGATTTGCGCGCCGTTCTGCACTCCGGAATAACTGCAAATTTGTTTTGCCTGGTGGCAGAAGGTCGCACTTTCGGGAACGTTGATTTCCGTTTCAATCAACAGCCA
>CAZKTW010000339.1:0-3916 GCA_964555775.1 uncultured Bifidobacteriaceae bacterium | reverse complement strand
GCCCCAGAGCAAAACAGTCCATACTAGAACAGTCGCGGTGGCAAAAAACCTTGGAGTCGTGGATTTCATGTGTTCGGTGATGTTATGCCTCCATTGGCGGGTGGCAAACTTTTTTGCACCAGCCCGCTCGCAACGAAAGCGGGGTTGCGGTTCGGTTCGGTTTTCGTGGACATGGTGGTTTTTCTTTCTCACGTTCTCCGCCCCTTCTCCACCCTGTCGGGGGAACTTCAGGTCTCCAATACACCCTCAAGTACCTCAACATAACGAACGGAGGTGCGAATCTGAAACTCCCGATCAGACGGCATAGCCGTCAATCACCACGCCACGAACCTTAAAAGCTATAGCCGATGCCGGCATGGATGAAGAGCGATTTGCTCAAATCCAGTTCGGCCATGCGCCCGCCAAAGTTGTGGTCGTAGGTGCCAAGGTCCTGGAATTGCAGGCCCGCTTCCACACCCCAACGTTCGGTCAATTGATACCCGGCATTCAGACCAATGTAATAGCCGTAGAGCAAACTGATATCACTGCCGCTGCCGGCGGCCGTGAGGGAGCCGGCGCCGCCCGGCAGCGTAAGGACTTCCTTCCAAGATGCATTGCCATCGATCAAGCCCAAGGCAAGGCCGCCGGTTAAAAAAATGTCCAGTTTTTCGGAGAGCGGATATTCAATGTATGGCCCAAAACGGAAGCCCCATAAGTTCGCGTCGAAATGTTGTTGGGCGATAAACGATGCACCGGGGATCAGCGCGACGGTGGAACTGACCGCCGGAACATTGATGACAAAACCGGGGCCACCGAAGCTGCCTTGATACGGCGCGGACGGCGGCGTGGTACCGGATGCGTAGCTGTAAGTGTCGGTGCGCTGTGACAGTGTAGCATTGAAGACACCGCCGCTGCTGAATTCAATGGGCATGTAATTGAATGCGCCTTCAAGGCCATAGCGCAGGTGATGCCAGTCCTCTCTCACACCGAGTTCATGATCGTACGCCAGTTCGGCGCCGACGGAAGTTGAATCATCGCCGGAATTTTGCGATGGCAAACCGGTGGCGGCCGTGTGATTGAAGGCAATGGTGTTGGCGCCGGAGTTAACCTGGCTGGCATTATCGTAGCCCCAATACCAACTCTGGCCGCCGGCATTGCCGCTGATATCGGTGAGAACGTAGCCGTTGTCGTAATTGTAGGCATCGCCTTGCGCGGTTTGGCGGCCGGCGGACAGTGGGGTGCCGGAACTGAATGAACTACCGACGCCTTTGAATTTACCAGAGATGTTCAAGCCGAAACGCGCTGAAAGGGTGAAGCGGTTGGTGGAATAGCTCTGCCAGGATGCCTCAATTGGCCGCGGTGCTGAAACTTCAACCGGCTGACTTGCGGGAGGGGCTGTGAAGCGCGGTGAGTCATCGGGCTTCAAATCACTCGTCACAATGTTCGTAATCACAGTCTCATTACCAATCGCTGGCTTATTCGTGATCTCTGCTGTTGGGCGGTTGGTAACTTCCGTGACCGGGAGGGGCAACTCTTGTTGCGGAACGATAATTTTTCCCGCCGGCTTTGGTTCCATTTGCACCGGTGGTGAGATGATGGCCGGGGCGGGTTTCGGCACGGTTCTTTGCCGGTTTAAGTATATTAGTCCGCCGGTGATCAGGCCGAGAATTATCAAAATTCTAACGAATGGTTTCATATTCGTTTCAACGCTGGATCACACGATAAAAACGGCAGTTCACGGACATTGGCTTGCTGATGGTCTTGGGCGGACCATCATCATACCATTGCGTCACGTTCGCACTGGCAACGATCGACGGCACGGCGACAGTCCAGGTCACCAGGTCAGAGCTGTATTCAATGGTATAAGTCCGGCCGGGAGTGCTGTTAAACCCGAGCACAAAGCGGACGCCACCCGCGTTGCGTGAATCCATGAAGAACTGGCTGGTGAACACCGGCGTACCGTTCGTCGATGACGACGCCGGCGGAACAATGGCCACCGCCCACAATGAGTTGGTGAACGAGCGCCGGTCCGGCACAAAAAATTCCAGCACAAACGTGACACTGTTGTTGTTCGTATATGCCGGGAACGGATATAGCGGCGTGCTATATGGCGGGTCATATTCCACATACGGCACGCCGTTGTTGGTGCCGGTGGCATTGTAAAGTGTCACGCCACCGCGCAGGCCACCCACATAAAGCCGTAACGCGTGAACCACGGTCGTTCCAAGGTTCGTCACCGTCACGGTTTCCTCGAACAACCCCGTCTGTGGGTTAAACGCGCCGGCACCTACAATGAACAGGTCCGTTCCGATGGGAACGATCGTATTGGTGACGACCGCGTTGGTCGGATAGGTATTCGTGGCGATGACGACGCTGAATGTGTCGGGTGTAACGATGGTCTGCACCTGTTCGGTCGGCAACGTGCCGTTGTTGTTCGTCAGATTGGGGTCAAACGTCGCCGCAAAGGCCGAGGCGACGTTTGTCAAAATGCCAAAGAAGAACGTGGTGTTTGTCTCGATGAAATTGAACGCGCTGGTGGTCGGCGAGAACAGGTTGGTGGAACCGAGCGTGGACGGCGCAACGTTCACAGTGAGATTGGTTGACTGGCCGCTGGCCAACGACGGCAGGAGGGGCCAGGTTACGATGCCGTTGGAAAACACTCCGCCGCCGGAAGCGCTGGCGAACACCAGGTTCGTCGGCAGGAAATCCTCCGCCAATGTATTTACGGCAGGCGAAGGCCCGGCATTGGTCACCACCACCGTGTAGGAGAATTCGTCACCCAGGGTCACATTGGTCGGTCCATACAAGAAGACCTGCACGTCCGCCACCGGCACGATCGATGTGGTTACCCGCGCGCTGGATGCGGTGCCGTTGTTGTTGGTCGGGTTTGGATCCAGCGCATCGGAACCGCCTGAAGCGATGTTCACAAACGTACCAACGGCCGGTGCGGTCACCGCAACGGTGAAGCTGACGGTGGCGCCCTTTGCCAGGGTCGGCAGCGACCAGGTGACAATATTATTGCTCAAGCTGAAACCGCCGGAAGCGCTCTGGAAAGTGACGTTGGTGGGCAACATGTCCTGTACCACTACATTTGTTGCCATCGAAGGCCCGGCATTTGTCGCAGTAATGGTGTAGGTCACCGTGCCACCTGGCGGAACATTGGTATTGCCGGTCTTGAACACCGCCAGATCTGCCGTCAACGTCACCGCGGTGACCGCCTGCGAATTCGTCGCCGTGCCATTGTTGTTCGTCGGGTTTGGATCCATTGTGTTCGCTGTACTAAAGGCAGTATTGGTATAATTGCCGGCCCCCATGGAGACCGCAGTCACCGTAAAGTTGCTTCTGGCATTGTTGGCCAGATTGAATGCCGGCCAGCTCACCAGATTGTTTGAAATCGTTGCCGTCGCCGGGGTGGCGCTCACAAAAACAAAGCCAACAGGCAACTGGTCAAATACGATGACGTTCGTCGCCGTTCCCGGTCCGCGGTTGGTTGCCGTTACTGTGTAATTCAGGTTGGAACCAGCGAATCCACTGATCGGGCCGGTTTTGATAATCGCAACATCCGCCGTCGGCAGAATTGTTATCGAGACCGTCGCTGTAGCGCTGTTCGCCTGACCGTCGTTTACGCGGAAGGTGAAATTGTCGGTGCCGGAGTAATTTGCGTTCGGCGTGTAAGTCACGACCCCGGTGTTCGTGTTCAAAAGACTCAATGCGCCGTTGGCTGGCCCGCTCACGATTACAAAAGTCAGCGGATTGCTATCAGGATCGCTGCCGGTCAAGACAATCGCCAAGGGTGTGCTTTGAGCAGTCGTTACAGACTGGCTGTTTGCCACCGGCGGACGATTGGTCACGGAAATGGTAATCAGGGCGGAGTTGGTCCCGCCATTGCCGTCGGTGATGGTGTAGAGCACATAACCTGTACCCAGGAAGTTGGTAG
>CAZKTW010000338.1:0-3927 GCA_964555775.1 uncultured Bifidobacteriaceae bacterium | reverse complement strand
ATCATGAGATTTCAGAGTTTCTTTGCTACCATGAAAAGAGACCGTCGGCCTAACAATTCGCTGCAGGCAACGCGGGATGGCGCTCTTAGTTCCGCTTCGCAGTTCACGCTGGTTGGTCCCGCGTGCCTGAGCTCTGGACGTTAGGCCACAGCGCACGCAGAGATTATGACGCCATCTATTTCTGATTTAGCTCGCGACATTTTGTTTTGCGGCATTTGTGGTTCGATTTTATGGTTCAAGATTTGCAGACGAGATGCTTGGGTTCGGTTGGTGGAGAGTGATGCGTCCCGAAGCCGCCGGATTGGTTTGCACCATAAGTTCGTGGAGCTGTCTCGGCGATTTTGTCTCGGCAGAGGTTTCACTACGTTGCTTTTGGTTTGCACGGTTGTTGGTGTATTTTTTGCAGCACTTGATTTTTATTGGTTTGTCAGGAGATGACTATGTGGCCTAACCAGTCGCCGGAGCCAACCGCCGTTGGCGCTGTCAGTTCCGCTGTTCCGCCTACGTTTTGCTTCGGCGCGACAGGCGCGGTTCACGCAGCGAGTCGGCGGTGGCTGCTTTCTACTTTAGGCAGCTACGATATTCGCCATGAAGACATCCTTTAGCACATATTTCATCGCAGCTATTTTGGGAATTGCATTGATTGCGCTTCCTGGGACATCGAACGCGCAAGGGACGATGAATGCACTGACATATACTCCTTTTACGGGAGGTTACAGCCCAAATATCATCGTATTCAATTACACCGGAGCCGTTGGTTGGTCATTCACGCCCAATTCAGATTTGTTGGTCACTGCGATTTCATCCATCGCTCCACAAGTGAGCTTTTGGTCGGGAACGGATCAAGTCATCGCCAGTTATGATTTTACAGGTTCACCTACAGATTTTCAGAGTGTTCCGTCATTGTTATTATCAGCAGGTCAGGTGTATTCGATGACGACGCAGTGCTCAAATACGACTTTTGTCATTTATGCTATGGGTTCGGCAGCCCCATTTACAACATCTTCCTATATCAGTCAGTTCGAGAGCTTTGTTGGTTTACCCAGTAGTCAGTCGGGTGTTGACGCATCTTCACTTTACGGCGGCCCGAATTTTCAATTCCAAGTCGTTCCAGAGCCGAGAGGTTTGGATTATCTACTGCCAGTATTTTGCATTTGGTGTCTTTTTCGTAGTAAGCTTGTGACCGATACACAAACGCCGCCTAATCGGGTAGCCGGGAGGATTGGCCTCCCGGCTCCCACACCACCGGACATGCGGGTCCGCATCAGGCGGTTCCGGTCAGATTAACGGAGGGGATGTCCCTGAGTGGAACCGGCGCTCCTCCGTAATGCAGTTTGATCCATTGTGACTTCAAGTCCGGCACGCCTTGTTCCCGCAGCCACGCATTATCCAACGCGCGCTGCACGATCCCGTTGCCGCTCATCCAGCAGTGGCCCCGCCGACACCGGCTGTGAACGTGAACGGGTCGGTTGCTGGTAATGCAGTATTTTCTGCTCTCCGTTGGCGCGCGCAAGTGACGACGTGCTTCGTGGTTCGGCCAGGGTCACGCCGTCACGTCCTGCCCGGGTTGGCACATTTTGTGGTTGGCGGCGTCCAGTTTTCCTGCCAAAAAGTTGGTCGTGTCACGCATGAGACAAGCCATAACCCGGGCATATTTTCCATGACTCGCCTCGACCAGGCCCTGGTTGAACGGGGCCTTTGCGAAAGCCGTGAACGCGCCAAACGCGCCATCCTGGCCGGACAGGTCCGCATCAACGCCCAGACCGCCCACAAACCCAGCGACTCCGTCAAACCTGATGACCAGCTCACCCTGGACGCCGGTGAAAAATATGTCAGCCGCGGCGGGCACAAGTTGGAACATGCCCTGCATCACTTCCAGTTGGAGGTTACCGGATTGACCGCCCTCGATCTGGGAGCGTCCACCGGCGGATTCACCGATTGCCTCCTCCAGCACGGCGCCGCCCGGGTCTTTGCCGTGGACGTCGGCCGGGGCCAGCTCGCGTGGAAACTTCGCCACGACCCCCGTGTCGTCGTCATGGAAAAAACCAATGCCCGGCATCTGACGGCCGCACAGATGCCCCGCCCCTTTTCCCCCGTTGATCTCGCAGTGATTGATTGCTCGTTTATCTCGTTGCGAAACATTTTACCCGCCGCCATTGCATTATTGCGCCCAGATGGCAAAATCATCGCGCTCATCAAACCGCAGTTCGAAGCCGGCAAGGCCGAAGCGGACAAGGGTCGCGGCGTCATCAGCGATCCGTCGGTGCATGAGCGGGTGCTGGACGAGTTGCGGGGGTTCGTCCGCGCGCAATCCGGTTTGCGCTGGCAGGGCGTGGTGGAATCACCGTTGCTCGGGCCGGCGGGAAACCGGGAATTTTTGGCGCTGATTGAAAAAACGATCTGACAAAATCAAACGTGTCGGGCTGATCGGCAATTCCGAAAAAGCCGCCTGCGCCGACAGCGTTCGCAAGGCCGCGCGACACATCCAGCGCGCCGGACGCAGGGTGTTTTGTGACGCGGAAACCGGCCGCCTGGCTGGATTGAAGGAAAACGTGTGTCCCGACGCCGCTGAGCTGGCCGGCGCAGCAGATTTGCTGGTCGTTTTTGGCGGAGACGGCACGATGCTGCGCGTCGCCCGCGATATTGCGGGTTCCACCACGCCGTTGCTTGGCATCAACATCGGTGGTCTCGGTTTTCTCACCGCCGTGCCCTCGGATGAAATGACCCGCGCCCTGGCCCGCGTCTGGCGGGGTGAATTCAAATACGAATCCCGGGCTTTGATCGAAGTCCGTGGCCGTGGCCAGGGAAAACCGATCCGCGAAACCGCGCTGAATGACGTCGTCATCAGCCGCGGCGCCATCTCCCGGCTCATCAAACTGGATGTGAGCGTGGACGGCGAACTGGTCACCCGTTACCACGGCGATGGATTAATCATCAGTTCGCCAACCGGTTCAACGGCGTATTCGCTGGCGGCAGGCGGCGCCGTGGTTTTGCCCACCGCCGATGTGTTTGCCCTGACGCCGATTTGTCCGCACACACTGTCGAATCGTCCGCTTATTTTGCCGCTGGCTTCAACCATTCGCGTCCGGGCGGCCAGTCCGGCGCCGGCCACGATATTGAGCGCGGACGGCCGGGTGGTGGCCGAACTGGGGGCGGGCGACGAAGTGGCGGTCCGCCGCAGCCGGAGCACCGTCCGGCTGATGCATCTGGCCGACAGCTCATTTTTGGAGGCATTGCGCCGCAAGTTGCACTGGCGCGGAGCGTACTTATGAAAGGCCGGAAATTGAATGAAGCGAAACTTGAATTTGAGTTGCTGAATTTTTTCCTTCAGCCTTACGCCTTCTGCCCTTAGCTTTTTATTGTCATGGTTCGACTTAAAGATATCGCCCGGCATGCCGGGGTTTCCGTGATGACGGTCTCGAAAGCCTTGCGCGACGCGCCCGATGTGTCGGCAGCCACCAAGGCCCGAATCAAGGGACTGGCCCAACAAATGGGTTACGTCCCCGATTCGTCCGCCCAGGGACTGCGCACCCGGACGACAAAATTGTTTGGCCTCGCCATTCCGTCGAGCATGAACCCGATTTTCGCGCGCATTGTTTTCGCCATCGAGGAGCGCGCCCATGAACTGGGCTATGATCTTCTGCTCACCCACACGCACAACATGCCGGACCGCGAAGAGGTCTGTGTCCGGCGGCTGTTGTCGCGGCGGGTGGACGGCCTGTTCATTTCGCCAGTTTACCGGTTTGAAGCCGAAGCGCGGGTTTACAAGGAGGTGCTCGCGCGCCAGATCCCGACGGTTTTGATCGGTCCGCCCGCGCCCTTCTGCAAATCGTTCGTCGGCGTGGAAATTGACGAACAGGCTGCCAGCTTCACCGCGACGCAACATCTGCTGAAGCTCGGCCACAAACGCATCGCCTATCTCACCGG
>CAZKTW010000337.1:0-3948 GCA_964555775.1 uncultured Bifidobacteriaceae bacterium | reverse complement strand
GGTGGAAAATGGTCTATTCATGCTACCGAAAATGAGCAGTCATATCACCAACGGCCTTGGCCATGGGAAAGGCGCAAAAAGCCTGCTCTCTCCCGCCAAAGGAACCGCCCGGGAAACGACTGCGCCGGAGCCCGGCCACAGCCGGGGCCGGGTCGCCGTTTTCAAGACCCGTGACGGCATGGAAACGCACGGCGCCATCCTGCGGCTGGCACGTTATGCGGTGGCGTTTGAGTTTTGCAACGCCGCCGTGCTGCTGCGCACGTCGGAAGTGCTGGATAAATTCAAAATCATCATCGATGGCCGCATGATTTATTCGGGACGCGCCGTGGTGGGCGGACTGATCGATGCCGGGGCCCGGATCATCTGCGAAGTCAAACTGGATGATCTGGGAGCGGAGACCGATTTTTTCCTGCAACCCTCCGGCGCCGATCCCGACGGAGACCAGGCCTACAGCCGCTTCTTCCGGCAGTGGCAGAAGAACTACCGGGTTTCCCAGGAATTCAAAGTGCAGGTGACGGACATCCAGGCTTTCCTGGTGGCGACCCGCCAGTGGCTGGAGCAGGTCGAGTTCGACCTGGGAGTCAGCCAGGGCAGCCGCCGGCCGGAACAAACCTCCGGGACCCTGGAAGCCATCGCCCGGCGGGTCATTGCCGCCTTCAACGTTCAACACGAGAAGTTTGAAGAACTCGCGTATGCCATTCCCGAGGAACATTACGGGGCGCACCAGGAATTCGTCCGCCGCCAGTGGCAACATCTGTTTTTGTGCAGTCCTTTCGGCCAGCGCACGTTTTACAAACCCCTCGGCTATGCGGGCGATTACGAGATGATGAACATGATTCATCGCAACCAGCCCGAAGGCGGCACGCTCTTCGAAAAGCTGATCCATTTCCTCCTGGTCAGTCAATGGCCGGCCCAATCGGTGCGCAACCGGGTCGCCCACCTCAAAAACCAGCTCTTGCAGGAGGTCGCGCGGGTGGCGCGGGCGGGCCGACGCGCCCGGGTTCTTAACGTCGGCTGTGGCCCGGCCCGGGAAGTGCAGGATTTTCTGAAGGAATCGCCGCTGGGCAACGAGGTGGATTTTGTATTGCTGGATTTCAACGAGGAGACCCTGGGCCACGTCAGCGCCCAGATCAACCGGTTGGAAGGACCGTTTTCACGGCACACCACCGTCGAGACCCGCCAGGTTTCCGTGCATCAGCTGCTGCGCCAGAATGCCCAGCAGGAACAGCCGGCCGCGGAACCGGGTTACGACCTGATTTACTGCGGGGGGCTGTTTGATTATTTGTCCGAACCCACCTGTCAGTCCCTGGTGAATCTGTTTTATGACTGGCTGCGGCCGGGCGGGGCGGCCATCGTGGCCAACATGAACGATTCAAAACCGTTTCGGAATTTCATCGAGTTTGTGTTGGACTGGCAATTGATCTACCGCGACAGCGGGCAGATGCTGGCCCTGGCCCCGGAGCGGGCTCGGGACGTCGCCCGGGTGATTGCCGAGCCGACTTCCGTAAACTTATTCCTGCATCTCAACAAACCGGAATAACATGCAAACCATCCCCCAGGAATTTCGCGCCGCGTACCAGGAACACGAGCGGGAAATGACCATTCGCAAGACGCGGCTGGGATGCTTTTTCGGCATTGTGATGGTGCCGTTCTTCGGCTGGCTGGACCATTACGTCTATCCGAAGCAGGAATTTTCCTTTCTCCTGCTGCGATTGCTTTGTTCGGCGTTGATGGCGGGACTGTATCCCCTGCTCGGCACCCGTTTCGGGCGAAAATATTACCGGTTCCAAGGCATTCTGCTGCTGCTCCTGCCCTCGGCGGCCATTGCCTGGATGATTTATGCGACCGAAGGGGCCGCGTCGCCTTATTACGCGGGGCTGACCCTGGTGCTGATGGTGCTCGCCGTGGTGTTGGATTGGACGTTTCTGCAAAGCGGGGCCTCGGTGTTGCTGGTCCTGATGTTATACCTGGCGGCCAGCGCGTCTTCGGCCTTCGGGGACAATTTTGGGATGTTCCTGAACAACCTGTTTTTCCTGGGGTCCACCGGCATTGCCATCGTGGTGGGATCCTACTTCCACAGCCAGGTCCGGATCAGCGAGTTTGTCTCCCGCTGCGAACTGGACAAGAGCCGCAAGGCGCTGGAAGCCAGCCTCCAACAGTTGAAGGAAAACGAGACGCAACTGGTGCAATCCGAAAAACTGGCGTCGCTCGGCCGCATGAGCGCAGGCATCATCCACGAAATCAACAATCCGCTGAACTTTGCCAAGACGGGTCTGTTCACGTTGCGCAAAAAGGGCAAATACCTCGCGCCAGAACAACAGGGGGAATACACGGAAATCATCACCGATGTGGCGGAGGGGATCGACCGGGTACAGGCCATCGTTTCCGATCTGCGGATGTTTACCCATCCCAATACCGAACAACTGGATCCGGTGCCCGTGGCCGAGGTGGTCACCCCGGCATTGCGGTTCCTCAGCAACGAGTGGAAGGACGTCGTGCAAATCGAGCAGAAGCTCGCGGAGCGCCAGACGATCTGGGCCAACAAAAACAAACTGATCCAGGTGATGGTGAATCTCCTGCAGAATTCGCTCGACGCGCTGAAAACGAAGTCCTTCACGAATGGGGAAAAACCCACCATCTGGATTGACGGCCGGATTGAAAACGGGCAAAGCATCCTGGCCGTCCGGGACAATGGCACGGGCATCGAGACGAAGCACCTCGACAATATCTTTGATCCGTTCTTCACCACGAAAGAGGTGGGGGAAGGCATGGGGCTGGGGTTGAGCATTTGCTACAGCATCGTGCAGGAATACGAAGGCAGAATCTCAGTCAAGACGGAGCCGGGAAAATTCTGCGAATTTACGCTGGAATTCCCGGTCAAAGGATAGGATTGAAGCCACCGGGACCAAATGGAAAATCAATACGACTATAAAAAATTCGCCATCCTCTACGTGGACGACGAGGAAAAATCGCTGACCAGTTTCACGCGGGCCTACAGCGACGACTTCCGCATTTTCACCGCGGCGAACGCCCAGGACGGCTTCAAGCTGCTCGAACTGCACGCCGACGAAATCGGCCTGTTGATGACCGACCAGCGGATGCCCGGTGAAAAGGGCGTCTGGCTGCTGGAACGGGCGCGCCAGTTGCGTCCGCGCATCTTGCGCATGCTGGTCACGGCCTACGCGGACATGGACGCGGCCATTGCCGCCGTCAACAGCGGGGCGATTTACCGTTACGTGACCAAGCCGTGGGATCCGCCGCAACTTGAACTCACGCTCCGGCACGGCCTGGAATTTTTCATGGTGCAGACCGAGCGCGACCAGTTGCTCCACGAAAAAATGTCCGTGCTGCACAACATGATGGTGGCCGATCGCATCGTGAGCCTCGGGTTGCTGGCCGCCGGCCTGAGCCATCACATCCGCAATTCCCTGGTCGCGGTGAAAACCTTTCTGGACCTGGCGCCGGGGAAGATGGTGGAGGAAAAGACGGACCTGGACGGTTTGCGCAACCCTGATTTCTGGAAGGAATATCATCAGAACGTCCAGTTGCAGATCGAAAAGATCAACGGCCTGCTTAAGGACCTTTGGACGGCATCGGATAACAGCGGCATGGCGCAATTTGCCGACGAAGTGCGGCTGCACGAGGCCGTCGGCACGGCGCTGGCCCTGTTCAAGGACCAGTTCGCCGCGCGGCGGATCGAGGTGGAAAATCGCATTCCCGACTCATTGCCCGCGTTGCACGTGGACCAGCCGAAATTTTGCCGGCTGTTCGAATTGTTGCTGAAAGATGAACTGGCCGCCTTGCCGGCCGGCAGCCGCATCACCCTGGCCGCGGAATTGAAGCATGACGGCGCGAAACCCGAAATCGTCGTTCAAATCAGCGACAATGGCCCGGGCGTGCCGCAAGAGGCGTTGAGCGTCATCTTCGACCCGTTTGTGGTGAAAGACA
>CAZKTW010000336.1:0-3971 GCA_964555775.1 uncultured Bifidobacteriaceae bacterium | reverse complement strand
TCCGCGGGAACCGGCACTTGCGTGACGAACAGGATGGAATTGGTGGGACCGGCGAACAAGGCGGGGGCCACTGTAAACAACAACAGCAAAACGACACTCCTCATAGCTTATGCAGTGGTTAAGCAGAAAGCATACCCAAGGGGAGGCGGGAAACATGATGCGTGACGAGTGACAGGTGGCGAGAGCGTCTACAAATGGAACATCGAACATTCAACATTCAACGCCGAACATCCAAGTTCAGGAGGAGCGCAAGTAAAGGCTGAACGCTGAACGCTATTTGCTAAAGTAAATCGGGGTGCGGTCAGAACATGGGTGACAGCTTTGTTTCAAAAAAAAGCAGGAAAAAAATCAAATCGGTATTACTATAGCAGGGAGAGGGGTAAAGCATGAAAGAACGTTCACATACATACCAGCGCTTGGGATCAAACCTTGAAGAACCGAGGATGAAGCGGGGAACGGACTGCATCTGCAAATGTCTGATCTTGTCCGCGCTTGCGCTTCCTGTCTGCGGGAGTTGGTCTGCGAGCGCCGCACCGCTGGTTCCCACAAATTATTTAGCCACGCCGGGGGAAGGAACCGCTCAAGGCGGGTTTTTCAATTACTTTGACGAAACCGGCCGCCAGCTGACTGACGGAAGCTTTGGCGCCAATGACTGGTCGGCCAATCTGGGCAATGGCATCGCCTATGAATGGGTGGGCTGGCGGGTGGCCGACCCGGTGATAACCTTCCACTTTTCCGGGCCGGTGACCGTCAACCAGATCGGGATCGATTTTAACCGGACGGAATCGGTAATGATTTTCCTCCCCGACACGGTGAACATTGGCGGCACGGACTTCAGCGTGGCCCCGGACGCCATCCCCGACGCCAGCCGCGGAACGCTGGTCTTCAACGGTTCCTGGAGCGGGAGCACCCTAACCATTAATTTGACGGATGGCGATCCAAGCCATTGGATATTTGTTGATGAAATCAGATTCAATGGGGCAGTACCCGAACCGTCGGTTTTCGTGCTGCTGGCCGGCGGACTCGGATGTCTCGCCCTGCGCATGCGGCCGAAAAAGCTGAGAGCTTGTCTGAACATGTAGCGGCGGGCCTCCCGGCCGGCCGTAGAGAGCGGCATCCTGCCGCCCGGAAAAAGCGCCGCCATGACGCCGCTATTTGGGATTTCAAAGGCGTCAATGATCACGGACGGTTTTTTTCCGCCGGCTGGAAGCCCGGCTCTACGTCAGCCAGGATGGCTGACGCTACATTTTCAGACAGGCTCTGAAGGCTAAAGCGTCCGCAAACTGAACATCCCACTCCGATGGATCGCGAGCGGGCTCCGATGAATCGCGAGCCGTGATCGTGGTTTTGAGTCACGACGCGACCTTGAACCTTCAGCCTTGGCTTTTGCTTAAACCCGCTGTCCCGTGGCCAGGAGCATTTTTGCGGTTTCAAGAATATAAGACAAGGGCCCCACACAAACCGGCCCGCCATCGAATTGCCCGCTTGTTTTCAGCGCGTTTCCCGTATAATTATCTGCGCCGTCGCCAGCATGAACCAGGCCCTCATTATCGTGCCCACCTACAACGAGCGGGAAAATCTCCCGCGCGTGGCGCAAAAAGTGTTGTCACTGCCGGTGGGCGTGGACGTGCTGGTGGTGGACGGCAATTCCTCGGATGGCACGGGGAAAATCGCGGACGAACTCGCCGCGAAACATCCCCAAATCCACGTCCTGCACGAACAGAAAAAAAACGGGTTGGGCCGCGCCTACATTTCCGGCTTCCAATGGGCGCTGGAAAAAAAATACGAATTCATTTTCGAGATGGATTCCGACCTTTCGCATGACCCGGAAGCGATTCCAAGTTTTCTCCAGGCGGCACAAAGCGCCGACCTCGTGCTGGGCTCGCGTTACACCGGCGGGGTGCGCGTGCTGAACTGGCCGCTCAAGCGGCTGCTGTTGAGCCGGTTTGCCGGCATCTACGTCTGGCTCGTCACCGGAATGCCGTTCACCGATCCGACCGGCGGCTACAAATGTTTCCGCCGCCGCGCGTTGCAAGCCATCAACCTGGACGCCGTCCGCTCCAAACAATACAGCTTCCAGATTGAAATGACCCACCGGCTCTGGCGTGACGGATTCAAAGTCGCCGAAGTGCCGATCACGTTCACCGAGCGCGTCGAGGGCAAGTCCAAACTTTCGCGCGGCGTCGTCACCGAGGCGTTCTGGATGGTCTGGTGGTTATGGCTGCAAAACGGCCTGCGCCGCTGGCCGCGCAAACGATAGCGTGCTGTCCGGCCGTGGGAAGCGCCAAGAGCGCGAAAGAAATCAGCCCATCGATTTATCGGTGGGTTCAAAACGGCAATCACCAGAGTCCCATCAGGGACGAAAGAAAAAAACAACCCAAGCGTTCCATCTCCCTTGGGAGGATTAAACATCTTGTCGGAAACCCTCGGGATACTTTTCCGCATTAGGGAAAATGGTGTTTCCTCGTTGCAACCATTTTTTGTTTGCGGAGTTGATCACAAAAGGCAACGAAGAGAATAAAGAACGGCTGAAATTTTCACCCTTCGTTTTCTTCGTTACCTTCTGCTCAGTTCTGCGTCTAGTTTCGAAAAACCGGTGCCTAATTTATGAAAAAATTCGTGACCGCAGCCTTGACCGTGATCACCAGCCTTTCACTGTTCAGCACGGCGTTTGCCGCCGTGCCCAAGACGGGCGATATCGCGCCGCTATTCACCGGCCAGGATCAGGACGGCAAGGCCGTCAAACTGAAGAGCCTTATCGGCAAACAAATCGTGCTGCTCTATTTTTATCCCAAGGACAACACACCTGGTTGCACCAAGGAAGCCTGCGGCTTCCGCGACCGCATGGCCGAATTGCAAAAGGACAACGTCGAGGTCATCGGTGTCAGCTTCGATTCCGCCGACAGCCATAAACAATTCATCGGCCAATACAAATTGAACTTCCGCCTGCTGTCCGATCCGGACGGCAAGATCGTTGACGCCTATGGCGTGCACGTGGCCGGCCGAAAAATGGCGCGCCGGGTCAGCTTTCTCATCGGCCTCGACGGTAAAATCATCCACGTCACCGATTCGGGCAATCCCGAGCTTCACTTCAGCGAAATGAAGGCCGCCATCGCCGGTTTGAAGAAGAAGTAGCACAAATTTCAATACGGAAGCAGGGCGCATCACTCGGGCGTGTTGCCCAACGGGCCGGACCGCGGGTGTCCCACCCGCAGCAGATTGGCTTGCCAAATAAGCACACGAAACACCGGAGATCTTTGCACGGTCGAACGTGCTGCGGCTGGGACAGCCGCGGTCCGGTGCCACCAATTATGACGGAACGCAAAGTTTGATCAGCAAATCAGCGTTCGCCTTTTGGCGTGCTTCACTGATTTCCTCTCCGCGCCTCTCGGCGTCCTCTGCGCCGTTGCGTTTGACTGGTTCCGCTTTTCAACTGCATGGATGCGGACACGTCGGGCGCAAACCTCAAACTCCCATCTCGTCAAAATGGCAATTCACGCTTAGATTTGTCCCGTGCAGCCAGGGATGAATAGCGGCTTTGTCGCAAAGGCGCGGGATTTTCTTCACCGCCACTGGCGGCGTGCCCTGCACTGGCGCCAAAAACTCGTCCTCAATGAGGAGACGTTCCACCTTGTGCTGGCCGGCATCGTCGGTGTCATTGGCGGCCTCGTAAACCTGTTTTTCTTCTATGCAGTCCATCTGGTTCAACCGGGCGATCCCGTGGAGGTGGCCGGGCGGTTGAATGATTGGGAACGGATCCTGATTCCGACCTTGGGCGGCCTGGCAGCCGGGCTGGTATTGCATTGGGGCTTGCGGTTCATCGGGCCGCAAGGTCCGAGCAACCTGCTCGAAGTGGTTGTCGCCGGCGACGGGAGGCTGCCGTTTCGCACGGAGGTGGTAAAAACAATCTCAGCCATCATCAGCATCGCCACCGGCGCTTCCATCGGACGTGAGGGCGGCATCACCCAACT
>CAZKTW010000335.1:0-3992 GCA_964555775.1 uncultured Bifidobacteriaceae bacterium | reverse complement strand
GGTTGGCGGTGAACTTTACGTACAATAGTTCGGCGACGGTGCCGACTGGTGCCGGCAGCTACACGGTAATAGGCACGATTAACGACGCCAATTACCAAGGCAGCGCAACTGGTACATTGGTCATTGGCAAAGCCACAAGCTCGATCTCGCTGGGCAGCTTGACCCAGACCTACGACGGTTCGGCCAAGCCGGCGACGGCGACCACGACTCCGAGCGGCTTGACGGTTAATTTTACGTACAACGGTTCGGCAACGGTGCCGACCGGTGCGGGCAGCTACGCGGTAGTTGGCACGATCAATGACGCCAATTACCAAGGCAGCGCAACTGGTACGTTGGTCATCGACAAAGCCACAAGCTCGATCTCGTTGGGCAGCCTGAACCAGACTTACGACGGTTCGGCCAAGCCGGCGACGGCGATCACGACCCCGAGCGGGTTGACGATGAACTTTACATACAATGGTTCGGCGGCGGTGCCGACTGGTGCCGGCAGCTACACGGTAGTGGGTACGATCAATGATGCCAATTACCAGGGCAGTGCAACCGGCACGTTGGTGATCGCCAAGGCCTCGGGTTCAGTCTCGCTGGGCAGTTTGAGCCAGACCTACAACGGTTCAGCCAAGCCAGCCACAGCGACGACCACCCCGAGTGGGTTGGCGGTGACGTTCACGTACGACGGTTCGGCCACGGTACCGACCAGCGCCGGCAGCTACACGGTGGTTGGCACGATCAGCGACGCCAATTACCAGGGTAGCGCGACGAACACGCTGGTGGTTGACAAGGCGATATTGACGGTGACAGCCGACGACAAGACCAAGATTTACGGAACACCCAATCCGTCGCTGACGGCCAGTTACAACGGCTTTGTTGGTGGTGAGAACGCCAACGTACTATCGTCACCCGTGGTCTTGAATACAACGGCAACGACCACGTGTGGTGTGGGCAATTATCCGATCACCGCCAGCAGTGCGACAGCCGCCAACTACACGGTTCAGTATGTGAGTGGAACCCTGAAGGTGATTGCAGCCCCGCAACTGACCGGTGCGAGCGTCAACGTGAACGGAACGAAACAATTTGTCGTCACCTGGCAGACGTTTTCCAATCAGACCTATCAACTCGAGTGTGTCACAAACCTTGCGGTTGCCACCTGGACGCCGGTGGGTGGTCCTGTGGCTGGGACAGGCACCCTGGTCTCCGTGACCAACAGCACAAGTGCGTCACCGCGCTGTTTCTTCCGGGTACAAGTACAATAAGCAACGCCAGCGGCGCTGCTCCAACAGATTCACCTGAACAACTTGGGGGAACGGGCCGTCGGACGAAAGTCCGGCGGCCTGTAATCTTATCGGCGGCTGACCAACATCCTTGCATCCGCGCTGTTTAAGATTGCCATGTGGTCATTGGGGCTTAGAGTATCCAGGTTCAAATGAAATTTTCGTTGTCCATTTTCGGACTGGCGTTGTTGACCTGGTTCAGCGCGTCGGCACAGATCACGGTCGAGGTGTTGTTGGATGAGCGGCAATTCCTGCCCGCCGAATCATTGCCGGTGGCGGTGCGCATTGTAAACCGGTCCGGTCAGATGATGCATCTGGGTGCCGACCCGAAGTGGTTGACGTTCAGTGTGACCGCGGAGGATAGTTATGTCGTGACCAGATTCGGGGACGTGCCGGTACAGGGTGAATTTGATCTGGGTTCGTCACAAATGGCCACCAAGCGCGTGGATGTGGCGCCCTATTTCAAGCTGACGCGGCAGGGCAGTTATCACATTGTCGCCAAGTTGCATATCCAGGATTGGAACGTGGAAGTCTCCAGTTCACCCGAGAGTTTCGAAGTGATTGACGGCGCAAAATTGTGGACGCAATCGTTTGGGATTCCGGCCCCCGCCGGGGTGACGAATGGCTTGCCGGAGGTTCGCAAATACGCCCTGGAGCAGGCGAATTACCTGCGTTCACAATTGCGGATGTATGTGCAGGTGAGTGACGAGTCCGAAAAAAACATCTTCAAGGTCCGCGCCATCGGGCCGATGGTTTCGTTCAGCCAGCCGGAGGCGCAACTGGATCGTTTCAACAATCTGCACGTGATTTATCAGAGTGGCGCGCGGGTCTTCGCTTACACAATCGTCAATCCAGACGGTGACATCCTGCATCAGGAAAACTATGACTATTTAAATACGCGCCCGCGGCTGCATACCGATGACAGTGCCAACGTCACGGTGATCGGCGGGGTGCGGCGGGTGAAACCCATCGACATGCCGACGGTCATAACGCCCGGGGAAGCGCCCGCGCCGGTTCCCGCTCCCGTAAAACCGAAAACTTGAACGTCGCTATTGGGCAAAATCCTCCTTCGAGGTGATCTGCGCCTGCAGGGCATTGACAATCATCATGGCGCGGGTGAGGGCGTTGTCCTGGGTCTCGCCCGGGAATGATTTCAACTTCACCTGCACCGCCGCGATCGGGTCGCCATTGCGGTCCCGCAAGGGCAGTGACAGCACAACCGTTCCCGTGACGCGCCCGAAGGATACCGTGCCGTTGAGGATGGCGTTTTTCTCGACGTCTGTGCCGGGCTGGCCAATTTCCTTTTCCAGCTTGCTGGCAATGGTGTGCGGCTGGCCGTGGTCGTCGAGGGTGTAGAGGCGCAACCCCACAATGCGCGGCTGCCCGGCCACGATTTCGGTTACGACTCTTTGGGTCAGCGATACGATTGGCGTGTAGGTGATGCTGGTGTCGCCAAAATAGCCCGTCGTGTCAGACTTGGTGCGAAAACCAATTTTGCCGGCGGCGAACGAATTGTCCTGCAGCGGCGGCATCACCAGTTTGTCATCCATCCAGCAGCTGATTTGGTTTCCCTGGCACTGTACGCCCAACGTGTGCCAGACGCCGGCAGCGATGTCTGCTTCCGGGCCGATGGGATCGGAACGGACGCCGTTCACGATCTTGTAAAAACGCACGTTATGTCCCAGCGCGCTGGCGCGGATGACGTAACAATTCGATTCGTTTTGAAAGCGGAACACCAGGCCGGCCATTTGCTCGGTGACCCCGCTGACGATTTTAAACCGGGACATGAGGGAGAAATCCTTGAATTTCTCACCATCGTAAATCAACATCGGAAACCGTTCATCCGTCGGATCGGTGCTGGTCTGTGCCACCACAGCGCGGCGCGTAACCACGGGCGCCTGCGGTGAGAGCGGCGCGAGCAACGGTGGCACTTCGGCCATGACGATTTTCCATTCGCCGGGCTGGCCTCCTCCTCCCAGGACGGCGTGGAAATTGGTCGGGATCTGGCTGGTGGCAACGTCACCGAAATTGATTTTGATTTCCGCGCCGGCCGCCGGCAAAACCAGGGCCAGCCAGAATCCGAAAAGAAATTTATGCATTCCGCGCAGCGTAACAAAAAAGATGGGGACGACAAGCAAGTGTTTGGTCCGGCGGGATGCCGATTCAAACCTGTGGGGCGTTCCTGTCGCTCCACCATCAATCAGAACCTGGCCCCGAGTTGTCGAAGGGTTGACCGCTAACAAATCCGGGGCAGTTGCTCGCCGCTCGGCATGTCGAGAATCCGGCTTACGCCGATTGCACTCTTCAGCGTCACCAACGGGCCGGAATCTTCCGTGGCTTTGCCAATCATCGCCGATTCCGCTCCGAGGGCATGGCGGCGCATGATGGTCATTGCGCGGTCGGCATCCTTCGCCGCGATAAACGCGGCAAAACGCCCTTCGCAGGCCACGTGCAACGGGTCGAGACCCAGCATTTCACACGCGGCGTGAACATCTTCCCGCACCGGCACGGACTTTTCCACCACTTCGATGCGCCGGCCCGCCGCTTCGGCGATTTCGTTCAAGGTGCTGGCCAGGCCGCCCCGGGTCAGGTCGCGCAGACAGTGAATTTCAATTCCGGCGTTCAAAAGTTGCAACACCAGATCGGCCACCGGGGCGGAATCGCTTTCGATCCGGCTCTCAAATTCCAGCCCTTCGCGCACGGCCATGATGGCCATGCCGTGCC
>CAZKTW010000334.1:0-3993 GCA_964555775.1 uncultured Bifidobacteriaceae bacterium | reverse complement strand
CATTTCGCCGCTCGGCCACGCGCGGCAGAGCATCAAGATCAAGCAGGGCATCGAATCAGCCATTGCCAAACAGATCACCGGGTTCATCCGCGACGGCAAATTCAAGGTGACCACGCAGATCCAGGGCGACGAGGTGCGCGTCAACAGCAAGAGCCGGGACGAATTGCAGACCGTCATCGCGGCCGTGCGCACGAAGGAATTTCCCGTGTCGCTACAATTTGTGAATTTCAGGGATTGAGGTCGTGCTGACACCGTCGCTCCGTCCCAACGGGACATTCTGATAATAGCCCGGCGTTTCAACGCCGGGGAAATTCGGAATTGCATGAGTTCCGAAGGAACGGCTGAATGGGTTCCATCTCCTACATCAGTTCGTATTTTCATTGTGCTTTCAGCACCAAGGAACGACAGCGAATCATTATCCCGGCATTGCGTGATCGACTCAGGCCTTTTCTGGGAGGTATCGCCCGGCAGAACAAGATGAAGGCCATCGAAATCGGTGGAATGGCGGATCACGTCCACATTTTACTTTCGCTGCCATCAACCATGGCGATTTCCAAGGCCCTACAATTGAAGAAAGGCGGCTCGTCAAAATGGATACATGAAACGTTTCCCGAACATCGCCTCTTTGTGTGGCAGGAGGAATACGGTGCGTTCAGTGTGAGCCTGTCACAACTGGACAAAACCATCGAATACATCCAAGAAAAGGAAGCGCATCATCGCAAGATGACGTTTCAGGAAGAATTCCTGGTTTTGTTGAAAAAACATCGCATTGAATATGACGAACGGTATTTGTGGAAATGAATATCAGCCGTCCCTGCGGGACTCGTTCATCGGCAACAGCGACCCGGCGTTGAAACGCCGGGCTATTTTCGTTTGTCCCTCCGGGACGCTTGGAAACTGCACAACACAATCATTCGATGTTGGATGTTCGCCTTTTCCGCAGTTCAAACCTCCACCACCTGTTTGTATTCCGGCACGATGACCTCGGCCTTTGGTTTCATGGCACGCAGGGTTTCGGCGTGGGCCAGGCAGGAATCTTCCTCGCCGTGGATGCAGAAGATTTTCCGGAAATTGCCGGTGATTTTCTGAACGTAGCTCTTTAATTCATTTTTGTCTGCATGGCCGGAGTAGGTGTCGAGGGAAACCACTTTCGCGCGGACATCGTATGGTTCGCCGAAAATGTTCACGGGAGTTTTGCCGGCGGTGATCTGGTTGCCGAGCGTACCTTCGGCGCAGTAACCGATGAAGAGCAGCAGATTTTTTTTGTCGCCGATATTATTTTTGAGGTGATGCCGGATGCGCCCGGCTTCAGCCATGCCCGAGGCGCTGATGATGATCATCGGCTCGTGGCGGTCGTTGAGCTTCTTGGATTCCTCCGCGTCGCTGATGTAGGTGAGGTTGCCCATGTCGAACGGGCCGTCGCCGTCGCACAACGCGGCGGAGAGGTCGGGCCGGAGGCTTTCGCGGTGCCGTTCGTAAACGTCGCTGGCCTTGGTGCTCAACGGGCTGTCCACGAAGATGGGGACGCGTGGCAGTTTGCCGGCGCAGGTGAGTTCGTGGAGCACATAGACAATCTGCTGGGTGCGCCCGACGGAAAACGCGGGGATGATGACCTTTCCTCGTTGGGTGAGAGTTTCGCCGACCAGCTTGCCAACCGTGGCGTCGGCGTCGGTGCGGACGGCGTGTTCGCGGTTGCCGTAGGTGGATTCAATCTGCAGGTAGTCCACGTTGTCCACCGGGATGGGGTCGCACAGCAATTCGTCACCGCCACGGCCCACGTCGCCGCTGAAGAGCCAGCGAAATTTGCGCCCGCCTCCGCTGCGCTTCGGCGCGGCAAGCCCTTTTTCTTCAACGTCCAAGATCACCTGTGCCGAGCCGAGGATGTGGCCGGCGTCGCGGAATGTCACCGTCACGCCGTCCACCGGGGAAAAAGATTGTTCGTAGCCGTGATTCGCGAGCTGGGTCACGGCCTTTTCGGCGTCGGCGATGTGATAGAGGGGTTCAACGGGCGGCTGATGTTTTTTGGCGCGCCATTTGGAAACAAAGATCGCGTCCTGCTCCTGGATGTGAGCGGAATCAACGAGCATGATGCCGCACAGGTCGCGAGTGGCGTCGGTGCAATGAATCGGTCCGGCGTAGCCCTGTTTGACGAGGTTCGGCAGATTGCCGGCGTGGTCAATGTGCGCGTGGCTCAGGACGACGGCATCAATCTGTCGCGGATCAAATGGAAAATTCCAGTTACGCTGGGTGGTTTCCTCGCGATGGCCCTGAAACAGGCCGCATTCGAGCAACAGCCGTTTGCCATTGACCTCGAGCAGATACATGGAGCCAGTGGTGGTGCGCGCCGCGCCGAAAAAGTGGATTTGCATGGGGCGGATTTAACCACGGAAGAACACGGAAGGACACGGATTTTTCGAAAAGTTGAACCGCGCAGTTGTGAAGGCACAGCGACTTTGCGCCCTGACCGTCCGTCAAAAAAAATGCCTTCTTTGGCAGCCGCCGAGACAGCGAGACTCAAATTTCTTTGAAAACTATCCTTGGTTTGGCGCCTCCTCACGTCGGCTGCCACTTCATTAGCGGGCTGCTAAACCGCGCTGTCGCCCCGTTCCTCGGTGCGGATGCGATAGGTGTCGTCGATGGTGGAGACGAAGACCTTGCCGTCGCCAATCTTTCCCGTTTTGGCCGCCTTGATGATGGCCTGGATCGCCGGCTGCACCAGCGCATCCGGCAGCACGGTTTCAATTTTGATCTTGGGCAGGAAATCCACGGTGTATTCGCTGCCCCGATAAATTTCCGTGTGACCTTTCTGCCGTCCGAAACCTTTCACTTCAACCACGGTCATGCCTTGGATGCCGATTTCGTTCAGGGCGGTTTTGACGTCGTTCAACTTGAACGGCTTGATGACGGCTTCGATTTTTTTCATGAATATTATTCCGGTTATTCGGTGTAAGCGCGCTCGCCATGCTGTGTCAGGTCCAGTCCGGCGTCTTCGTCTTCCACGTGCACGCGTAGACCGACCAACGCATTGACAATTTTAAGCAAAAGGAACGTCGCCACCCCGGCGAAGAGGGCGGTAAAGATCACGGCCAGGGCCTGGTTGAAAAACTGGCTGGTGCCCCCGGCCAGCGAGACCGTGACGCCATTGGCCTGGTAGGTGGTCGCAATCGCCGGGTTCACGGTCGCATTGGCGAGAAAGCCGAGCATGAGCATCCCGGTCGTGCTGCCCACGCCATGGACACCGAACACATCCAGTGAATCGTCATAGTTGAATTTCGCCTTCAATTTTGTCACGGCCAGATAACAAATCACCCCGGCGGCCAGCCCGATGCCAAACGCCGCGGGTACGGTAACAAAGCCCGAGGCCGGGGTGATGGTGGCCAGCCCGGCAACCATGCCCGAGGCCGCGCCCAGCACGCTCGGCCGGCCTTTGTGGTACCACTCCGCCGCTGCCCAGCTCAAGGCCGCCGCCGCCGCCGAAAAATGGGTGGCGGCAAAAGCGCTGGTGGCGAGCGATCCCGCGTTGAGCGCGCTGCCGGCGTTGAAGCCGAACCATCCCACCCAGAGCAATCCCGTGCCAATAAGGCTCAGCACGACGCTGTGCGGCAACATCGGTTCCATCGGATAACCGGTGCGCTTTCCCAGCACGAACGCGCAGACGAGCGCCGATACGCCGGAACTGATGTGAACCACCGTGCCGCCTGCGAAATCCAGCACCGGCACCCGGCCGTGCAGCGCCCAGTTAAAATAGCCGCCATTGCCCCAGACCATGTGGCACAGCGGGAAATAGACGACGGTGACCCATAGCATCACAAACAACACATAAGCCTTGAACTTAATCCGTTCCGCCATTGCGCCGCTGATCAGCGCGGGCGTGATGATGGCAAACATCATTTGGAACAGCATGAAGGACTGTTGCGGCACGGTGCCCGCGTAATCCGGGTTCGGCGCGCCGCCCACACCCTTCAGCATGAAATAGGTGAGGGGATTGCCGAC
>CAZKTW010000333.1:0-3994 GCA_964555775.1 uncultured Bifidobacteriaceae bacterium | reverse complement strand
GCGGCGAAGGGCAGGGCTCCGAATGCGCCGGCCCCTCCTGCGGAGGGACTGTTTTTCAGGGCGGTGAAATACACGTGCAGGTTTTCCCGCTGGTTTTCATACGCAAACAGGCCGTTGCCGGCCCCGCCAACGTGTTGCGCGGCGCCCGCAAAACCGGGGGTTTCGCGCAACGGCTTGATCTTGCTGTCGGCGCTGCGCAGAAAGGCTTCAATCATGGAAACGTCCGTGGTCAGGGCGACATAACCGTCGCTGGTGGTGCAGTACAGCGAACGCGAGGCGGACCCGCGGCCGGGCAAGGCCATGGTGTAGATGGTCCGGCCCAGAAATTGACGCGGGGCGATTGTGTTGCCTTGCCCGAGCGAGGTCACGTTTTTGATCGCCAGCACGGCCTTATCGGGGTTCACCGCGGTAAACATAAAAATCGAGGGGGCGGAATTCAAATCCGCGAGCGTGTTTCCCGCCGGTGCTTTTTGATAACTGAGCCAATCGTCACCCAGGTTGGCAAAGAGATATTGGCGGACATCGAAGCCCGGGTCCTTTTGTTGCGCGGTCGCGTTGGCGAGATTGATCAGGGAGTCAAGGCCGCTGAGTGCGCCGGGCCAGATGTCGGTGGCCATCTTTTGGAGGGTGGTCCAGGATTTCTGTCCATCCAGGCGCCAGCGCCAGTACTTCACCGCGTCCGCGGGAACAAAGGCCGGCGGATTCGCATCCTTGGGCACGGCGGCAATGATTTTCAGAATGCCCTGCCGGTCCGCCTCCGGCGCGGAAAGGCAAAAATCAGCCTGGGCTCCGTCGTGGGATTCGCGGTAGCTGAAACTGGCGGACTTCAATCCGGTCAAGCCGGAGGTGGCGAGAATCCGATCCCACGGAATCTGCGGCAACGGGCTGGGGGCATCAGGATTCGGTTCCGGCGGTGGAATGTGGGCGAGCACGCCGAAAAGGGTTTTCGAATTGAGCCAGCCATAATACAACGGACTGCCGCGAAATTGAGCGAGCCGGTCGGCGGCGAACAACGGGTTATCGCCCAGCGACGGCGCCGAACCGCCGGTCAGCCGTGCGGCGACGGGCTCAACGGCCTGGATGGAGCTTCCGGCGATCAACAGTGAATCAAACTGGCCGATGACAATTTCGCCGGTCGGCGGCGGTTTGCTTTCTTTGCCCAGCTCCTGCACGGGCTGGCGTTTGGGGAAAATGCCGGCAAGAGTCGCCGGCATATCGTTGCTCGAAAGCGGTACCACGGAAAAGGAAATGCCCCGGATGGTTTCGGTGCGCATCGGCTTGCCCGCGTCCGTCCATTTCTTGCGAAGCGCGGCAAGATTGGTTTTGAGCAGGCTGCTCCTGTCTCTGGCATCGAGCAGCAACAACAGGCCGGGCATCGAACCTTCCCCGCCGTTCCACCCGTTTTGCGTGACGGCGAAGGTGAACTGGCCCTGTGGCAGGGCCGAGTAGTCATCCAGCTTGATCCCGAGGTCCTGTTCCAACGGGGCGATAAATTTCTCATTCCATTTGGTCATGAACTTGTCGCGGAACGGTTTCATGGCCGGATCGTTCCAGCACAACCACTGTGGCATTTGGTGGGTGGCCTCTCCCAATTTTGCAAAATCGGGCACGGTCAGGAGCAACAGCGTGTCCGCCGGCAAGAGGTTTTCCGCGGGGGGAATCGCAGCGCGACTGGGAACGGCCAGGGTCAGCAATCCGGCCAGGGTTACGATAAAAATGCCTGCGAAATGCCGTGGCATCAGCCGGAAAAAGGATGTAGTCATGGTGATTAAAGTTCGACGCCAGGGAAAAGTCGCGCCGCCGCGACGGAAATTTCCCGATTCATTGCCCTACCGGTTTGTTTTTGGTGCGGCTTGGCGGTTCGAGATAGCGATACGGATTGTTCGGATTGTCGGTGGAATAGGCAAAGGCGTCGCGATGATCCAGAAAACTTTTCACCAGTTCCACGGGAATGGCGAAGCCCAGGCCTTCGCCGAACGTGATTTTCATGTTGGTTACGCCGACGACCTCGCCGGCGAGATTGAACAACGGGCCGCCGCTGTTGCCGGGATTGATCTGCGCAGTGGTTTGCAGATACAACTCGCCTTCAATCTGCCGCGTCTTGGTGCTGAGAATGCCCGACGTGACCGTGCGTTCAAGGCCCATCGGACTGCCGACGGCAAAGACCGAATCGCCCACGTTCAACTCATCGGAACTGCCCAAGGTGACGAATTTGAACTTGGCCGCATTCTTGTCCTCGATGTGCAGCAGAGCGAGGTCGTGGAACTTGTTGATGGCGATGATCTTCACCTTTTTGTAGGTTTCCCGGTCAAGCTGGCCATTGTGCTGATGATAGACCTCCACGGAAATTTCCGTTTCGCCCTCGATGACGTGAAAATTCGTGATTAGATAACCATCCGGGTTGAGAAAAAATCCCGAGCCCAGACCTCCCGGGGTGCGCACCTGCACGACGGCTTCACCGAGTTGTTTGACCAGATCCTGCACGTCGTGGATGGCGCCGGGGCGGATGTTCGAATTATAAAATTGCGGGAGGGGATTGACACTGACGATCGGGTTGCTGGCGGCGGCGGGCGTTGGTGCCGGCATCCCGCTGCCGGATTTGGAAATGCCGGCGATGACGCTGCGCGGCACAATCAGCACGGTGTAGCCGACATCCACCACAACGGCATCGGGTTTTTCGGCGAGGATTTTGCCGGTGACGGCGGCCTGGTCCTTTAATTGGATCACATCGGCGGACGCGAGGCTCAGGCTGCTGAGCAGCAGGGCCGGCAATGCAAAATGTTTCTTGAACGACATTGCCAGACAATAATGTAGCCCGGCATCTTTGACAAGCCGGTTGGTGCCGAAAGCCAGCAAAATCAGGTGCTTTTGCCGGTAATTCCGGTGTAACGCCAGACCGCCCAGACGTAACACCGGGCATCCTCGCGGTCCGGATGGTGCTGGCGCAAAGTGTTGCGGATTTTGAAGGCCCACTCCCGTGACTTGAAAAGACCTGATTCGATTGAAAGTTTGGAAATATTGATCACTCCCGGGAAACGGTTGTTGAGCAGCGCGCTGGCGGTGAACTGGGTGTCCACGACATCGAATCCAGCGAGCTCGAAATCCGGGTGCGAGAAACTGTGAACCTCCTCCGCCGAGGGATCGCGGGCGACCGCCAGCACCGTTGAAGGGCGGCGATCGGCAATGCGCTGCAGGACAAAGTTGAGGCTGGTGAAAAAATCGAGCATGAATTCCTCTTTGGCCACGAACTGCCAATCACTGGCGGATTCAGGATGGACGACCGGCGGACAGAGTGTGCTGTCGAGTGTGACGATGCGTTTGAGGTCGGTGCGCCCAAGCCATCGGGTGAAACCCGCCCATCGTTCGCCGTTGTCGGGGTCAAAGCGTTCAATGGCTGTGTAAAAATACATGGTCGGAACCGGGAAGAGGCGACTTCAAGTTGAGCCCGTTCAGGCCGGTTGCGCAAGAACTAAACGGTGTGCGCCCTCTGCCTGTCTGCCTGTCCAAGCTCAAAATTACTGTTGCCACCGGACCTAAGTTTGCTATCCTTTCCGTCCCTTTCGTCAGGTTTGGCGGTTGGGGGAAACGGCCTTCAATTTCGCATCCGGGTGGGTGCGGAGCGGCCATAATAACATCAAACTCAATCCCGTGTTCCGCGGGATGGTTCGTTTACGCAAAGCGTGACGGGCTCTCAACCAAAGGAAAATTGTGATCAGCATTGGAATTAAGGAATTGTTGGAATCGGGCGTCCATTTTGGACATCAGACGAAGCGCTGGAACCCCAAGATGAAGCCGTTCATCTTCGACGCGCGCAACGGGATTCACATCATTGACCTCAGCAAAACGCTCACGCAGCTTGAAGCCGCGTGCGATTACCTGTCCCAAACGGTCCGCAAGGGCGGCAAAGTCATCTTTGTTGGCACCAAAAAACAGGCGCAGCAATGCGTCAAGGATACCGCCAAGGAATGCGGCCAGTTTTTTGTCACCGAGCGCT
>CAZKTW010000332.1:0-4047 GCA_964555775.1 uncultured Bifidobacteriaceae bacterium | reverse complement strand
GAACGCACATCCGATTCGCTGAAGCGGATGCTCATGCCGTCCTTGGTGATCAACACCACGTCGTCGCCCGGATCCTTCACGTCGTTATTTTCAACGATGCTGCCCCGGGTCAGTTTGACTTCGATGAGGGTGTCGCCGGGATCAATGGTAATGGCGATGATGCCGCCCTTGCGGACATTGGAGAATTCGTTGAGCGAGGTTTTTTTGACGGTACCCTGTTGCGTGGCGAAGAACAGTTCGCCGGGCTGCTGCCAGGTCACATCCTCCTTGTTCTCGTTCGTCTTCGACAAAATGCGGATGAGGGCGGCGACTTTTTCACCGGCCTTCAACTCCAGCAGGTTTGCAATGCTCCGACCTTTGGAGGAACGGCCCATGTCGGGAATTTCGTGGACGCGTTCCACGTACACGCGGCCCGAATTGGTGAAGAACATCAGGTAGTCATGCGTGCTGGCGGTGAACAGATGTTCGATAAAATCGGAATCCTCCGGCGTCTCGGCTTCGCGCGTGGACATGCCGATGACGCCCTTGCCCCCGCGCCGCTGCGACCGGTATTGGCTGATGTTCGTGCGCTTGATGAGGCCATTGTGTGTGAGCGTGATGATGACGCCCTCGTTGGCGATCAGATCCTCGATGGCAATCTCGCCTTCGTCCGGCACGATCTCGGTTTTGCGCGGAGTGGCATATTTTTCCCGGATTTCGTGCAGTTCCTTTTTGATGATCGCCATCACGCGCGATTCCTTGGCGAGGATGTCGAGCAGATCCTTGATGGCTTCAATCAATGCCCGATATTCCTGCTCGACCTTGTCAATTTCCAGTCCGGTCAGTTGATAGAGGCGGAGATCCAAGATGGCGTCCACCTGCCGCTC
Source organism: uncultured Bifidobacteriaceae bacterium (assembly GCA_964555775.1). Lineage (GTDB taxonomy): Bacteria > Verrucomicrobiota > Verrucomicrobiia > Limisphaerales > UBA11358 > UBA11358. Next base: position 3,181 of record CAZKTW010000332.1, on the reverse strand, counting down.
GGTCAGGGCATAACGGCCGGCGACGAGGCGCCCATCGCTACGGATGAGGATTGCCCATTTTTCGACCTGGGCGCGCGACCATTCGAAGGCGAGCAGCTTCACGCGTGCTTCATCGCGGTTCTTGCTCGAACGGATGATGCGGATGAACTCGTCGAGGTTCGCCAGCGCAATGAGATAGCCTTCCAGCAACTCAGCGCGTTCCTCGGCCTTGCGCAATTCAAATCGCGTGCGGCGCAACACGACTTCGCGCCGGTGCTCGATGTAACACTGGATGAGCTCCTTGAGATTGAGCGTCTTTGGCTTGCCATGATCAATCGCCAGCGCGTTGACGCTGAAACTGACCTCCAGCTGGGTATGCTGGTAAAGATTGTTGATGACGACCTTGGGGAGGCCGTCGCGCTTGAGTTCCATCACGAGCCGCGTGTACTCGTCGGACTCGTTGCGCATCGCGGAAATTTCCGTGATGACCTTTTCGTTGACCAGGTTGGCGATCTGCTGTTCCAGTGCGGCGCGGTTGACGTTGAACGGGATTTCCGTGATGACGAGTTGTTCGCGGTTGCCTTTCATCTCCTCCACCCCGACGCGTCCCCGCAACTTGAGGCTGCCCTTGCCGGTCGTGAAATAATTTTTGATGCCTTCCACGCCGCAAATCATGCCGCCGGTCGGAAAATCCGGCCCTTTGATGTATTTCATCAATTCCGGGATGGTGATGTCCGGCTTGTCAATCTGGGCGCAGATGCCGTCCACCACTTCACCCAGATTGTGGGGGGCCATGTTGGTGGCCATGCCCACGGCAATGCCCGTGCCACCGTTAACGATAAGGTTCGGAAAAGCCGACGGAAATACGGTCGGTTCGGTCATTCTTTCATCGTAATTCGGGACAAAATCCACCGTGTCCTTATCCATGTCCTCCATGAGTGCCGCACCGAGATGTGTGAGCCGCGCCTCGGTATAACGCATCGCCGCCGGGGGATCGTCTTCAATCGAACCGAAGTTACCCTTGCCGTCCACAAGCCGCTCGCGCATCGCCCACGGCTGCGCCATGTGGACGAGGGTAGGATAAATCACCGCCTCGCCGTGCGGATGGTAGTTGCCGGAGGTATCACCGCATATTTTTGCGCACTTGTAAGGCTTGCGGCCCGGGAAAAGCGACAGCTCGTGCATCGCATACAGGATGCGGCGCTGCGAAGGTTTGAGGCCGTCGCGCACGTCGGGCAGCGCCCGCGAGATGATCACGGACATCGAGTAGTCGAGGAACGAATTCTTGATTTCGTCCGCCACATTGATCTTGCTGATCTTTTCTCCGGCGGTGTAGGCGCCGCCTCCTGGTGGTGGTGGCGTCGGTTCGGGTGTCGGTTCGGTTTCGTCTGGCATGGGAAATCAGTCTTTTATTATTTCAGATAGCTCTTTCGGGAAACACGGCGCGCCCATTTGCTTGGCGGCGGCGCGCAATTTGTTGTCTATCGTACAAAGGGCTCCGCGAGGGTACAGCATTGCCGTCGCCAGATGAATTGCGTCCAGGGAACGCAATGGAACTTCCGGATGGCAACTCATGAGCAATCCACCGGCGTGTTGTACCACTGCCAAATTTAGCGGGTGAAGCCGCAGGTCTTCATTTTCATGGAACCATTGAAAACGGTCCAGGGCCGCTTTCCGTTGGTTGACAGAAACCAGCTTTGACCGTTCCTTGGTCAGAATCGCAGACCGCACTTCCGCCAGGGCAAGCTCAGAAGACCAAAGGTCATGGCCTTTGACGCTTCGGTCAAACCATGCCGAGTCGTCCTCGCGTACGAGCAGCTTCACGATGATGGCGCTGTCGAGGTACATGTTCAGGACCGGGAATCACGCTCGGCCCGGATGATTTCATCCGCGAAGGGGCCCTTCCTCTGGACCGGCTGTTTCAGCAGGTAATCACCCATGCCGGTGAAAACCTTCCGAGCCTTGCGTGAACTTATCGGCGACAGGACAGCCTTCGGCTTGCCCCCGCTGGTAATGGTCACTTCCTGACCACCCGCCACCAGTTCCAATAACGCCGACAGCTTCGCTTTGGCAACGCGAACCGGGATGGAAACCCCAATTCCGGGCAAGGTCACGGTTTCTTTAAGCACCAAGGGCGAAGGCCTATACTCCGGGTATCTTCCTGTTTTGGCTCGTTTTGTTTTCATGGCTTCAATGTAGTCACGCGTGACTACATTGTCAAATCTTCATTATACGTCGAGATTGCGCACGTTCAGCGCGTTGTCTTCAATAAACTGCCGGCGGGGTTCGACTTCATCGCCCATGAGCCGCACAAACATTTCCTCGGCCTCGACGGCGTCGGTGAGCTCGATGCGGAGCAGCTTGCGTCGGACCGGATTCATCGTGGTTTCAAACAGTTCCTTGGCATCCATTTCGCCCAAACCTTTGAAGCGGGTCATCTGGATGCCTTTTTTGCCGACCGCCTTCACCGCATTCAGGATTTCCGGGATCGAGAACAACGGCGTCACGGTCGCCCGTTCGCCTTCACCTTCGACGAGCTCGAACAGCGGCTTGGTCTGGGCCACATAATGTTCCGCTTGCAGCCCTTTCTTGGCCAGCTTGCCCATCAACTCCGCCACAGCCTTGCTTTCGTGGTGCAGGTCGGCATGGATCGCACGTCGCGTCGGTCCGTCCTTTTTCCGCATCTCCGTGTCGCCGTTGAACAGATCGCCATTGGCGGCCTTGAAAGTTTCCAGTTCCTCGGTGGTGATAAAGTAATGCACGGTTTCATCGTTGCCTTCGCGCACCTTCACCAGATGCGACGGGAAATCGCCGCCGGATGAACGTTTTCTGACGTATTCGCTGAAGTCACCACCCTGGCGCCGCACATAAGCCGTGTGTTTATCGAGCGATTCCAGCAATTGCAGAATCTCCTCCAGCTGCTTTTGCGTGAAGGTCTTCTGGTCGGCCAGACTTTTCAACTGCACTTCCTCCGTGCCGTTCTGCACCAGGATCCGGTTCAACTGCACGTCGTCGTCAATGTAATCCGTCTTTTTCTTGCGCGTGATCGAATAGAGCGGCGGCTGCGCGATATAGACAAATCCCTGCTTCACGAGCTGTGGCATCTGCCGGTAGAAAAACGTCAGCAACAGCGTGCGAATGTGCGAGCCGTCCACGTCGGCATCGGTCATGATGATGATTTTGTGATAACGCAGCCGGTTCA
>CAZKTW010000331.1:0-4065 GCA_964555775.1 uncultured Bifidobacteriaceae bacterium | reverse complement strand
GCGCCATTTGAACCGCGGCCAGTCCTCAATCCGAACGCACGGCATTTGCCAGTCCGCGCGGTGGACGACGTTGGAAGAAAAAATTTCCGGCGGCAGCAGTTGCAGCAGCGTTTGCACGCCATAAAACAAGCCGGTCTCGGTCGGAGCGCGAATCACGACGGAACCCGGCGCGACCGTGAGGTCATAACCTTCCGTGCCGAGATTTGTGTTCGCATTCCGGGTCGTCAGCAGAATGGCATCCGGGACGGCGGCGCTGGAAAACAATTTCCTGTGCAGGGCGAGCGGGTAGCCGGTGGACTGGCGCAGCCGTTCCGCCAGAAATTTCCCGGTCGCCCGCGAGCCGGAGTCCACGCAGATGCGCGTGGCCGGCGTGAGTTTGAAAGCGCCGGCCTGAAGCGTCACCGATTGCGGCCACGGAATGAGGGCCGGTTCATTGGTGCCGGCAGCGGACGCGCTGGCCGCCAGCAGACCGAGCAGCATGGTGGCAACGGCGGTTTTCATGTTCATGTTCTTGGTTGTTCAGGGTTTTGAGGTCTGTGATTGTTTCTCCGCGATGACTTGCAAGGGAAGCCGGATTCGGATGTCATCCGATGCCGCACCGATCAGGATTTCATAGTTGCCCGGTTCGACGACGTATTCTTCTTTCAACGTGTCCCAATAACGAAACTCCCGCACCGGCACTTCGATTTTCGCGTTCACCGTTTTCCCCCGCGGCACGGGCAAGCGGCGAAAACCGCACAGCGCCTCGCGCGGCTGCGGCACCGCCGATTTCAAGTGGCGGAAATAAACCTGAACGACCTCGTCGCCGTCCCGGTCGCCAACATTGGTCACGTTCACGCTCACCTTTAGGGTGTCATCCGGCGCAGCCTGCGGGCAATCCAATTGCGCGGACTGATATTGGAACTTTGTGTAGCTCAACCCGTGGCCAAAGGCAAACAGCGGCCTGCTGCTGAAATAGCGATACGTCCGGTTCGCCATCGAGTAATCGGTGAAAGGCGGCAAGTCCCTGGTGGAGCGATAAAATGTGACCGGCAACCGACCGGCGGGATTCACGTCGCCGAACAGCACTTCAGCCATGGCCGTTCCTCCCGCCTGGCCGGGATACCACGCCTGCACGATGGCCGGAATGTGTTTGGCCACCCACGGCATCGCCACCGCACCGCCGCTGCAATTGACGAACACGACCGGCCGGCCGGCAGCCTGCAACCGCTTGAGGAACTGAACCTGCATATCCGCCAGTTCGATGCGCGTCCGGTCGCCGCCGTGAAAACCATCATAGTTCACATGCAAGTCCTCCCCTTCCAAGGCGGGGCTGAGTCCGCCGACGTAGATGACCGCATCGGCGGTTCTCGCCGCCGCGAGGGCCTTCATTTCGGCCTCGGCGGTTTCAACCTTGTTTGTGTCGTCCGGGTAGGTGGCCAACGGACAACCCGGCTCGAAAATGACCGTCGCGTTGGTGCCGGCGAGACGGCGGATGCCGTCCAAAATGGTCACCGGATGCGACGGCGTGCCATAATAATTTCCCAGCAGCATGGAAACCGAATCGGCGTTGGCCCCAACGACCACCAGCCGTTTGATTTTGCTCCGATCCAGCGGCAGCACGCCGTTGTTCTTCAACAGGACGATGGATTCGCGCGCCATCCGCAGCGCCAAGGCCGCGTGGGCGGGCGTGTCGTTGTCGGTGACGGGAATTTGCGCATAGGGCACGTCGGCCGGCGGATCAAACAAGCCCAGTCGGAACCGCGCGGCGAGCAACCGGCCCAGCGCGGTGTCAATGTCCTGTCCGGTCAAGAGCCCATGCTGTATGGCATTGGTCAGATCCTTGTATTCCGAGCCGCAGGTCAAATCGCAGCCAGCCTTCACCGCCTCCGCGGACGCCTCCTCAAATGTCGCCGCATATTTGTGGAACACCACCATGTCGTAGATCGCGCCGCAATCGGAAACCACATAGCCCTTGAAACCCCATTGCCGCCGCAGCAGGTCGGTCAGCAACCATCGGTCCGCACACGCCGGAACGCCGTTAAGCCGGTTGTAGGCGCCCATCACACCGCCGACGTTTCCCTCGCGCACCGCCGCTTCAAACTGAGGCAGGTAGGTTTCATAAAGATCGCGCTTCGCCGTGACGGCATCAAACTCGTGCCGGATCGCCTCCGGTCCGCTGTGGACGGCGAAATGCTTGGCGCACGCCATCGCCTTGACATATTTCGGGTCGTCGCCCTGCAATCCTTGAATGAACGCCACGCCCAGCCGCGAAGTCAGGAACGGGTCTTCTCCGTAAGTCTCCTGTCCGCGGCCCCAGCGCGGATCGCGAAAGATGTTGATGTTCGGCGACCAGAAGGTCAGACCGGTGTAGTTGGCGCTGTCGCCTTGATGCGCCTTGGTGTAGGCGCTGTTTTTGGCGCGGGCCTCGGTGGCGATGACATCCGCCACCTCGCGCAGCAACGGCGGATTCCACGCCGCAGCCATGCCGATGGCCTGGGGAAAAACGGTCGCCACGCCATTGCGCGCGACTCCGTGCAGACATTCGTTCCAGTAATCATAAGCCGGCAAACCGAGACGCGGAATCGCCGGAGCGTGGTTGCAAATCTGCTCCACCTTCTCTTCGAGCGTCATCCGCCCGACGAGATCGCGGACACGCGCGTCAAGCGGCTGCGCGGGGTTTCGCCACAAAGCCGACGCGTCGGCGGTGGATGACTCAGCTGCCCAGGCAACGCTCTCCGGCAGCAGCATGAAACAGACAACTGCCGGCAGGATGCTCAACATCAGAAATTTCTTCCGCCAGTCATGCCAGCCCCGGAAGTGGCACCGGGGATCATGACCAGATTCCTGTTTAAGAAATTCCATTGGGACCGGTTGTTTTTTCAAAATACTTTGACTTGATTGTCGCATCGTTGCAGACAATCCGCTTTCACGCAAACGCGGGACTGGGCAGACCTCGATCCGCCGCCGGCCCGGGCGCGTTTTCCGCCGGGCGCGCCCGCCAGACCCTGCTTCAATCATTCCAGGCTTGCAATGAAGAAAAAGTTCCGGCACTCACGCAAACAAGGGAGTTGCCTCACGCAACCTTCCCGACAAATAATGTCGCCATGCATTCTTCCAAAGGCGGACTGAGCGCGGGCCACACCTGCGAATTCCGCGCGGTCGTCCAATCAGCGACCGGCATGGCATTCGGCAGGGAAATGAAATTTGAGCCGGGGAAATCATGGACGTGATGGCCGCAAACAAATTGCCTCGACGGCCGTTATTGGAACTGCTGCTGGTGATGTTGTTTTGGCCAGCCAGTCTCACCGCCGGAACCGCGCAGCCCGGCCTCCTCAAATCGGAATTTATTTTCGATCCGAACCCCGTGCCGAGCTGTCATGCCTCGACGATTGTTGAAGCGCGGGACAAAACGTTCGTCGCGGCGTGGTTCGCAGGCAGCGCCGAGGGCCGGCCCGATGTGAGCATCTGGTCTGCGCGCTGCATTGACGGCAAGTGGATCGCGCCCGTGAAGGTGGCCGAAGGCGTGCAACCCGATGGCAAACGTTTTCCGTGCTACAACCCGGTGCTCTTCCAGCCGCGCACCGGACCACTCCTGCTTTTTTACAAGGTCGGCCCGGAGCCCGGGGCCTGGTGGGGAATGCTCAAGACCAGCGATGACAACGGCAAAACCTGGAGCGGGTCAGGTCGACTGCCCAACGACATTCTCGGCCCCATCAAAAACAAACCCGTGCAACTCGCCGATGGAACGATCCTTTGCGGCAGCAGCATTGAAGCGTTGAAAACACCGCCGATCTGGCAGATACATTTCGAGCGTAGCACGAACAACGGCCGCACCTGGAACTTCATCAACGTGCCCTCAGCCCACGAACAGCCTGCGGCGATCCAGCCCAGCATTCTATTTCTTGGCGGCGACCGGCTCATGGCGGTCGGCCGCACGCAGGTGGGAAAAATATTTTCCACGACCTCCGACGACAATGGGCTCTCCTGGTCAAAGCTCGCGTTGCTGGATTTGCCCAACCCCAATTCCTGCACGGACGCCGTGACGCTCAAAGACGGACGCCACTTGCTCGTGTATAACCACAC
>CAZKTW010000330.1:0-4084 GCA_964555775.1 uncultured Bifidobacteriaceae bacterium | reverse complement strand
GAAAAATACGGCGCCATCATCAGCTTCGTGGACGGCAAGATGAACCCGCTGCCGTTCGACAAGATGCTCGATCCCAGAACCGGCCGCATGCAAAACCGCAAGGTCAACGTGGATGGCGAGGCTTACGAATGCGCCTGCGCCTACATGATCCGGCTCGAACGCGAGGATTTCGAGGACGTGAAACAACTCACCAAACTGGCCGGCGTGGTGGGTATGACGCCCGAACAATTCCGCGAACGCTTCGGCTACCTCGCCGGTTTGAAGTAGATTTTTATTGTTTCCAACCCGCGCGGCGGTGGGATGTTTCCCGCCGCCGTTTTATTTCAATCAGCCGGTTTCAGACCGGCAGGGCAGGCAATCCCTTGCCCGCCGCTCGCCCCGGCGCAAAAACACGGCGCGCACGGAGTGGCGCGCCCTGCCGGATCTACATGGAACAAACGATTTGTCCCGGCCTCCCATTCAATGGAGTGGCGTGCCGCTGAATCACGCGCTAAGCTGGATTATGTTCATTGTCGGACTGGGAATTGCCGCCCCACCCCAGCGCTTCACCCAGCGCCAATGCTGGGATGCGTTGCGAAAATCCACGCCCTTCACCCGGCTCACACCGCGCTCCCGCGCCATTCTCAGAAAAGTGCTCGGCGGCGACAACGGCATCGCCACCCGCCATCTGGCGCTGGAACCGCTCGGCGAAGTTTTCGACCTGACCCCCGACACGCTCCAGGCCCGCTTTGCCAAACATGCGCCCGCGCTGGCCACCCGGGCCGCGCAACGCGCGTTGAAGGCCGCAAACTGTCAGCCCGGCGAAATCGATGCCGTGCTCATCAGCACCTGCACCGGTTATCTGTGTCCCGGCCTTACCAGCTATGTCAGCGAACGGCTCGACCTGCGTCCTGATGTATTCGCGCTCGATCTCGTCGGCCAGGGCTGTGGCGCGGCCCTGCCGAACCTGCGCACCGCCGAAGCCATTCTCACCGCCGGCCGCGCCCAAAAGGTTTTGTCCGTCTGTGTCGAGGTTTGCAGCGCGGCTTTTTATCTCGATGACGATCCGGGCGTGCTCATCAGCGCCTGCCTGTTCGGTGACGGCGCGGGCGCAGCCATTCTGGCCCGCCAGCCACCAGCCAACCAACGCCGCGTGGAATGGAAATTCGGTTCGTCCTGCCTCTTGCCGGACCACCGCGAAATGCTGCGGTTCAGCCACAAAAACGGGATGCTGCGAAACATCCTGCTGCCGCAGGTTCCCCAAATTGCCGGCGACGAGGCTGCACGATTGCTGAAAGGATCGCTGGCGGATGCCGGTGTGAAACGCGACCGGATGGCCGGCTGGATTTTACACACGGGTGGACGCGACGTGTTGCTGTCGCTGCGTGACAAGCTGGGGCTGAGCGAATCCGACGTGCGCCACAGCACTGCGGTGCTGCGCGAATTCGGCAACCTCAGCAGCCCGACGGTTTATTTCGTGCTCGAACGCGCACTGCACGATGCCGTGCCCGATGGCTTGTGGTGGATGTCGGCTTTCGGCGCGGGGTTCAGTTGCCACGGCGCGCTGCTGGAGGTTGGAGACGTGAAACGTAAGCCGTGAAACGTGAAAAGCCATGGCGCCACTCACGTTTCACGTTCCACGCCTCACGTTTCACGGATTTCTGTCATGAAACGCATCGTTGAACCGGAACTGCTCGATGAATTGCCGCCAGGCGATCCTCTGGCCGTCGGTTCCCGGCGCGATTTATGCCGCGTCAACGCCTGGATGCGTCATCACGCCATCATGGCCGGCGCGCTGCAAGGCCGGTGGAACGGCCACGCGCCAAGACAAATCATCGAACTGGGCGCCGGTGACGGAAACTTCCTGCTGCAGGTGGCGCAAAAAATCTCGTCGCGCTGGCCGAACGCAATCGCGACCCTGCTCGATCGCCGGAAAACCGTGACGCAGCAAACGCTCGTCTCCTTCGCCTCCTTTGGCTGGCACGCGGAAGCCATCACGGCCGATGTTTTTGACTGGTTGCCGGCCGCCAACGCGGCGGAAGTGGTCATGGCGAATCTGTTTCTGCATCATTTTGACGAAGCGGACCTCGCCGGATTGCTTCGTGCCATTGCGGACCGCGCGCGCCTGTTCGTCGCCCTCGAACCGCGTCGAGCCCCCTTGCCCTTGCTGTGCAGCCGGTTGTTGTGGGCCATCGGTTGCAACCGGGTGACGCGACACGATGCGGTGGTGAGTGTCCGGGCGGGATTTTCCAGCAACGAACTCTCCACGCTCTGGCCGGACAAACCAAACTGGCAACTGACCGAACAGGCCGCCGGGCTTTTCAGCCATTTGTTTATCGCGCAAAAAATCGGGCGGGCAACATGATTACGCAAACGAAGACAATGGACCCGCGTAGCGCTCCCAGGGATGCGTGAAAAGTATCGGGAAATGAAAATACTGAAACCCATCACGATTGTTGGCGGCGGGCTGGCCGGACTGACCCTCGGCATCGGGCTGCGTCATCGCAATGTGCCAGTGAGGTTGTCGGAATCCGGGCATTATCCGCGTCATCGGGTCTGCGGTGAGTTCATTAGCGGACGCGGCCAGGCAACGCTGGCGCGGCTTGGGCTGCGCGAAGTGCTCGAACACGCCGGTGCGACTGGCGCGGATACGGCCGCCTTTTTTTCCACGACCCGAACCACCGGACCTCGACCGCTGCCGGCGCAGGCCATCTGCCTGTCACGTTTTACGCTCGACGCCGCGCTGGCGAACGAATTCCAAAAGCTCGGCGGCGAATTGCGCGTTGGCGTTCGCGCTTCAGCGTATCCAGACTGGCGGGAACTCCAACCCGAGGGTGTCGTTCGCGCCACCGGCCGGCAAGTACGAGGAGAGGAAAATGCCCCGCGCTGGTTCGGACTCAAGGCACATGCCCGAAACGTTCCGCTCGCGGCAGACCTCGAAATGCACGTTTCTTCCCGAGGTTACGTCGGTTTATGCCGGATCAATGGCGGCCTGGTTAATGTTTGCGGCTTGTTCCGCCAGCGTGGCGCCGAAAGCGACCGGCCACAAGACCGGCTGGAATTGTTGCGCGGACCGGCGGACTCGCTTGTGCACCAACGACTGGCAACGGCTGAATTTGATAAAGACTCGATTTGTGCCGTGGCCGGGCTTTCGTTAAGGCCGCGTCAGGCGGCCACCCGCACGGAATGTTGCATCGGCGATGCCATCACCATGATCCCGCCCGTCACCGGCAATGGCATGTCCATGGCCTTCGAATCGGCCGAACTCGCCCTCGAACCATTGATGGCCTGGAGTCACGGGAAAATCTCCTGGGCGGAAGCCCAATCCGAGATCGCCCGCCGTTGCGACGCAGCCTTTGCGCGGCGGTTGGCCTGGGCCCAATGGCTGCAATGGCTGATCCTCACGCCTTCGGTTCAAAATATATTGGTCCGGTTGGCTTCGCGCAGCGACTGGTTCTGGCGGATGGCGTTCGAAAAAACGCGGTAAGGTAATGCATCCGGGGACGGCCCGGAGCGCGAGTTGTCCCAACTCGCTGAGGCGACTTGTGCGGAAAATGAGAGTAAAATTTTCCAGGCTGGCCGCTGTTTTCGGAAGTGCTGCGGCTGGGACAGCCGCGCTCCATCCGAAACGAAATTCCGGAATCCATGAACTCTTTCGTGTGTTTCGTGCGTTTCATGATTAAATTATCCCCATGAAATCGCTTGCGGACTGCCGGCTGTACGCTTTTATCGACACGGCCTATTTCCATGGCCGTCCGGCGGAAGTCTTTGCCCAACAGCTTTGCGACGGCGGGGCGGACCTGATCCAGTTGCGCGCCAAAAAATCGTCCCCCGATGAAATTCGCCGGATGGCGGAAGCAATTCTACCCGTGACGCGCCGCGCCAAAGTCGGGCTGGTCATCAACGATCACCTGGAAATCGCCCGCGAAATCGGGGCTGATTTCTGCCATCTCGGCCAGGAGGATTTTTTCGACGCCGGCCACAAACATGTTTCCGACCTCCGAACTCCGAACTCCAAACTTCGCATTGGCCTGTCCACCCACACGCCGGAGCAGGCGCAACGCGCACTGGCGGCCGGGCCGGATTATATCGCCATCGGACCGGT
>CAZKTW010000329.1:0-4093 GCA_964555775.1 uncultured Bifidobacteriaceae bacterium | reverse complement strand
TGGACGACCCGGCAATTCGCCCCCTCATGCTGCGCAGCTGCTTTCCGTCGTTCACTTTCAGTGGAAAAAATCACGTGCGCGGCCCCGGCTAAAAACCTCCGGCCAAAACCCGCCATCCACACCCGCTTCATTGCACGCCGGTAAGTAAACACATAGGGGTCGAGGCATCCATGCGGCACCACCCAGTAAGGAATGTTGCGCCGCTTTGCCCACTGTGCCACCCAGTGCGCATGGTAACGGAACAGTATGTGGCACGACATCAAATCAGCGTGTTCCGCCAACTGGTCGGCCTCGCGCCGCGCTATTGGTGCGGCCCATTCAAACAGCCTTCCTCGCAGGTTATTACTTATCGGCACATGCACTGCTCCCGGGATGGCCGAGCCTTCCGCCGCCAATTTGTCCGCCCGGGTAAAGGAAACCACCTCGGCTCCCAGCGCCTTCTTGAAATTGCCCACGGTCTTTGCCGAGCCTCCCGTGGATGGCACCATGCCCAACGCCGTCAGCACTATCCGGTGCCCAGTCCTTGATGATTCAATTGCGGTCATTCCCTGAAACTATTCGCCCCATTTCCAGTCACTCCGTCCATGTTCATATGGACATTTTTTTGAAAATTTTCTCCGGTATGATCTTGATAATGCTCATGATGATGCGCCAAATCCACGGCGTGTAAACCGTCTCGGGTCCGCCTGTAAAACTTTTGACGATGCGGCGCGCCACCGTTTCCGGCTTTGCGAATAACAGACCTTTCTTCAAATGCGCGGTCATCGGTGTGTCCACCATCCCGGGCTTGATCAGCACTACGCGGATGTGCTTATCGTGCAGCCGTCCGCGCAGCCCTTGGACATAACGCTCCAGGCCGCCTTTGGCCGCGCCGTAATATAATATGCTCCGCCGCCCGCGGTCGCCGGCCACCGAGCCGATAATCACGAGCGAACCGCTGTTCTGCTGCGAGAGAATGCGTGTCGCCGCCTCGGCGATCATCACCGGCGAAAGAAAGTTCACCCGCAGGCACTCCTCGATCTGCGGCCACGTCGGTAGGGCCACGGCCGGATCCAGCATCATCCCATGGGCTATCAGGACCACGTCAATTCGCCCCAGGAACTTCCCCGCCTGTTCGAACACCTTTTCCACCGAATCCGCCGACAAAAAATCCGCCCCCATGACACCGGCAGGCTGGCCCGAGCGCGTCTCCAAGTCCCGTGCCACGATGGCCAGCTTGTCCGCATCTCTGCCGGCAAGAAAAATCCGGTCACCCCGCGCTGCCGCCAATCGTGCCACGGCCTGGGCAATGGCGGAAGTCCCACCGAAAATCAGCAATCCCTGTGAGTTTGACATCGAATTAAAAGTGACGGCGCCTACATGGAAATCAAGCCGTCACTCGCCGCCAAAACGAGGACGAGCAGGCGGGGTCCATTAGGCGCGAGAACGCTTCCCACTGGGGATAAAAGCGCCGAAAATCCTCTCCGCCCATGTGTGCGTCCTTCGCCGGATACAGCGCCCCGCCAGCTTCGCGCACGATCGCATCCAAATCCGCAAATAACCTGGCCGTCGCCTCCCCGCGGTTGGGAAAATCCAGCGCCAGTGTGACGCCCGGGCGTGGGAACGACATCCTGCCGGGTGACCTGGGATCGCCAAACAGTTTCAGTACCGCCAAAAACGACGCCTGCCCCGAACGGCTGATCCGCTCCAGCATCGCCGCTGTCACCGCCCGTCCGTCGCGAAACGGCACCACCGATTGATACTGAAAAAACCCGCGTTTGCCATAAAGTCGGTTCCAGTCGTGAATCGCGTCCAGCGGAAAGAAAAACGGATCGTAATGAACGCGCGCCTGCTTCACGTCCGACCATTGCTTGTGGAAATACAGTTCATTGAATGCGCCGACGCTCCAACGGTTCAAGGCAAAGTCCGGGAAATCAAAGGGCAGTCGCGCGAGTGGCGGCTTATGTGGGCTCAGTTCCCCGGGTTTGGCCGTCTCGGCGTGATTCCCGGCTAAAAATATGCCGCGGCCCAGTTTCTTTCCGCGCGCCAGACAATCCACCCAGGCCACGGTGTATTCGAAGTCCTTGTCCGTTGTCGCCGCGATTTCAAAAAAACCCTCCAAGTTCTCGAAACGCCGGGAAACCGTTTCCATCATGGCCGAGGTGATGGGACGCAGTCGGATCGTCGCTTTCGCGATTAAACCCGTTAAGCCCATTCCACCAATCGTGGCCTGGAACAATTCCGACTCGTTCGTCTGAGAACAAAACCGCCGCCGGCCGTCGGAGCGCGCCAGTTCCAGCGAGACGACATGCCGCCCGAAAGTCCCGGCTTGATGGTGATTTTTTCCATGAATGTCGTTGGCAATCGCTCCGCCGACCGTCACAAACTTCGTTCCCGGCACCACAGGAAGAAACCATCCGCGTGGCACCGCGAAATGTAAAATTTCGTCCAGCGTGATGCCTGCTTCGCAAGTCAGTTCTCCTGTGTTCGCGTCGAAAGCTATGAGGTGATTGAGCGACCGCATCGGTACCAGGATGCCGCCATCATTCAGGCAGCTGTCGCCATAGCTGCGACCCAGGCCGTAAGCCAGCGCCGGCTTCGCCCCCCAAGGCGGCGGGCTGCTTGTCCAGTGCCATGGGCGCACCTGCGCCTTGGTGTGAAACAACCGCCCCCACGAAGCGGGTGTAATGCTCTCGGTTGATACTTTCACGGGTGATACCCTAGGCACCGCTGCCCTGGCTTAAACTGGTCCGGCAAAATAAACGACGAGCAGGGCACACGCCAAAATGCCGTAACTGACGCGATCTTTCAGGGCAAAGATGATCGGGTCGTGGTGCAGCTGGCCGCGGTGCGCAATCAGCCAAATGCGGCTGATCCAATAGAGCAGCAAAACAATAAACACCCACAAAACCTGCGGATGACGGTAAAGGTCCGTCACGGCCGGGCTGCCCGCCACCGCCGGGCTGTTGATATACAGTGCAAACACCAACGCCGAGATGTAGCCACTCGCTATCCCCAGGCTTGAGACGAATTCCAAATCGTGCGGCTCATAGCCGCGCCCGGCCACATGGTCTGCCCCATCCCGCCTTTTGGTTTTCAACTCGGTGAATCGCTTGGCGAGTCCCAGACTGAGAAAGAGAAACATGGAGAAAATGAGGAGCCAGCTCGACAACAGCACACCGGTGGCCGCCGCACCGGCGACAATGCGAATCGTATACAACCCTCCCAGCACCAGCACATCCACAATCGGCAGGCGCTTGAACACCAGTGAATATAAGCCGCTGAAAATCGCGTAGCCGGTCAGCGTCCAAATAAACGGGGCGCCCAGCCAAGCGCCGCATCCGGCGCCGGCCAGCAAACTCGCCAACATCGCCGCAACCGCTGCTGAAATCGGCACGGCTCCGGCACACAATGGACGCAAGCGTTTCTGCGCGTGCCGCCGGTCCGCCTGCAAGTCGAGCAAGTCGTTAAAAATGTAGAGCGCGCTGGCCACCCCGCAAAAGGCCACAAACGCCAAACTGGCCCGCACGAATGCCGCCTCATCCAGGAAACGATGCGCCGTGAACAACGGCACAAAAATCAACAGGTTCTTCACCCACTGATGAGGCCGCAGGCATTTTATCAGCTCACGCATTTTTACCCCACCCTCCCCAATCACCTCGCTCTCCGGAAAACGCCGCCGCGCCGCTTGCTTCACACTCGTGCTCGCGTTCACCACCACCACCCGCCTTGCCACCGCCCATACCGCCAGGTCTTTTCGTTCATTGCCCGCATAATCAAAACCCTTTTCTCCGAATTTCTGGGTCAGCAGCCTCGCTTTGGCCTCGCCCGTAAGATTTGTCTTCCCATCCGAGGCAAAATAACCGGCAAACCTCGGCCAGCGCCGGACCACGGCCGCCGCAATCGCTGCATCCGCCCCGCTTACCAAATAGAGTTTCCGCTCCGGATCACGCCCCAAATGCTCCAGCAGCGGTTCGTTCCATGGCAGCTCCAGTTCGTCAACCGGGATGCTCGCCGCCACACGCGCTTTGAAGGCCGCCTTCCCGCCTAACAGCCAAAATGGCAATGCCAGCAGCCGCCACGGCTGCGTGCGCGCCAGCAGCAGTATCGCCTC
>CAZKTW010000328.1:0-4105 GCA_964555775.1 uncultured Bifidobacteriaceae bacterium | reverse complement strand
GGCAGTTCGCTGAACAGCTTGAACTTGCCCTTGCACGTGTCGAGCGCGGCTTTGACGAAGGGCAGGGGAAGCGCGTTGGTGTCAATGCCGGCCTTGGCGAAGGCGTGCACGGCCAGTTCGTAGAACCGGTCGTCGCTCAATTCGCGGGCATATTCCCCCTGCAACCAAAGGAGCTTTTCATAATCGAACCGTGCGTTGTGCCGGAGAATCTGCGGCAGATCGAAGCGCTCGACCACCTCGTCGCGCGACAGTTTCTCGCGGTTGTCTTTCGGCGACCACCCAAGGAGGCAAAGATAGTTGACCACGGCTTCAGGCAGAAAACCGTCGTCGAGATAAGTCGTCAGTGACGCGCCTTGGTCACGCTTGCTCATCTTGGAACCGTCACCGTTCAGGATGAGCGGGATGTGCGCGTAGTGCGGCGGCTTCACCCCGAACGCCTGGAAGAGCGCAATGTGCTTGGCCGTGTTGCTCAAATGATCTTCGCCGCGGATGACGTGGGTCACGTCCATCTCCAGGTCGTCAATGACGTTCACGAGATGAAACACCGGCTGGCCATCCGAGCGTTGAATGACGAAATCGGGATCCACCTCCTCGCGGTCGGTGAGTTTGCGGACGACTTCGCCGACGACGAGGTCGTGAATGGTGACCGGCTCGCGTTGCATCTTGAACTTGATTGCGCCTTCATGTTCGTAGGCCAGGCCGCGCGACAGGAGCGCCTCGACGCGGCGTTGGTAATTTTCCTTCCGCTGACTTTGGAAGTACGGACCGCAATTGCCCTTGCCGGGGCCGGTGGCATCGCCGGTGAGCGGGCCTTCATCCCAGTCCAGCCCGAGCCAGCGCAAGCCGTTGAGGATGACGTCCACGGCTTCCTGCGAATTGCGCGCGGCGTCGGTGTCCTCGATGCGGAGGATGAACGAGCCGCCGGTATGGCGGGCATAGAGCCAATTGAACAGGGCCGTGCGCGCGCCGCCGATATGCAGGTAACCGGTCGGCGAAGGGGCAAATCGAACGCGAGGTTTCATGGATTTAATTTAACCACGGATGTTCACGGATTGACACGGATAAAATTTGCGTGGGTTGTCGGTGTTTGTTATGAATCAAATTCAGAAGCCAGCGACCCACAAGCTATCGTGGGCAAAAACTGCAACTTGCCGCCTGACCGAAAAAAGTGCATATTATGCCTGATGAAGCTCCGAACCGATCTCGTGAAGCACGCCACTCCGGAGGAAGCGCTCAAGGAGGCGCTGGCGAACAATCACCGCTACAAGCCCGAGCCGCTTTTCTCCAAAACTGGAACTGGGAGTCTGTTGTCCGCCACAACCAAGGAGTGTGCGAAAGAGGTCGCGCGCAGCACGGAACGAATTCGGAAAGTTTTAAAGCCGTCAGCCAGGAATGGGATCAAAAACGGGGATTAGAATCCGCCTTGGGAGAGACACTGGATTTTCTTCGCGCCTGCCATCGCCGTGCGCCGTTTCTCTTTTTCAATGGCAATACTTTCGCGGACATCGCCCGCACGTTTTCAGATTATCTTTTTGCCGAGTTGCCACATGGCCGACGCCGGGAAGCCACTTCTGTGGTTGCGCATTATGTGGCGGGTGTTTTGGATCGTGAACCCATGTCTCAAATTCTGGAATCACTTTGTGAATCAGCCAATTTCCAACCTGGGGACCGGGTGAAAACTCTGCGTGGCTCGACACACGGAGTCATCAAGCGGATTCTCGATGATGGGTGTGTGGTCTGGCAGCCGGAGGGTACCCAATCCGAATTGACCGCGCTGCCGGAAAGTCTGCTGCGGAAGGAGAAATCTTCCCGGAAATGATTTTCCGGGATCATGTCCATGCAAACAATCAAAACCATCGCTTGGCGATTGTAACCCCGGGAACGCCGCCGTCCCGGCGGCGAGTGGAACAGGGAAAGTCTTCGCCACGAAACGCGCCGGCGAGACGCCAGCGCTCCCAGGTTAGCGCGTTTGGTCCAACTGTCGCAGCACTTCGCAGAGCGCAGTCAGTCGCGGCACGGGCACGCCGGCTTTTTGTGCCACCCGCAGTGGTTCGAGAAACATGCCTTCCAGTTCCAGCGGCTGGCGCCGCTCGAAGTCCAGCAGCGTGGAGGCTTTGTATTCATCCATGAGCCGCGTGCGTTCAATTTGTTTGTCGGCCTGCGATTCGGAAACATTCAGGCCGAGCGCGTTGGCGGTGGCGATGACCTCCAGCATCAGCTCGCGCACCAGTTTTTCCCAGCGTGGATCACCGAGCAGTTTGTCGGTGGTCAAAACCAGACCCAGAGCGTGGCGGGTGACGGGTGACGGATGACCCGAGGTGAGAGCATCGTAGCCGGCAACGCCGGCCACACCGAGGCCGTTGAAGGGAATGTTCCAGACCAGTTTTTCCCAATGAGTGCGGCCCAGGTTGTCAGTGACCTCGCACGGCACCTTGGCCCGACGCAGGAGGGCGGCAAGTTCATGCGTGCGCGGTTGCGGCGGCCGCTGAAATTCGCCGAGCACAACCTTTCCGTGCGCGAGGTGGTGGATGACTCCCGGTTCCAGCCGGTTGAGGCAGACGAAGCACCGGCCGCCCAGGATTTGTTCCGCTGGAAACAGCCGGGCGAGTTGTTCTTCGTTGCTCAAACCATTTTGCAGCGTGATGACGGCCGTGCGCGGGCCGACGAGCGGCGGAAGCAATTTGGGGAACTGGCTGTTGGCGGTGGTCTTGAGCGCAACCACCACCGCGTCACAGGTGCCGATTTCGCCCGGTGTCCGGGCGCAGGCGGGTTGGACGTGAAAATCGCCTTGTACGCTGCGGATGGTCACGCCGTTTTGCCGCACGACGGCATAGTCCGAGCGGAGCAGGAAATGAACTTCCAGCCCGGCCTGGCACAGCCGGGCGCCGTAATAACTTCCCACCGCGCCACACCCAACGACGGCGATTTTCATGGTTTTAAACCCGAACGGTGCCGGAGCCTCCGGACCGCGGGTGCCATTTGCCCCTGGAGATCAAACGCAAAAGGCGCTTCGACAGTTCGAAGCGCCATTGATGAAAGGGTCGGAATTACTTGCCACCGAGGATGGCGTCCTTCGCGGCTTTGGCGACACGGAACTTCACCACGCGCTTGGCCGGGATCTGGATGGTCTCGCCGGTCTTGGGGTTGCGGCCCAGGCGGGCGGCGCGGTTTTTCAGCACGAGCTTGCCGATGCCGGGCAGGGTGAAAGTGTCCTTCGCGTGCTTGTAGGCGAGGGCGGCAATGTTATCGAGAATTTCCACCGCTTGCTTCTTGGAGATTTCAGCCTTTTCAGCAATTGCGGCGGCGAGTTGGGATTTCGAGAGTGCGTTTGCCATATTCGGTGTCCTTGATGGTTGTTGTTTGCGGTTTTACAGTTTTGGTTAAAAAGTCATTTGACTGCGCTCGTATTAAGAATTTCAGCCGGACTGTGCAAGCAAAAAATATAAAAAACATTGGCTTTTTTTCGACCAAGACCCGGCTTGACATCCCGGGACAATCTCACACCATCCGCCCGTGGCACTCTTTACGATTCAAAGCGAGTTTCGCTACGAAGTCGTCCGCAAAATTTTTGAGGGCGGCATGGGGATCGTTTATGAGGCCGAGCAGCACGGCGCGCGCGATTTCGTGAAGCGGGTGGCGATCAAGATCATCCGCTCCAATTACGCGAGCCAGAAGATGTTCATCGAGAATTTCATCGGCGAGGCCAAGCTCGTTGCCGATTTGATCCATACGAACATCGTCCAGACCTATCATCTCAGCGAGGCCAACGGCGTTTATTTCATCGCCATGGAATTGATCCGCGGCGTGAATCTCGAACAATTCACCCGGCAACTGGTTGATAAAAAGCGCGTATTGCCGCGCGAACTCGCCGTGTTCATCACCAGCCGGGTCGCCCGCGGCCTGGCCTACGCGCACGCCAAAACCGAAAAGGACGGCAAGCCGCTGGGCATCGTTCACCGGGACGTGAGCTTCAAAAACATCATGATTGCCTTCGAGGGCGACGTGAAGCTGACTGATTTCGGTGTGGCCAAGGCGCGCGGCTTTTTGACGGACCAGGAAGGCGAAGTCATCGCCGGCAAGGCCGATTACATGAGTCCCGAGCAGG
>CAZKTW010000327.1:0-4112 GCA_964555775.1 uncultured Bifidobacteriaceae bacterium | reverse complement strand
CGCCAACGGCCTGGCGGTAGAATTCAACGGCCTCCTCGCAGTTGCCGTTGAAGAAGAGATAAGGTTGGACGAAGGAACCATTTTTTGTCGGGCTCATGATTTTAACCAGTGCTTTTTTTTGTTTCATCGCTATGACGAACTGAGGGGAGCTTTCAGGACAACCTGCTGACCCGGTCGCCGGCCTGAGCATAATCAGGCTGCCGCTGCAATGCCGGATTGAACGCAGGCGCAGGCAGCGGCAGGGTTTCCGGAAGAGCAGCTTCCGGTGAAGCTTGGATTTGGAGTTCGCAGGCCTGGAACCGTTTGGCCAGGAATTGTTGTTCCGACCGGGTTTCCGCCAGTTGCATCGCTTTCCGGAAGTAGCCGGCGGCGGCCAGCGGATCGTTCAACTGCGCCTCGAATTCGCCCAGCACCGCGTAAAGCAGGTAATAGGTATCCAGCTTTTCCCGGCCCGGCATGGCGGCCACCGCCGCCAGACCCGCTGCCGGCCCCTGCAGGTTGGCAATCACAATCGCGCGGTTGAGGGCAACGACCGGCGAAGCGTCGAATTCAACCAGATGATCATAAAGTGCCAGGATCTGCCGCCAGTCCGTGGACGCATAGTTTTTCGCCGTGCAGTGGCAGGCGGAAATACCGGCTTGAAGATGATACTCGGTGATCTCATCGCCCGCTGCCGACCGCGCGAAATGAAACATTCCCCGCGCAATCATCGGTTGATCCCACCGGGTCCGATCCTGCTCCTTGAGCAGCAGCAGGCTGCCCTCGCCATCCAACCGGGCCGGGAGGCGCGCGGCGTTTAACAACATCAACGCCAGCAGCGCATGGGTCCCGGGCTGGTTGCCCGCCGGATGTTCCGCCAGCAGGCTGGTCAGCCGGATCGCCTCGTGACAGAGTTCCTCCCGGACCAGCCTTTCGCCGATTGAAGCCTTGTAACCTTCATTGAACAGCAGGTAAAGCGATTGCAAGACACCATCCAGCCGCGCTGTCAGTTCCTCGCCGGCGGGTATTTCGAAGGGGATCCGTGCCTCGCGGATTTTCTGTTTTGCGCGGGTCAATCGCTTGGCCATCGCCGCGTCGGTCGTGAGGAACGCCCGGGCGATTTCCGCCTCGCTGAATCCGCAAAGGGTCTTCAACGCGAGCGCCACCTGCGCGTCCGCCGGCACGAGCGGATGACAACACACGAACATCATCCGCAACCGGTCGTCCGCAATTTCCTGTTCGGAGAAGACCGCCGCGTCCGGCCGGGGACTTTGTTCCTCAATCAAACGGATGATTTCGGCTTCCTTGTCGCGGAAAACCTTTTCGCGCCGTACCACATCCACGGCGAGATTGCGTGAAGCCCGCATGATCCACGCGGCGGGATTTTGGGGAACGCCGTAAAACGGCCAGGTCTGCAGCGCCCGGGCAAGCGCCTCCTGGACCACGTCCTCGGCCAGGCCGAGGTGCTCGATCCCGAAAATACCCGTCAGGATGGCGACCATCTTGCCCGCCTCATGGCGGAAAAGGTGTTCCACCACCTGGGATACTTCTCCCGGTGGTGGAACTGGTTCCGCGGCAGTCTGGCCGGCGGACAACAAGGTCTGGTCGTGAAACGCGTTCACCCGGTCAAGCCATGGCACCGGCCAGTTGTTCTTTTACGCGCTGAAAAGTCGGACATTCCTCGGCCACGGGCCGGACTTCGACGGTCGAACCGTACTCCAGCGCCGGGCACTGTTTGGCAACCGCCACCGCCTCATCGAGGTCATCCGCTTGCAGCAGGAAATAGCCGCCGATGGCTTCCTTGGACTCGGCAAACGGGCCATCCGCCACCGTCCGGCCATTCTTGCCGGAAACGATCTTGCCCTTGCGCTCCAGCGGCTGACCGGCTTTGACCTTGCCTTGTTCTTTCAGCCGTTCAAACCAGGCCATGAACTGGTCCACGGTCTTCTGAAGCTGTTCCGGAGAGAGACCCTTGTCCCAGTCCGATCCCCGGAACAACAGCAGGTATTCTGATTTTGTCGTTTGTGTGCTCATAATTTCCTTTCGGTTGATGATGGTTGGTTTTCGTTCTTTCAAGGTTACGACGAATGTCCGGTCGTCCGCCGGACATTTATTTTGCCTTTTCGTTCCTTTCCCAAAGCGCAAAGCTGTTGCCTTCCGTGTCCTGGCAGACGGCAAAGTAGCCCATTTGGGGCACGGCCGCCTTCGGTACGCAGATTTTGCCGCCGAGCTTCGTGACCTTCGCGGCCGATTTGGCCACCGACTCCACGCCGACGTATTGGGTGATGGACTGTTGCGGATGTTTGCGCGACATCAAACCGCCATCGGGGGTGTCATTCCCGCCGCCGGTATCAATGTGCAGGTAATCCGGCATGCCGGGAAACGCGTTGATTTTCCAGCCGAATAGGGCGCCGTAAAATGATTTCGCCCGTTTGATGTCGTCCGCCGGGATTTCAAACCAGACGAGGCTCGCGGCCGGGGTTTTCTTTGATTTGCTCATGTTTTCATCCTTTCCTGGTGTGTGTTTTTCGCCTTTTCCTTGGTACGACGAACGAGCCAACTTGTTTAGGACAGGTTTAACGCAAAATTATTCAACCTTTTTTCAGCCCGGGCGATCTCATGCCCCGGGTTGTCGTACTCTCCGAGGCCAAGCGGCGGTGAACGTGCCGCAGTCCAGACGCGTCGCGAAGTTCGAGAACGTCCAAGAATCGCGTCAGCGTTTGGAGGGTTGGCGAATGGGTGAACGTAACGAATTGGGAACAGCCTCAACGCGGTTGTGGCCGCCTGTGCGCGGATGAAAACGGAATGGCCGCAACCGCGTTGCGGTTGGGAATTTTTTGCGGACGCTGACCCAGGGTAGCTCGTGTCTCGCAACCCTGGGCTTTGGGACACAGCCCCGTTGGGGCTGACAAATAGCCGGTCAATTGACGGTCAGATTTCCGTCGCCATGTTTGAAGTCGTCCAGTGAAACGTTGAACACATTTTTGAATCGAACTTCTACCCACGGCTTGGTTACGTCGGCAGGCGCGTTTGAAACCTTCGCCGGGAATCTTCTTCGTCGCGTCAATTTTCATTTTTTCTTTGACCGGCGTTTCACTGATTGCGTCGCGGCCAGCGCATCGCGCAGGACGGGAATTGTCAGTTTGTCCTTGGCGCGGTTTGCGGCGATTTTGCTGGCGAGAATCCGTTCCAGCGAAAGCACCTTGAGCTTTTGCCGGCCCAGCCGGATTTCCACGCAGTTTTTTATTTCATCGGCAAAGGTTCCCAAACCGTCCATGCGAATCACGATGTCAAAAAGTTCCGCGCCCGCGCCCGCGAGCATCGGCGGATTGAAGTTGCTCGGCGGCACATACGCCGCGCCAACTTCCTGCAACGCGCGGGACATTTTCTGTTCGCCAAGGTTCTCAAACCAAAGATCAACATCCTGCGTCACGACCGGTGCGCCTTGCAGCGTGGCTGCCGAAAGTCCCACCACCATGAACCGCACTTTGCGTTTCAGCAAAACCTGCAGCAGGCGGAGTTCACTTTCTGAAAATGGCAGTGGCGCGGCCACGGATTAAGCTCCTTTGAAGCCGTTCGAGCGGCGGTTGCTCCAGCAAAATCAAAGTGTGGCGGACGTTGTCGCGGTCGGCATCGGGATGCGCGGCGAGAATTTTTCCGATGCGCATGGACAGCCGCCGCGCCCAGCGTCTGGCTTTGGCGGCATCAACTGGTTGAACGCGTCTTTTCATGCAGGCAATGAATTTTAAGCGATTTCTCAAGGCTTGTCACCGGCATTTCCAAACAGGGGATTGATTTTATTCTTCACCGCCTCATTCATCTTGATCCACGGCGGCCAGGCGCGGTTGAAACCTTCGCCGGGCAGTTTTTTCGTCGCAGCAAGGCCCGGCTTGCTGACGGCGGCAATTTTGCTCATGATGGCAACCGGCCATTGCTCCTGGCGATCAACCCAACAATTGCTGATGTGTTAAAGATGCCTTCACAAGCTGCCTCATCCCGGCGGTATCGGGTCGAGCTGATCACCGCGGAATCCGAGGCATCGCGCCTGGTGCGCCACCGGCGCTTGATCCGGTTTCCACAGCTCACGATGCCGCTGTTGGCGGGCTGCACGCCAGACCACTGGGAGGTGAGCC
>CAZKTW010000326.1:0-4130 GCA_964555775.1 uncultured Bifidobacteriaceae bacterium | reverse complement strand
CCTCGTAAAGGGTCATTTCCCGCTGGAACAAAGGTGTTCGCGTGGTGCAACTCAGGCGCGTCACGGGCAGGTTGGATTGCAGCAGTTTGATGATCCAGCGGCTGAGTTTGGGATCTTTCACGTCGTTGGTGGCGGTCACCGCCGGTGCCAGCGAACGGTGGATGGAGGTGGGTTCGAGGATGTAAGGCACCTGGTTGCTGCCGTGCAAAAGCCGCAGGTCTTGGAAGCCCGGTTGGACGCGTGCAAGCACGTCTGGCCCGAGTTCGAGTTGTTGCGCGCCGGCAAGGGTGATTTTTACCGGCTTACGAAATTTCCACGCCGACACATCGAGTGCCGAGCCGGTTCCGGCAATGCCCGGCAAGGCTTCCGGAGTGCGGTAATTCGGGTTGTCCGCGAGCGAAGAAAGCTTGATCGGCGAAACGGCCAAAGATTTGACGTTCATGTCCAGCGCGGCCAGATCGTAATGCGGCGCGGGACACTGGTTGTTGCCCGTCAGCAAATGGTAAACACCCGCCTGGCGCGCGAGAAACACGAGATAAACCGGGCGCCGTTCCACGCGCACCGCCGAGATGGGCAGTGGCGGGCTGTCCTGATTGTGAATGAATACGAGCAATTCCCGTGATCGCACCACGGTTTCCAAGGGGATCAAAAGGCTTTCCGATGCGGGCTGGCTTTCGACAGCAATACGATAGATCACGCCTTGGCCGATGGTTTGTTCTTGGACGGTGTCTTCCGCAACCTGCGGCACAGCCAACGTTACCTGCCGCGTGAAAAGCGGCTCGGCGGTTTCAATCTGGACGGCGGTGAGATTCAAATTCGCCGCCCCAAGATTCAACGTCAGACGTGTCTCGCCGGGGTTTTCATTGCGTTCGGCAATGGTCGCCGGCAACCACTCGGTCAGGGTCGCTTCCTTCACGGCCACCCGGATGCGGGCACCGGTAAAGGGAATCGGCGGCGAACGCTGGTCATCCACCGTCAATCGCAGCCATGGCCATGTGCCGGCGGGAAAGGAAACGTGCAGCCGGTTCACGCCGTCCGGTTGCCGGAAGATCGGCTGGCCCTGGTCGAGGATCTGCCAGCGTTTGAGGTCGGTGGAGCCCTCGACCCGCACCGGTTTGATGAAACTGCCCGCCGGGGTTTCCAACACAATGTCATCGAGCGGTTGGGTCAGTCCGGTTTCCACGACGATGACCGTATTGCTTGAGGTCAACGAGACATGGAATGACTTTGTGTTTTGAACGACCTTGGTCACCGGGACCGGGCGTTCAATCAAATAAGGCACCTCGTTGCCAGCGTCGTCATGGAGCCGCAGGTCTTCCAGCGCGGAACGCGCGGCGTCGAGCGTTTCAACCGGCAGGTTCAGCTTTATCAATCCGGGCGCGGGCGCCTTGAGCGTTTGTTCGTGCTGCCATTCCGCGGGCAGGTTTGCGGCGTTGAGGGAAAATGCGGCAAGAAAAATGAGAACGATAATAAGAGGGAGGCAAGAAAGCCTGACGGCCCGCCGCCGGGACGCTGTCGCGACAACGGACGTCATTGTTTCATTTTGTTGTTTCATCTTTGACCTCCGGTTGTTTTGGCGTTGTGGCGTAAAAACGTTGATAGGCGAATGACGCCAGCATGGCAATCACCGCCACGCCGAAAAACGCGCCGATGCGGTATAGCTGCCCCAACCGGGTCAGGTCGTGGAAGAACAGTTTAAGCAACGTTACGCTCAGCAAGCCGATGGCGCTGTATCGGGCTGCCGGGATTTTCCGAAGAATGCCAATCACGAGCAGCACCAGCGCAAACAAAGCCCAGGCGATGGAATACGTCATGTCGCGCGCGAAATTGCCGCTGAACTGGAACGTCAAGGTCGAGCCCGGCGGACTGAAATAATCCGCAATTTCAATGTTCAACAGCAGAAACGCCAGCACCGTGCCCAGGCCAGCCAGGATGGGTGGCGTGTTGGAATGCAAAATCAGATTTCGCGGCGGAGCGAGCAACCGCGCACCGGCAAACAAACAGATTGTCACGATGCCGTAGGCATATAAATACCAGTTCAAAATCGCCGTGGCGCTGCTCGGGTGATAGGTGAGCACGGCGGGATTGAACGCGAGCCGGACGAACGCGGCGATCAGCAGCCCGGCACCCACCAGCCGCAGGCCCGGATGCGGCACGCGATGGAACAGCCACAGCAATGCGGCGCCTTCCAAGGCCCAGCCGATGGTGATCCATTGACGGTCGAATTGGATGGGGAAAATCAGCGTGATGAAAAACAGCGCCACGCCGCCATACCAAGCCAGTTGCGTCAGGCGCGCCGGGTGTTCTGGGATTTTCTTCAATATCAGGACCAGACTCAGAAGCGGCGGGATGGCAAAGGCCGCGGGCAACAGGCCCATGACCTGGTTTGGATAAGCCGCAGTCACGAGCCGGTGGATGAGGAAAAATTGCGGCAGGCCGGCCAGCGCCGCCGTGGCCCACGGCACCACCCGGTTGCCGAACCGCTTCAGGAACAGGAACGGGAACAGCGTAAACACAGTGAAGAAAATCAAATACCACGTCAGTGGCAGGTTCGGCGACAGATTGGGATTCGCGGCATCAAACCGGTTGAAATGCCAGGCGCATTCCAAGGCTGTGACACAGGCCAGCCCGACGGCGGGCAGCCAGTCCTGCGAAAACATCTTCGCCACGCCCAGGAGCAACACGGTCAGAAGCAGGGCCAGCCCGAAAACCGGTGACGGATTCGCCAATGGCAACCGCAACGTGGCCATGATGAGCAGCAGGAATGGCAGTGCTGCCGAAAACGCCGGCAAGAGCGCGGCCATGGTTGCAGGTTGCAGGGCATCCTCATTAAGGTTGATGGCCTTGGCGAGCAAATCGGGTTTCAGTTTGCGCACGGCCCAGGCGCTCACCGCTACGAAGAAGACGGCAAACACCCCGAGCAGGGAAAAGGACGTGGGCAGCCCGGTAAGTTCCACCGGGATTTTGAAAATTAACGCGCCGGTGGCGGCGAGGGTGAGCACCATCACAACCAGCACCGGCAGGAGTGAGGCCGTCACCACCGCCAGGCCGATGGCCAGCAGGTCCACCAGCAGGACGAACGGCCAGACGATAAACGATATTTCTGTGAGTTGAAAAATGGGGATGAGCACCAGCACGAGCGCCAGCGGCGGGAATATCTGACATCCCCAGAGCGACGCGGTAATGCCGCGCCAGCGTTGCAACACCACGGGAAAAACCGAGTGAACAATGGCAAAGATGAAATAGAACGCCAGGGCTGCATTTAACACGTCATTGTTCAATGACCTGGCCGTCCACGCGGCAAGCAACCCAAAAACCGCGAGACCGGCGACGGGTTGGGCGGGGGCCATTTCATCATCCAGTACAACGAGGGTGGTGACGATCAGATCAATCAAAAAGACAAAACCAAACATCAACCATGGCCGTTGCGCCAGCGGCGGGAACCCCAGGAACCAGTTGGTGAAAATCAACGCAACGGCAACCAGGCCCAGCGTGGAACCCGAAAGCCATTTATTCACCATGCCGCGAAGTTTTGCGGCCCAGACGGCTCCCAGATACAGCGCGTTGAATCCAAGCAAGACGGCCAATGCAATCAGGATTTTGTTGCCTTCAAAGTATTTCTCCGCTGCGAAAAATTTTCCCACCCAACCGATTTGCATGAAAGCGGTCCCAGCCGCAGCCAGCGCCGTCAGGAAATGCCAGCGGCGGTTCAGGGCCACCACAATCAATCCGGCATCAAGGATGGCGATGTAACCGAACAAGCCCAATGGATTGTCCTGGCCGGTTGAAATCAGGACGGGCGTGAGAAAACCGCCCAACATGCCGAGGATGGCGACTACCATCGCATCCAGCCGGATGGAAATCAGGAAGGCGGTCGTGGTAATGAGCACCATCAACAGAAAAGTCGGGATCGTTCCGAAGAATTCAAAATGATAGATCGAGCGGCAGGCAAAGGTGACGGCATAAAGAATCACCACACCGGTAGCGCACAAGGTTTGCGCTCCGACGGTATATTGCTTTCGCCGGTGCAACCAGGCGCCGCCAACCAGCAAAGCAAGGCCGGTCAGGAACCCGAACGCCATGCGGAGTTCCGGCGAGATCAGGTTGTGATCAAAGGAATATTTGATGGC
>CAZKTW010000325.1:0-4130 GCA_964555775.1 uncultured Bifidobacteriaceae bacterium | reverse complement strand
ACATATCAGTTCAAGGATTTCCCCGCCGCAATAAAATTTGTCAACGCCACCGCCGAGCTGGCCGAGCGGGCCTGGCATCACCCGGATATTGACATCCGTTGGAACAAAGTGACGCTCACCCTCACGACGCACGACGCCGGCGGCTTGACGGAGAAAGACTTCGACCTGGCGCGAAAGTTTGACGCGCTGTCACTTCGCTGAATGCACCGAATTGGTTGAACTGTCGCGTGTGGCCGCGGGAACGGTGGGAGGCAGTTCGTCCGGCGGAGTGTTGGTGCGCGGGATCCGGCCAATCCAGATGCCGCTGACGCCATATTCCCAGTCCAATTGCGGGATGTTCGGCGGCGCGACCCTGGCGCCGCGGATGACCAGCCGGTCCGGCAGGCGCATTTTTGCCACCCAAGGTTCGTAGGCTTTGGCATCACCAAAGTTCCACAGCACCTTGTGATACACCTGGAAATCCTCGTCGGCCATGAACCCGGGTTCATAACCCAGAATATAACGCCAGTCAGCGTTGGGATTCTTGAAAAAAGTCTGATAGAAAATCGACATCTCGGCAGAGTAAAGGATGCCGCCCTTTTCCGGCATCCAGCCTTTGAGTTCGGGATGTTCCGCCGTCGTCAGATACTGTTGCGTCAAATTATACGTCCAGCGGCTTCCGTTGTCGTTGGTGATGGCAAGGAAAGCCACTGCCGCCAACACTCCGGTCAACGCCAGGCGCTTTAACGAATCCGCCGCGAATCGCGCTTGCAACAGGAGTTGCAGATCACCGGCGACCAAAACCATCAGCGCCGGCCAACCCCAGTCTTCCGTAAAACGGCACGCTTTGAAACTGAGCACCCAGGCCACGCACGCCAGCCAGAATGCCGGATTGGCGGTCAGCGGCCGCGCCTTCAGATCGGCCAACTGACGCAGAATCATCAGACTGCCCAGGATGGCCAGCCCAAAAATCTCACCCGAGGCCGGCTGGAATTCGCCGACCAGGGTGCGTTGCGTGGTGTGCATCCCAAAAGCCCGGCTGGCCATGACGATTGCCTGATAAGGCGAATCAAACGGATGTCCGGTGAATGAAGCGCCCAGGAAGGTTCCCGCCACCCAGCCCACCAGCAGCATCAGACCCCACCGTAATTGTCCGGCCAGGAAGAAGGCCGCCACTGGCAGAGCCCAGAGGTACCACACCCCATGGATGAACGTGCAGACGGAAATCACCGCGGCCATCCACGCCGCCGTCCACCATTTGGGGGGTGATGCACCATGAACCTGCCAGGCAAAAAGGATGGTCAGCAGCCCGGCCATGGTCACAAGAAAAGGCCGGCCGAGTGAGAAGCGCATCCAGAGGTCCGATGTGAGTGCCACGGCAATCAGGGCGATCAGCCAGGCCTCCGGTCGTTTCAACCACGGCAGCGCCGACCAGTTGATCAGCGCAAACAATGCCACCACTGTAAACAGCACCAGCCCTTCGGGGTTGCAGTGGCTCCCGAGATAAATCTGCCGCAGTAAAAAATGCCAGCCGAAGTTATGGTCGATCTGAAAGGAAGGACCCACCACCAGGATTTCCGGCCACGGTTTGCCGCTCACCGCCTTGGCCGCGTGCCGGAGCGCGTCATCACCGGGCAGAAAGCCGTAACTGATGATTTTCAACGGGATGGCGAGGATGACCAGGATGACGATGGCCCAGACCGCCAAGGGAACATAACGCCGCAACGCATCAAGGGGCGAGGCGGCGGAATGGTCGTTGACTTCGATCATGCTTGGCGGCGCAATATCGAAGATCAAAACACCACGGGGACGCCTTCGTCAAGCATTCGTAATTTTGGGGTGAGATTTTCCCGGGCGGCAATCTCGCGCAGCCAGCGGGGCGGCTCGTCCAATGCCTCGAAGGACAATTTGAACGTCCCGTAATGCATCGGCACCAGCCAGCGCGAACCCAGTTCCTTGAACGCCTTCACTGCCTCGTCCGGTCCCATGTGGACACGGCGGAACGATTCCGGATGATACGCTCCAATGGGCAGCAGCGCGATTTCCGGCGCAAGCCGTTTGCTGATTTCCTTGAAGCCGCCGAAATAAGCGCTGTCACCGGCATGGTAAATTTTACGGCCCTGATGTTCGAGCATGAAACCGCCGTAGCCGCGATGCTGGTCGGCCAGCGTGCGCGCCCCCCAATGCTGGCTGGGTGTGAACGTCACCTTCCAATCCCGTTGCGAAAAACTTTCCCACCAATCCAGCTCGATGATGCGCGCGAAGCCCAGATTGCGCGCCAGATCGCCGACGCCGCGCGGCATCACGCCAATTTTCGGGTGCGGCAGCCGGCGCAGCGTGGGTTTGTGAAAATGGTCGAAGTGGGCGTGCGTGAGCAGCACCAGATCAATCCGTGGCAGATCCTGGATCTTGAGGCCGGAACGTTTGATGCGCTTCAACAGAAACAGCCAGTTCGCAAAATTTGGATCAATCAGGACGTTCAGGTCGGTGAACTGGACCAGGAACGACGAGTGGCCGATCCAGGTGATGGCCACCTGGCCGCGGATAAGTTTTGGGAAAACCGGGCGCCGGTGCTGGCCGATGCGGCGCGTAAGGAGCGCCTTCCAGACAAGTTCACGAAAGAACGTGCGCGGATTGAAATGCTTCGACGGCGTCAAATCCTTGAAGGAGCGCGGCAATCTCCGCTTAAGCACGGGTCTGTGTGAAATTGGTTTCGTCATACGACTCCTGCATGTTTACCCCCGCGCGCCCCGGGTGAAAAGGAAAATGCCGGGACATCTGCGCCGTCAGCGGTTAAAATCGAAGCATGAAGAAAACGTTGAAACAACTCGACACGTTCCTGCGCCGGAAACCGAAACTCGGCCGGGGCGTCTATCTTGCGAAGACCGCCGTCGTCCTCGGCGATGTCACCCTCGGTGCGCATTCGAGCGTGTGGTACGGCGCGGTCCTGCGCGGCGACATCAACCGCATCGTCGTCGGTCATCACACGAACATCCAGGACAACGCCGTGCTGCACTTGGCCGACGATTTCGACTGCGTGGTCGGCAACTGGGTCACCGTCGGCCATGGCGCGATCGTTCACGCATGCAAGGTGGGCGACGAGGTGCTGGTAGGCATGGGTGCGGTGATTCTCGATGGCGCGGTTATTGGCAAACGGTCGCTCATCGGTGCGAAAGCGCTGGTGAAGCAGGGGATGAAGATTCCGCCCGGTTCGCTTGTGCTCGGCGCGCCGGCGAAGATCGTGCGCCCACTAACGAAAAAGGAACGCGCCGGACTGAAATGGTGGGCGGAAAAGTATGTGGACAACGGCGCCTATTGCCTGAAACACGGAATCAACGTGGGCGGACCGTTGCCGACTTAACGCCGCATCATCCCGGGCAGGCCGCCGCCCATCTTGGCCATCATTTTCGAGAACTTGCCCATCTTCTTCATCATCTGTTGCATCTGCCCGAACTTGTTTAGCATCGTGTTGATTTCGGTCACGCTCACGCCGCTGCCCTTGGCGATGCGCACCCGGCGCTTGGCGTTGAGAATGGCTGGATTCTGGCGTTCCTTGCGCGTCATGCCACAGATCATCGCCTCCATGTGCTTGAATTCGTTTTCCTGTTTTGACAGGTCGCCCTGTTGCTTCAACATCTCCGCGCCGCCCGGCAGCATGCCCACGATGGATTCCAGCGAACCGAGCTTTTTCATCTGGCGCAACTGATCGAGAAAATCCTCCAGCGTGAACTGCCCCTTGCGCATCTTTTCTTCCAGGCGTTTGGCTTCATCGAGGTCCACGGCTTCGGCGGCCCGCTCGACGAGGCTGACAACGTCACCCATGCCGAGAATTCGCGAGGCCATGCGCTCGGGATGAAACGGCTCAAACTCGTCGAGTTTTTCTCCCACGCCGCCAAACTTGATGGGCTTGCCGGTGACGGCCTTCAGGCTCAAGGCGGCGCCGCCGCGCGCGTCACCGTCGAGCTTGGTCAGGATGGAGCCGGTGATTCGCAGGGCCTGGTCAAAATGGGTGGCGACGTTGACGGCCTCCTGGCCGGTGGCGGCATCGAGCACAAGCAGAATTTCTTGCGGCTGCACCAGGTCGCGCAGGCGCACGAGTTCCTGCACGAGCGGCTCGTCAATCTGCAACCGGCCGGCGGTGTCGAAAATCA
>CAZKTW010000324.1:0-4136 GCA_964555775.1 uncultured Bifidobacteriaceae bacterium | reverse complement strand
GGCGGAGGCAGGCGTAAATCGTCGTGGTCTTGCCGCTGCCGGCCGGGCCGGTGAGGAGCAGCAGGCCGGTGGATTGGTGGAGAAAATGTTCCAGTTCGGCCCCGGCGGCGGCGGGCAGGGACAATTCGCGGAGCGATATGGCCGGGACGGAATTGAAAAGGCGCAGGACAATTTTTTCACCGGTGACGGTTGGATACGTGGCCACGCGGATGTCATTTTTGCTGCCGAGTTCGTGGTGCGCAATCCGGCCGTCCTGCGGCAGCGATTCCTGATACGTTTTCAGCCGCGCCAGGAACTTGATACGGCCAAAGACGCGATCCGCCACGTCGGCGGGAAGTTCCGTGCCCGGAGCAATGATGCCGTCGAGGCGGAAGTTGATCTCGGCCGTCCGGCCGCGCATTTGGAGGTGGATGTCGCTCGCCCCGGCGCGTTCGGCCTGCTGGACCAACTGCTCCAGCATTCTTGGCGCATCGCCGTTTTGATTTTCTTCAGCCTTCATGGCTTTGCACAAGGATGTTCCCCGGTTTGGACAGGGCAGGCATCGGTTCGTTCCATGGCAAATACGGACGGTCAATCTTAAAACGCATCCGGATAGAGAACCCTGGGAGCGCTGGCGTCCCCGCCGGCGGGACGCCAGCGCTCCCAGGCAGAAAGCAGCTACGGCGGATGAGATTTTCTCCTTCCTGGCGGCTGCCTTCAGAAGTAATCCGGCTCTTTTCCCGCCTTCCACTTGATGTTACAGCCGATGCTGGGGACCTGGAATTCCGAGGTGGGTTTTCCTGCAATCACGGCCTCCAGCGCCGCCCGCACATCTTTTCCCGTCACCGGAATTCCGTTGCCCGGCCGGCTGGCATCAAACTGGCCGCGATAAACGAGCCGCCGACCGCGGTCAAAAAGAAAAATGTCCGGCGTGCAGGCGGCGCGATAGGCCTTGGCCATGGCCTGCGTCTCATCGTAAAGATACGGGAACAAATAGCCGGCGGCCTTGACCTCCTCCTTCATCCGGGCCGGGCTGTCCTCGGGATAATTGGCGACGTCGTTCGAATTGATGCCGACGATGGCGGCGCCCCGCGGCTGGTAATCGCGCGCCAGTTGCGCGAGCCCGTCCCGGATGTGCTTCACGTAGGGACAATGATTGCACATGAAAATGACGAGCAACGCCGCCTGGCCCTTGAAATCCGCCAGCGCGACGGTTTTTCCGTTGGTGTCCGGCAGTTTGAAATCGGGCGCGGCCGTGCCGAGCGGCAGCATGGTGGATGGCGTCAATGACATGCGGGGAATATAAGTTCAAAGCCCAAAGTGCAAAGTCCAAAGTCATTGGCGATTGGCGGCGTCTGATTTGCGCGACCGGCATGAATCATAAAAAAGCTCGTAAATCGTAAATCGTAAACCATAAATTTGAGCACCGTGGCCAAGAACATAATTTATTTCGACCTCGAAACGCAAAAGTCCGCCGATGAGGTGGGCGGCTGGGGCAACATCAACCGCATGGGCCTGAGCATCGGTGTAACGTTCAGCACCGGGAGTGGTGATTACAAAATTTACGGCGAAAAACAGGTGGACGATCTGCTGAAGGATTTGCAGCGCGCCGATCTGGTGGTGGGTTTCAACATCCTGCGTTTTGACTACGAAGTATTGCACGGCTACACCTCGTTTGACCTGAGCCAGCTGCCCACGCTCGATTTGATGGTGGATTTGCAAAACACGCTGAACCACCGGCTCTCGCTCGACTCGATTGCCACGGCGACCTTCGGCGTCGAAAAGACCGCCGAAGGCCTGCAAGCCATCCGCTGGTTCAAGGAGGGCAAGCTCGCGGAAATTGCCGAATACTGTTGCTACGACGTAAAGATCACCAAACTGGTCCACGAATATGGCCGGCACCACCGGCAGTTGCATTACCACAACCGGTTCGGAAAAAAAATGACCGTGCCGGTGAACTGGTGATTGGAAACTTCAGGCAATCCGAACCTTCGGATACCCATGCCTGGGCGGCGGAGCAGCGCTGACGTAAAGTCCGGCCCGGAAATTCCAAACCATTCCCGCCGGCTATTTGGAATTTTGTTTGAGGTTGTGAATGGCCCGCTTGGCGGCGAAAGCTGTCTGCAACAATTGCGCCGACTCGGCGTCCAGTTCTTTCTTGTGGTCGTTGTCCTGATAGCCCAGGTCAATGTAATCGTAGCTCAAATGTTCGTCATGAATCTTGTCGTCATAGCTTCGGAAAAAGGCATCCAGGTTTCGTTGCAGCACCGCATTGTCGGCAAACCCGGTGTTTTGCATTTCCCCCACCCAGAGCCCGATTTCCGTTCTCGCACAGTGGGCCAGTTGCCGCAGCAACTCTTCCTGTGTGTCCCTTTGCGCTTTGGTCACGTTCGTATAGCCTGACGGCTCATCCAGGACCCGCTTTAAACGCGCGTCAATCTTGTCCAGGTCGTCGTTGATGATGGTTGTTTTCTTTGCCGCCAGCTGCTTTTGAGCATCGAGTTGTATTTGCGTTTCAAATTGTTTCTGGGTCTCACCTTCCTGCCGGGCCTTGATGGCCCTTTGCTGCTCCTGTTGTTGCTTGTCCTGCAATTCCTGGATAAACCGCTCTTTTTCCTGCTCCTTCGAGAATAGCATGATCGCCAGACCTGCCAGCCCGACGGAGATCAGGACGTTCAAAACAAAAATAAAGGCGTATTTGGGTTTCATTGAGCTTCCAGATTGCCTTGGCAAGGAAACGTTTTCCAAAATCAGAGTAAAGACAAAAAGCGTTATATCGCTGATTCGCCCTGAAAATGCGCCAAAATCAGCCGTCTCAGCCCCACGCCTGGCAGAACAACCAAATCGAGCCAAACCTATTGTAAATATTGGCGATCCCGTCGCAGGGAAGGAGTCCACCAGAGGTTGTTTGCAATGAAATCGCGCTCGAATGCCCTGCTGTTTCGGTGCGGGCTGATTATGACTGGAGAGCTCCTGGTGGCTTTTAAAACAGACGCGGCGAGGAACCCGGGTTGGCGTCGAACCATTTCCAAAAAGATTCGCTGCCTTTCGGCCGTGTGGCGCCATATGTCTGACCATTATTTGCGAAGAATCCCCCCATGGGCTAACGTTTGCCCGTGAGGCCCAAGCAATTATTCGCCTTGTCCGGAATGATTCTCATGTTCGTCGGCGCACCCCGGCTGCGCGCCGACCTGGTGGAAATGCAAAACGGCGACCGTTACGCCGGCAAGGTGTTGTCCATGTCCGCGGACACCGTGGTTTTGGACAGCGAGGTGCTGGGCAAGATCAACGTGCCGCGCAAAAGGGTGGCGACCCTGATGGTTGGCACGAACGCCGTCATGCCGAAAGTGGCAGCCAATATCATTGTGCGCGCCCCCGGGTCCACGAATTTTTCCGCCGCGGCTCCCGCGGCTGCCCTGGCGAACACCAATGTGGATTTGTCCGCGGCGCTGCGCCGGCTGGGCGGGAACACGAATTTTGTAGCCCAGATTCGCCAGCAGATGCTTGCCGGGAGTCCCGAGGCCGCCAGCAAATACGACGAATTGGTCAACGGCCTGATGAGCGGGCAGTTGAATCTGAACGATCTGCGCAACCAGGCCAGGTCATACGCGGACCAGTTGCGGGAGATGAAGCGCGACCTCGGCCCCGAAGCCGGCGACTCCATCGACGCTTATTTAAGCGTGCTGGATAATTTTCTCAAGGAAACCGCCGACCAACCTATGCAGGCCAAATCCCAGGCAAAATCACCGGCTCCTTAACGCTGCATTTGCCACCCCCCTCACCCTGACCCTCTCCCCAAGGAGAGGGAATAGCCTTTGTCTGTCTGTCGATCACCCAATGATTGTCCGGCCAATTCCGTCGTAGATTTTTCTGTGAAACAGCCGACGATTCTCCTTCTCCCCGGGGGAGAAGGCCGGGATGAGGGCGAGTGTTTAAACTTTATTTCTCATTTGTCACCCACACATGGGCGGACGTTCCCCGAAAATAGGTGTATCGGTGAGACGGGTTTGCTGCGACAATTGACACCAGGTTGCCAAGCATGGAAATTTCGTCTGCCATTTTTGACTGCAGTGCTCCGGATCTGGATTCGTGTCCGGACGAATCCCTGCCTGAATTCGCCTTCATCGGCCGGTCCAACGTCGGCAAGTCCTCGCTGC
>CAZKTW010000323.1:0-4140 GCA_964555775.1 uncultured Bifidobacteriaceae bacterium | reverse complement strand
TTCACCCTGTTCCAAGCGGTGAATTACAGCGGCGCCTTCACCAACATCTCCCCGGTCACGCCGGGCAGCGGGATGGCATGGAACACCAACTCCCTGAACGCCAGCGGTGTTTTGAGCGTGGTGGCGGCACCGCCGCAGATTGGTGCGATTTCAGTTTCTGGCGACGGCAGCAGCCTCGTGATGAGCGGCACGGGCGGCGTGGCCAATGCCAATTTTTATCTTTTGGCCTCGACCAACCTCGCCATGCCCATGGGCAACTGGACGTGCCTGCTCACCAACCAGTTTGACAGCAACGGTAATTT
This sequence comes from uncultured Bifidobacteriaceae bacterium, assembly GCA_964555775.1. Lineage (GTDB taxonomy): Bacteria > Verrucomicrobiota > Verrucomicrobiia > Limisphaerales > UBA11358 > UBA11358. The sequence continues at coordinate 3,838 of CAZKTW010000323.1, read as the reverse complement.
CAATCTAACCAACACCATGGATGCCAACGCGCCGCAAAATTATTACCGGTTGCAGTCGCCGTGATTTGAAAAATTGTAACCCTGGTAACTTATAATGGGTCTATACGTCTCTAAAGCCGACGACGAATTTGTGGCATAAACAATCAACCTCTGTCATTTTCCACCACCGACAAAATTATGCGCGCCGTGATTCGGACACTGTTCTTTCCTGTGGCTTTGAGCCTGGCCTTTTCCCTCACGGGTTCGCTTTACGGCCAGCAGGTTCCCGCGTCGCCGGGGATGATACCGCTCTTCGACGGCAAAACTCTCGATGGCTGGATTGATGCCGAGAATGGCGCCGCCACGTTTGACGGCGGCAGCTTCACCGACCTGACGGCTTTCGCCAAAAAGCTTACGGACAAATCGGACGCCGTATCCGTGTTCTTGAGCGGGGAACTGGATGAGGCAAACAGATCGAGTCTGGCCGGGTTCTCGCCGACGAATGCAAATGTCAAGGCCGTCAGATCAGCAGTGGCGAAAGCTCTCAACAAAATTGTTTCCGGCGCGTCTATTTATGACGAAAGCCGTTTTAAGAATGTCCAGTTGCGGCCGGAAACGCGCGAACTTCTCGGAAAAAATCCGCAGGGACTGGATCTCGCGCGGTTGAATAAAATACTCATTGAAGACGCTTATCCGGCGGAGTTGTCGCCGAGCGCGGCGACCGGCTGGATGGTCAAGGATGGCGTGATGGCCAACACGGGCGTGGATCGTGGAGTCCTTTACACGAAGAACGATTACAGCCATTACCGGCTCATGTTCACCGTGCGCCATGTTTCGGGAACCAAGCCTGATCACATGCCCTGCGTTCTGTTTTTTGGCACGCGCCCGGAAGATGGGAAAAAACCGCTGGACGCCCTGGCCGCCGTCCAAATCCAGCCGCCACCCGGTTACACTTGGGATTATCGCCCCGGCCATAACAACGCGGGCAAGGGGGAATTCACGTCCCACCCGCATCCCAAATTTGATCCGCACGATTGGAGCCGCGTGGAACTTCTTGTGGATGCTTCAAAAGGAACGGCGCGCATGGCCGTCGCCCAGCCGCCCGGCAGCAAGGCGGTTGAAGTGGTGGATTTCCACGATCCGACAGCCGGCAAAACCGGGCCTTTTGCGATTCAAATTCACAACAAGGGTTTGTTCGACGAATACAAGGACATAACGGTGGAAGTGGATCCGAAGGACGATGAACTCATCACGGTGAAATAAACATTGAAGACAGATCAGAACAAAACAAACCAATTAAACCAACTTTTCAAAAAACGATGAACGCAAAACTCGCTTCCTTGCCGGCAATAATTTCGGCCATTGGTCTGGCCGCCATTTTGTCCAGTTCTCGCGCCGCCGCCGCCTCCTCGTCGGCGACACCGTGCATGAACCAGCTTGGCCGCTTCACTGCCACCAATGTGCCCGCGATGGGGCCGGCGGAAACCGAGTCGCCCCCGGCCAAATGGACCAACGCGGTCATGCCCGCCGATCTGCCCGGCAAAGGACTGGCGCAGCACCCGATGCTCTACGTCGGCGAGAATTACACCAAAATGTATCTCGTCAACGACGGCAAGGTGCTCTGGACTTATCAGACCGGCAAGGGCTACGAATACGACGACGTGTGGATGCTTTCCAACGGCAACATCCTGTTCACCCGGATGCAATACCTTGCCGAAATCACGCCGGACAAAAAAGTGGTGTGGCGTTATGATTGTTCGGTTCCCGCCGACACCAATCACACGGAAGTCCACGCCTGCCAGCCCATCGGCTTGGACAAGGTGATGTTCGTCTTGAACGGCCTGCCGCCCCGCTTGATGGTCGTCAACACCAAGACCGGCGCGGTGGAAGTCAACCACCAGCTGCCCTACCCGGAGTCAACCAATTCCAAGAGCATTCACGGCCAGTTCCGCCGCGCCCGCTGCACCGCACAGGGAACTTATCTCGTTTCCTGCCTGAGCCAGGGCAAAGTCGTGGAGTTCGATAACAGTTTTAAGGAAATCTGGAACTACCCGATCAATTCGCCGTGGGCCGCCCTCCGGCTCAAGAACGGAAACACGCTGATCACCGACGAACGCGACAACCTCACGCGCGAGGTCAATCCCAAGGGCGAGACGGTCTGGGAATTCAAGAACGCTGATTTGCCCGAAGCGTTTCGTTTCAGTCAGGCGCCGCAAAGCTGCACGCGCCTCGCCAACGGCAACACCATTTTCTGCTCGCGCGGCGGCGCCGGCAAAGGGCCGCAACTGGTCGAAGTGACGGCCGACAAGAAAGTCGTCTGGGTGCTGCAAGACTGGAAAGACCTCGGCGATGCCACCGCCGTGCAAATCCTCGACGACCCCGGCATCCCGGAAAACCCGGGCGAATCGGAACACTGATTAAACATCCTGCCATGAAAATTTTGAAATGGGCGTTGATCCCCGTCGCTTCAACCGCGCTGAACGGCTTTTGCGCCGCCACCAATTCCGCCGCCACCAATGCGCCGGTCGTGGCGACCAACGCCGTTTCTTATGCCCCCGCCGTTCTGCCCGGCAAAGGACTCACGCAGCATCCGTTCGTTTACACCGGCGAGTGGGATCATCGCGGCAACCGTGACCAGACCATTTTCGTCGTCCGTGACGGCAAGGTGGCGTGGAGCTATTCCATACCGATCAAGGCCACGAGCGGCACTAACGTCACGCTTCAGGAATTGGGCGACGCCACGATGCTTTCCAATGGCAACATTGTTTTCTGCCGCAAGGTCGGCGCGAGCGAAGTGACGCCCGACAAAAAAATCATCTGGAACATGGATACGCCCGGTACAAGCGCGGAGATTCATTCCATACAGCCCATCGGCTTGGATCATGTGCTGGTCATGCAGAACGGCAATCCCGACAAATTGATGCTCGTCAACACGACGACTGGCAAAACGGAAAAGGAATTGACGCTGCCCGTTCCCAACCCGGACAAGCCGCACATGCAGTTCCGCCGCGTCCGTCTGACCAAGGGCGGCACGTTTCTCGCCGCGCATGCGGATGCCGGCAAAGTCGTGGAATACGACGCGGACGGGAAAGCCATCTGGACGTATGCCATCAAAGCCCCGTATAGAACTCCGTGGTGGGCGGCGCGGCTCAAGAACGGCAATACGTTGATCACGGTTGGCCCGGCCACCGTTCTGGAAGTCGATAGACAGGGCGAAATCGTCTGGGAGTTTTCCCAGAAGGACGCGCCGGACTATAAATTTTTCGTGTTCCAGGAGGCGGGCCGTCTCGCGAACGGCAACACGGTGATTTGCAACTGGTGTCCCGCTTTGAAAGACACCGCGCTCTGGCCCGGCACGGTGCAGGTGCTGGAAGTGACGCCGGAGAAAAAAGTCGTCTGGGCGTTGAGTCAGTGGAAAAATCCCGACCTCGGCCCGGCGTCTTCAATTCAATTGCTCGACGAACCCGGCACGCCGGAAAATCCCGGCGACTTGCAGCGGTGAATCGTTTAGGCTGAAACCTTCAACCCGAAACAATGAAGTCCAGTCACAAACCGCCGACGATGAAAACATTGAAATTATTTTTAATCCTTCTCGCCTCAACCGCGTTGAATTTTTTCTGCTCCGCCCAGGAAGTTCAAAAACAAATTCCCGACGTTTCCAAAATCCGGGGATTCAATTATCAATCCGCCGCTCCCATTGGCCACAATGAAATGTGGCTCACCTACAGTTCGGCGGAAACGGCGCGCGACATGGATTACGCCAAACGGCTCAACCTGAATCAGGTTCGCGTGTTTCTCGGCTACGCCGCCTACCTCACCAACAAGCCCGCGTTTCGCTCGAACCTCGTGGACTTCATCC
>CAZKTW010000322.1:0-4143 GCA_964555775.1 uncultured Bifidobacteriaceae bacterium | reverse complement strand
GCACATCCCGCGCGGCGACGGTGAGCAGTTCGCCGAGTTCCTTGGCGAAGATTTCCGGAAGTTTCTCCGTGTCCTGGACATAATAATAATTGGCGTCGCTGGCCTCCGCCAGGCCGGCCATCAAATCCTCGTTGTAGTCGTCCCCGACGCCGATGGTGGTGACGGAAATGCCCGATTCGGCGAGTTGCCGTCCGAGTTGGCGCAGGTCGCGCGGGGAACTGGGGCCGACATTCGCGAGTCCGTCGGAAAGCAGGATGACCCGGTTGATGCGTTTCGAGGAAAAGTATTCCTGGATCTGCCGGGCGCCGTCCTTGACCCCGGCAAACAGGGCCGTGCTGCCGCCCGCCTCGATGCTTTCAATCTTTTCCTTGAGCGCTTCCCTGTCCTCAACCTTCTGCGCCGGCACCAGCACCCGGACATTGTCGCTGAAAATGACCAGGGAAAAAACATCGTTGGGCGCCAGACGGTCCACCAGTTGCATGGCGGCCTGTTTGGTTTTCTCCAGCTTGGCGCCGGTCATCGAACCGGACTTGTCCAGCACCATCGCGAGGTTGAGCGGCGTACGCCGGTGCTTTTGCCGGTCCGTGATCGCACTGAGGTCAATCTTCACGACGACCTCCTGCGGCGAGCCCCGCAACAGGACGTCGCGGTCCGGGACCAGGTTCAGATGCAGGGTTTCTCCGGCGAACAGATTGACAGCCAGACCGGTCGCCAGACCAAGGGTAAGCAGCGTTTTATTCATGCTGCCACTGTGCCGGATGGCCGGCGGAAGTTGTCAGGGACGGGTCAAAGGTTTGTAAAAAAGATGTAAAACCGCATTTGATAAAAACAGCTTTGCATTTTTCCTGTTTACCCGCCACGCTGTTTGCATGACGCAACCGCTCGCGTTGGTTTTTTACGAGAAATTGCTGCCCGGGAGCCAGTTGGCAAACCGCCTGCAGGATCTGAATTACCGGGTCCAGACCGCCAACGATCTGCCGGCCCTCCTGCGTTGCGCTCAAACCGATGGCCCGATGCTGGTGGTGGTGGATCTGGAGTCGAAGCACGATGATGTATGCCGCGGCATCGCCGCCTTGAAGGCGGATGCCGCCACCCAGCACATTCCCATCATTGCCTTTGCTGGTGAACAGGCGACGGAGTTGCAGGCTGCCGCGCAACAAGCCGGCGCCACTCTCGTCGTCAGCGAGGCTACCATTGGAAACTATCTGCCGGAGCTTTTGAATCAGGCCTTGCAGGTGTAGGGCTGGGTTGCGGCCGGTGATTGCCAAAAGCCGTGTCTAATATTTGCACAATATTATGTCGGTAACTTGTTTGCAACTTCCGCTTGACATTGACCAGACGGCTTTTAAGATGGCCTCACTTAATTGAGGCATGAACACTTTTAAAAAGTGAGGGGGGCACGACTGAAATCAGTTGTGTCTTTTTTTATTTTTGAGAAGCGCCTCAACAGCTCAGGAGTTTAATTATGGCTAGCGGCAAAGTTAAGTGGTTCGACAACAAAAAAGGGTTCGGGTTCATCGCCCAAAATTCCGGGCAGGACGTTTTCGTTCATCACACGTCCATCATCGGCCAGGGATTCAAGACCCTCAATGAAGGCGACGAAGTCTCCTTCGAAGTTGTCCCCAGCGACAAGGGCCTCAAAGCCCAGAATGTCCAGCGGGTATCGCCGCCGTAAGGCCGGCGCCTCCGCCAGGTAAATCCCGCGACGCGGGAGTTTTTCGTTCGCCAGCCATGAGCGAAGGCCGTATGCTTCCCCCATGGCCGGTTTTGTTACCACCAAGGTCGAAAGCCTGTATCTCCACGTCCCGTTCTGCGCCCAGAAATGCGCGTATTGCGCCTTCTATTCCGAACCATCCGGCGGCGACCTCATCAATCGCTATGTCGCCGCGCTCATCCGGGAACTGGAACTGGTGGCGGATGATCTCAAACCTCGGACGATTTTCTTCGGCGGCGGCACGCCGTCACTCCTGAACCTCCGCCAGTGGGAACAGGTTCTCCGCACCCTCGAACGGCTCAACCTCCTGGGCGCGGAAGAATTCACCGTCGAATGCAATCCCGCGACCGTTTCAGCCGACAAGGCCAGACTGCTCCGCGACTTCGGCGTCAACCGCATCTCCATGGGGGTGCAGTCGCTCGACGAAGCCCTGCTAGACCGTCTTGGCCGCATCCACACCCGCGACATGGTTTTCAAGTCGTTCGACATCCTGCGCCGGGCCGGGTTTGAAAATCTCAACCTCGACCTCATGTTCGCGATTCCCGGCCAGACGATGGAAATCTGGCGGGCGACTCTGGCCGAGGCGCTGGCGCTCGGCAGCGAACATCTGTCCAGTTACGAAGTCATTTACGAAGATGATACGCCGCTGTTCACGCAGATGAAGGCCGGTGAATTCGATGTGGACGAGGACCTCGCCTGCGACATGTATGAACAGCTCGTCGAGCAAACGACGGAAGCGGGATTTCAACAGTACGAAGTGGCCAATTTCGCGCGGGGATCGAAGCCCAAAGAGTCCACAGTCCAGAGTCCACAGTCTGTGCCCCGCTACAACCTGACAGTGGACTTTCGACCGGGGACTGCGGACGTTCCCCGTTTTGCCTGCCGCCACAACGTGAATTACTGGCGGGGCGGTTCGTTTTATGGACTGGGCCCGAGCGCCACGGGTTATGTGCGCGGCATACGGACCAAAAACTGGTCCAATACGCAGCTTTATTGCGAGCAACTGGAAAAGGGGAAACGCGCCATCGAATCGCGCGAGGAACTGCCTCCGCTGAAACGCGCCGGCGAAACCGCCGCCTTCGGCCTGCGCATGAACGTCGGCTGGCAGTTTGAAGAATTCGAGCGCGTGACGAAGTTTGATTTGCGCAACGAATGGTCACACGAAATGGAGCAACTGACCGCCCGCGGCTGGGCGGCCCGGGACGCCCAACGGTTTCAACTCACTTCGCAGGGACTGCGCTTTGCGGATTCGGCGGCGGAACTTTTCCTGCGCTAGAGTAGGATAGGCGTCTCCCCTGTCCAGCGGGCGCTTCAGCGCGAGCCAGAAAATCACCTCGCGACGCCTGGCGCTGGGCAGGCGAGACGGCTGCCCTACAGTGCTGGCAAAATAACGGTGAAGGTGGTTCCGACCTCCGGCCGGCTGGAGACCTCAATGGTCCCGCCATGCGCCTCGACCATGGCCTTGGAAATGGCCAGACCCAATCCCGCATTGCCGTTGGAAACCGTCCGTGATTTATCTCCGCGATAAAACCGTTCGAACACGCGGGGCAAATCCTCGGTTGAAATTCCCAGCCCGGTGTCACTGACCGTCAACACGGCCAGATTCCCTTGCGCTTCCAATTTGACACGCACTTCGCCGCCCGGCCGGTTGTATTGGATGCCGTTGGTGAGCAGGTTGATGACGACCCGCGCCAGTCGTTCGGAATCGCCGGTGATTTCCAACGGTACAAGTTCGGAAAGAATTTTCACGTCGCGCTCATGGGCGAGCGGCTGTACCAGCGCCACACAATCATTGGCCATTTTGGAAAGATCAAAACGCAGCCGTTTCAGGGTTTCCTGCCCGGCATCGAGGCGGGCCAGCGCGAGCAGCGATTCAATCAGCTTTCGCATTCGCTGGGAGGCGCGCTGGCAGGCTTCGAGCGTCTCGCGGTATTCGGCGCCGCTGCGTTCGCGGTTCAGGGCGGTCTGTGTTTGTGTCAGCATGACGGATACTGGCGTGCGGAGTTCATGCGCGGCGTCGGCGGTGAACTGACGCTGTTGGGCAAACGCGGTTTCCAGCCGGGCAAAGGTGGAATTGAGGACGGCAGCGAGCTGGCCGAGTTCGCTTTCGGCCTCGGCGGCGTTGATGCGTTGCGACAAATCGCCGGCGGAAATCTTCACCGCCGTGGCGCTGATATTCTGAATTGGGCGGATTGCCCGTGAAACCATCCACCAACCACCAGTCAGGCCCACCAATAAAATCAAACCACCAACGGCAATCAGACTCCAAGCCGTGTGGTGGAGTTCCTTCAATTCCGGCGTGATGGAACAGCCAACCCAAATCATTTCGCCCGACGGCAGCATATCGGCGGCCCCACGGTAATTTGCAAAACTAATTATTTTCTGCGGGTGGTAGGCATTTCCTGGCAGGTTGTTCACCCGGTTGATTT
>CAZKTW010000321.1:0-4153 GCA_964555775.1 uncultured Bifidobacteriaceae bacterium | reverse complement strand
CCGTGGACGATCTGCCCGGGAGGATCCTCGCCTATCTCAAGCGCACACCCCTGGGCCGCACCCACGATCTGCCGCTGGAGGACAAGACGCAGAGCGCCCTGGAAAAGACGGTCATCCTGCTGCGCACCCACACCGGCCATGACTTTTCGCTCTACAAGAAAAACACTTTCTACCGCCGGATCGAGCGGCGCATGGGCATTCATCAGATTGGAAAAATTGCCGCCTATGTCCGGTACCTGCAGGAAAACTCCCAGGAGCTGGACCTGCTCTTCAAGGAGTTGTTGATCGGCGTGACGAGCTTCTTCCGCGATCCCGCCGCCTGGGACGAATTGCGCAAAAAGATCCTGCCGGCGCTCCTGGCCGGCCGGCCAGCCGGCCAGATCCTGCGGGCGTGGGTGCCTGGTTGTTCCACCGGAGAGGAGGCCTATTCCCTGGCCATGGTGTTCAAGGGGGCGATGGAGGCGCTCAAGCCCCGGAAGAAACTGGGGCTGCAGGTTTTTGCCACCGATCTGGACAAGGACGCGATCGACAAGGCCCGCCAGGGCCTCTATCCGGAAAATATTTCCGCGGACGTGGGGCAAAAGCAATTGTGCCGGTTCTTCAAAAAAGAGGCCCACGGCTGCCGGGTAACCAAGGAAATCCGGGAGATGGTCGTCTTTGCCACACAGAGCCTCATCATGGATCCACCTTTCACCAAGCTGGATATTTTGAGCTGCCGCAATCTGCTGATTTATCTGACGCCGGAGATGCAGAAGAAGCTCATTCCGCTGTTTCATTACAGCCTCGCTCCCGGTGGCATCCTGTTGCTCGGCAGCGCGGAGAGCATCGGAACCTTTACCGACCTGTTCACCCCCCTCAATGGCAAACTGCGGATTTTTCAGCGGAAGGAGTCCGCTTTGCGGCCGGAGCCGATCGAGTTCCCCGCCTCCTTTGCGCCGCCCCTGCCCGCGGGGACCGAGCCATACCCGGCCTCAGCACCGCAGCCCAACCTCCAGTCCCTGGCGGATCAACTGGTCCTGGAACGTTTCTCTCCGCCGGCGGTGCTGGTGAATGACAAGGGCAACATCCTCTACGTGAGCGGCCGGACCGGCAAATATCTGGAACCCGCCGCGGGCAAGGCCAACTGGAATGTTTTTGCCATGGCCCGCGAAGCCCTGCGCTACGATCTCGGCAACGCCTTCCACAAGGCCCTCGACCAGAAAGAGGCTGTGGTGGTCCGCGGGCCCAACGTCGAAACCAACGGCGGAAAATCGTACGTGGACATCACGGTCCAGCGACTTGACCAACCGGAACCACTGCGGGGACTGGTGATGGTCGTGTTTGCCGAAGTGGCCGCGCCAGCGGAAACCCAGGCGCCGGCGCGCCCGGGGAAGGCGGGGAAAACTCCCGCCCGCAACCCCCGGCTGGAGGAACTGGAAAAGCGATACCAGCAGGCGCGCCTGGAGGCGCAAACCATCCGCGAGGAAATGCAGTCCTCGCAGGAGGAACTCCGGTCCACCAACGAGGAACAGCAATCCACGAACGAGGAACTGCAGTCCACCAACGAGGAGCTTACCACCTCCAAGGAGGAAATGCAGTCGCTGAACGAGGAACTCCAGACCGTCAACGCCGAGTTGCAGGTCAAGGTGGACGAGCTGTCCCGGTCCAACAACGACATGAAGAACCTGCTGAACAGCACGGACATCGCCACGCTGTTTCTGGACAATGATCTCAACGTGCGCCGGTTCACCACCCAGGCGACGAAGATCATCAAGCTCATTCCGGGCGATGTGGGCCGGCCGATCACCGACCTGGCTTCCGATTTACTGTACCCGGAATTGTCGGACGACGCCCACGAGGTGTTGCGGAAACTGGGCTTTGCAGAAAAACCGGTCAACGCGCGCGACGGACGCTGGTTCACGGTGCGCATCATGCCTTACCGGACGCATGACGACCGCATTGACGGCGTGGTGATCACCTTTGCCGACATCACCGTGGCCAAGACCCTGGAAGCGCAATTGCGGGAGAAACACGCCGCGCTGGAAAAGCATGTCACGGATAAATCGACGAAACACGCCAAAGGCAGCCAGCGGGCGCCGGTGGTGATCGCGGCCCCCAAGCAAACCCCAAAGGCCGGCGGGAAGGCGCGGCAATCCCGTAAACCATGAAGCGCCCCACCCTGCAAACCCGGCCGGTTCCCTCCGTCAAGACGGCCAAACTGCGTGACCGCGCGGAAGCCCGGCTGCGGCAAAAGCCGGTGCGGCCGAAGGTCGGGGATTCGAAGTCAGCCGTCGACCCGCAACGGCTGCTCCACGAATTGCAGGTTCACCATGTCGAGCTGGAGATGCAGAACGCCGAGCTGCAGGAATCCCGCGATCGGATGGAAGCGTTGCTGGAGAAGTTTACCGACCTCTACGATTTCGCCCCGGTCGGTTATTTGTCCCTGGATGAAGTGGGTCGGATCCTGGAGGTGAACCTGACCGGAGCGGCCTTGCTGGGCGCGGGACGGGCCGCGCTCATCAATCGGCGCCTGCCGTCTTATATCGCCCCGCCAAGCCGGCGAACCTTCCTGAGATTTCTCGAACAAGTCTTTGCCGGGACCGGGAAAAAGGTTTGTGAGGCGCCTCTGCAGCGCGAGGACGGCACCGTTTTCTGGGCCGACTTCCACGGCACGTCCGCAGTCTCCATCCGCGGTCCCCAAAAATGGTGCCGGGTGGTCATCTCCGACATCACGGCGCTCAAGCGGGCGGAGGAGGCGCAACGCCGTATGGAGGCCCTGGCGGTTTCCAACGAGGAATTGCGACAGGAGATTGTCCGGCGGCGGGCGGTGGAGGAATCCCTCAAGCAAAGTGAGCGACACTTGAGCCGGTCACTGAAGCAATCGCGCTACATGCAGGAACATTTGCGCCATCTTTCCCGTCAGGTATTGCAGGCGCAGGAAGAGGAGCGCAAGCGCATCAGCCGCGAGTTGCACGATGTCGTCGCCCAGACCCTGACGGGCATCAACATCCGGCTGGCCACCCTGAAACAGGAGGCCGGGCGCAACCTCAAGGGCTTTAACCGCAACATCGTCCGTACGCAAAGGTTGGTGGAAAAATCGGTGGACATCATCCATCGGTTCGCCCGCGAATTGCGCCCGGCGGTGCTGGATGATCTGGGATTGATTCCGGCCCTGCACACCTACATGAAACACTTTACGGCGCGGACCGGCGTCCATACCCGTTTGACGGCCTTTGCAGGAGTGGAACGATTGGACACCACCCGGCGAACGGTGCTCTTTCGCGTCGCCCAGGAAGGGCTCACCAATGTGGCCCGCCACGCAAAAGCCAGCCGGGTGGAGATCAACATCCAGAAACTGCCGGATTGGATCTGCATGAAGATAAAAGACGACGGGAAATCCTTCCAGGTGCAACGGGTATTGCTGGCCCGGGGGGGCAATCGCCTGGGTTTGCTTGGCATGAGAGAACGGCTGGAGATGGTCGGTGGCCGTTTTGATGTCGAGTCCGCCGCAGGTGAAGGCACGACCATCACTGCACAAATTCCGTTCGGGCAAGCCGTGGGGGGGCGCTGACGGAGCCCGCTGAAACCAGGCCATGAATTTTTGTGAAACGAATTTACCCACCTTGGTGAAAGAATGCTCCAAATGAAAAATAATGGTCATAAACCCGCCTCCCAGGCGACGCGTTTGCCCAAGTGTCCCACCGGCATCCAGGGTCTCGATGAAATCACCGGCGGCGGGTTGCCGCGCGGGCGGCCCACCCTGGTCTGCGGTGGCGCGGGGTGCGGCAAGACGCTGCTGGCCGCCGAATTCCTCGTGCGTGGCGCGGTGCAGCATGGCGAGCCGGGCGTGTTCATGGCCTTCGAGGAGACAGAAGTGGAGTTGAAGGCCAACGTCGCGTCGCTGGGATTTGACCTGGCGGGCCTGGTCCGGCGCAAAAAAATTGTAATTGATTACGTCCACATCGAACCGAGCGAGGTCGAGGAGAGCGGCGAGTATGACCTGGAAGGGTTGTTCGTCCGGCTGAATCACGCGATTGATTCCATCGGCGCCAAACGCGTGGTGCTGGACACGCTGGAAGCGTTGTTCGCCGGCTTTCGCAACGAGGCCATCCTGCGTGCCGAGCTGCGCCGGCTCTTCCGCTGGCTCAAGGACAAGGGCGTGACCGCCGTCATC
>CAZKTW010000320.1:0-4159 GCA_964555775.1 uncultured Bifidobacteriaceae bacterium | reverse complement strand
ATGATGAGCGCATCCGGTTTGGTTTTGGCCAGGCGGGCCTTGTTGAGTCCGAACAACTGCGAATATTCGTTGATGCTGGGGAACATGGTCTTCCGCTGGCGCTCATGCTGGATGCGCAGCAGGTTGATGATGTCGGCCTCGCGAATGGCTTCCTCCATGTCGTGGGTTACGCGGCAACCCATCTGCTCGAACGTTTTGGGCACCAGCGTGGACGGCCCGCAAAGCGTGACCTGCGCCCCCAGTTTCGTCAGCGCCCAGATGTCCGAACGCGCCACGCGACTGTAAAGGATGTCGCCCAGGATCGTGACGTTCAGCCCGGCAATCTTCCCCTTGCGCTCGCGGATGGTGAAGGCGTCGAGCAAGGCCTGGGTGGGATGTTCGTGCGCCCCGTCGCCGGCATTGACGACGTGGGCATTGAGCACGCGTGACAGAAAGTGCGCTGCGCCGGACGCACTGTGGCGCATGACGATAAAATCGGCGTTGAGCGCCTCGAGATTGCGCGCGGTGTCCTTGAGCGTCTCCCCTTTTTTCAACGACGAGGCCTCGGCCGTGAAGTTGATGATGTCCGCCGACAACCGTTGTTCGGCCAGTTCAAAGCTGATGCGGGTGCGCGTGGACGGTTCGATGAACAGGTTGACCACGGTTTTGCCGCGCAACGCCGGGACCTTCTTGATGGCGCGTTCGCCCACGACCTTGAACGCTTTCGCCGTGTCGAGCACCGTCGTGATCTCATCGACCGTCAGCGATTCAATGTCGAGCAGATGTTTGCGGTTCCAGCTCATTGCTTTTTCAAAATCACCTCGTCCCGGGGCGCCCCCGCCTCGACCAGGAACAGGGAAATCTTTTCCTCCAGCGACGTCGGCACGTTCTTGCCGACAAAGTCCGCCTTGATGGGCAATTCACGGTGGCCGCGGTCAACCAGCACCGCGAGCTGGATTTTTTTTGGCCGGCCAAAATCATTGAGCGCATCCATGGCGGCGCGCGTCGTGCGGCCGCTGAACAGCACGTCGTCCACCAGCACCACGGTCTTGCCCGTCACGTCAAACGGGATGACGGTGGGAAAGACCTTCGGCGCCGCGCGCTGGTCGAGATCGTCGCGATGCATCGACACATCAAGGATGCCGACGGGCACCGGCTGGCTCCAGATGCCCGAGAGGATTTTGCTCAACCGGTGGGCGAGGTGGTCGCCACCGGCGGGAATGCCAATCAACACGACTTCCGCGCCAACCTCGTTGCGTTCGGCGATTTCGTGCGCGATGCGTGTCAGTGCGCGCTGGGTTGCCACCGCATCGAGGATGACAGTGGCCTCAGGCATGAAAGCAGGTTACAGGTTGAGAGTTGAGCGTCGAGGGCCGGAAACATCCTCGAAAGGCAAAATGTCGGGACCGCTGGCTGGAAAAATAAAATCGCGAACCTCTCCGCCGGGCGGAGCCGATTCGCGTCGCTGGTTTTGCGTTCATGGCTTCCTTCGCCGCCTCGCCGGGCCGCGTTAAAGGAACAATTGTTGTCAGTCCAATTCAGTTCGTGGCGGCCGCCTGACGGGCCTTGCGCCAACTGGAGCGGTGTTTGATGATCCACTCGGTCAATGCCCGCTCGAAGCCGATGTCATGCCCGGCCTTTTCCGACTCAATCCACTTGTGCTTGAGGATTTCCTCCCGTTCCGCCTGAAATTCACGGTAGAGTGAGGAATTCTTCAGCAAATCGCTCGCCGACGATGTTTCTTTTGCAGCGTTCGACATAATTGAAATAGTTCTGTTACCCTCACGTTAAAACTTTGCCCCCTGGCATGCAACTGAAATAAGTTGTTTAACATTAACATGTTGCAAATTTTTCACAGAGGGTTGCAATTTATTCATGCCTGCCCTTTTCTCAATGTCTCCGCAATTCTTATGAATGCCTGCCCGGCTGGTTTATCCGGCGCCGATACCACAATCGGCACACCGCGATCGCCGGCCTCCCGGATTTCGGTGAAGATCGGAATCTCCCCCAGGAACGGGATGTTTTGCCGCACGGCTTCAGCCCGGCCGCCGCCATGACCGAAAATTTCAACCCGCTCGCCGTTGGGGGTGGTAAAATAACTCATGTTCTCAACGATGCCGAGCAGCGGCACGTTGACCTTCTTGAACATCGCTATGCCCTTGCGCACCACGCCGAGCGACGCCTCCTGCGGCGTGGTCACGATGACGCCGCCATCCAGCGGCACGGCCTGACACAGTGAAAGTTGCGCGTCACCCGTGCCCGGCGGCAGGTCCACCAGCAGGAAATCCACCTCGCCCCATTCCACGGCGAACAAGAATTGCTGGATCGTTTTCGAAATCATCGGCCCGCGCCAGATCACCGGCTGGTCGTTCTCGAGCAACAACCCGATGCTCATCACTTTGACACTGTGATTGATTGGCGGGACCAGCCGCTCGCTTGCACTGACCGTCGGACGCTCATGAACCCCCATCATCAGCGGAATGCTGGGGCCATAAATGTCGCAATCGAGCAGACCGACCCGCGCGCCGAGATGCTTCAATGCGCAAGCCAGGTTTGCCGAACACGTGGATTTGCCGACGCCACCCTTGCCGCTCGCAATGGCAATGACGCGCTTCACGCCCGGCACGCGATTTTGGTTCGCCAACGCTCCCGTGGCCCCGGGCGATCCGGCCGCGGGTTGTTTGACTTCGACCAGGACGCGTTTCACCCCCGGCAACGCCTGCACCACCCGCTCGCTGTCTTCCTTGATCTGCCGCGCGGCGTCGGGATTGGCCGTGGTCAATTGCATCACGACACTGACCGCGCCATTGGCCGCGGAAATTTCCTTGATGAGCCCGAAGGAAACGATGTCGCGCGAAAAGCCGGGATACTTGACGGCTTTCAGCGCGTTCTTGATGTCATCTTGCGTCAACACGACGACATGTTAGCACACGGATGCGAGGACGCCAACGTTTGCCGTCATGGCTTCAGGCGGTCTTGCCTGGGAGCGCCGGCGCTCCCAGGATTTGCGTTCCGGGCTTGCGCAGCGCCGCCGGGCATGGGAAATTGACGGTCTAATTATTATAATTGGATGATTAAATCATGATGCGAAAGCCGTCAAAACCAGACCTCGGGCCGTTTCTCGAAAACTTCAGCCGTTTTGAATCGGCGTTGCAGCCATCCTGGCTGCTGCCGCTGCGCAAGGCCGGCATCGCGCGCTTCATGGACCTCGGCTTTCCGACGTTGCAGGACGAAGACTGGCGTTTCACCAATCTGGCCCCGCTGGCAAAGCTGCCGCTTCAGCCTGCCGGCGAACCGGTCAATGATGCCGCCGCCCGGGCAGCGCTGGAAAAACATATATTCACTCAGCTGCCCGGTCCCCGGCTCGTTTTCATCAATGGACAATACTCAATGCCCCTCTCGTCCGTGCAGGGATTGCCTGATGGGGTGCGGGCGTCGAATCTGATGGGGGCGCTGGTGGCGGACTCCGAATCCATCAAAAAGCAGTTCGGTGTTTCCGCGTTGACGGATGACAATGCTTTTGCCGCGTTGAACCAGGCGTTCTTCACCGACGGCGGTTTCGTGCAAGTGCCCGCCGGGGTCGCCGTGGCCGAACCCATCCAATTCATTTTCATCTCCGCCGCCAAGCAAAGTGGCGTAACCAGCCAGCCGCGCAACCTGGTCATCATCGGCGCCAACAGCCGCGCCACGATCATTGAAAGTTACATTTCAACGGACAACGCGGCTTATTTTACCAACGCCGTCACTGAAATCGTCGCCGGGGACAACGCCGCGCTGGAACACGTGAAATATCAGGATGAAGCCGACACCGCCTTTCATCTGTCAACGATTGCCGCCCTGCTGGGCCGCGCGAGCAACGTCAGTGTCCATTCCTTTGCGCTCGGCGCGAAGCTTTCGCGCACCAACATCCGCACCAAACTCGCGGGCGAAGGGCTGGAATGCATCCTCAACGGCCTATACCTGACGCGGGGCGAGCAGCTTGCCGACCATCACATGATCGTCGAACACGCCCAGCCGCATTGTGCCAGCCACGAGTATTTCAACGGCATCCTCGATGACAGATCAAAGGGCGTCTTTCATGGGCGGATCCTGGTGCGGGAAATCGCTCAGAAGACCGACGCCAAGCAGACGAACAAAAACCTGCTGCTCTCCGACGACGCCACGGCGGACACCAAGCCGC
>CAZKTW010000319.1:0-4194 GCA_964555775.1 uncultured Bifidobacteriaceae bacterium | reverse complement strand
CGACACAAACGGTGGCGGGGCGAACTTGATGGGGGTGGTGGTCCGGTTGGTGTCTTCGGTCAGCACCAGATAGCTTTGTCGCGCCTGCAACGCATCCACCATGTAATCCCACAAGGTGTTCGGGTCCGGATTGCCAAACGGGTTCATCGTGATGGTCAGGAACGACGAATTGGTATAGGGCACGTTGAACACCCCGCTGCCGCTGATCAGGCCCGAATCGAAAATCTGGGCCCCGCTCTGGTCGGTAATGATCATCTGGTCGGGCGCCTGGAAGAAATCATAGAAGATCGCCAGCAGCCCGGTGTTGATGGCCACGTTGATGATGCTGCTGGACGCCGTCGGGCCGCCCGAAGACGTGACCGGGACGATGTTGGTGACATTGATGGTTGCGCCCATGCCGGCGGTGCTGGTACCGCCGCGGTTCTCCACCAGCAACACCCGCGTGCCGGCCGGACTGATCAAATGGAACACCAGGTCGGACACGCGCGGATGATCCACCCGCAGGCCCACCTCCATCGACGAGATGGCCTGGCTCACCGGCACGAATACGAAATCGCTCGTCACCGCGTCATCCAGCAGCGGCACCGGGCCGGCGGAAGTGAAAACCGACGCACCGGGCACCGGGCCCTGAACGAGATTGGCGATGACATAGACCGTCTGCGGCAGCACACTCTCATTATACAAACCCACCCAGTATCGGCCTGGCGCCGGCGAATTAATCGTAATCGAGTTCCACGGCCCGAACGAACCGTTGTTGGTCAGACCCGCCGGCCCGAACTCATTGGGGCCCGCCAACGTGGGCAAAGAGTTGGTGTTGACGTACAAATCCACCGGCCCGGTCCCTGTCAGGTTCGTGGCCAATATCGTCAGGCTGGTCGTGCCGACAGGCACATCGATGAAACCGTAGAACCAGCCCAGCGGCCCGAGCGTGGCTCTAATCCCCTTGGTCAGGTCCTGGTGCGGATCAATTCTCAGGGTCAGGCCCCGCACGCTGCCGGTTTGCGTCAACGACGTGTCCGACTCGGTCAAGATCCACGGGCCGATGGCCTGCTGGCCGGTGAAGACCTTCAAACTGCCCGGTCCATCCGACGGTCGCGTGCCGGAGATGTCCCCAAAGCCGCTGTCGTCATAACTGTTGGTGTAAATACCCGACGTATTGAAGACTGAATCGTGGTTGTTCAATACGATCGAGCCCGACAACCCGTTCGCCTGGCCGTGGCTGAACGTCCCCAGCAAATCGCCGAAATTCTGGTGCGCAATCGTATCGTTGACCACGACCCGCTCGATTTGCATGGGCGTCGGCATCAGCGCAAAAACGTAGGCCACGCCCGGATGGGCCGTGCTGCCATCGGGAATGTTCACCGGCACGTTCAGCCCGTTGACGATCTGGCTGCCGTTGGGCCCGGGCTGGCTGAAGGGAATGTCCGTAAAGATGGGGATGAACCCATATTCCGACGCCTGCTGGTCCTCCGAATACACGCCCACATAATAGATCTGGCCCGGCGTGGAGTGGATGTCCGCGACAAATTCCGTGCCCCCGCGGCCGAGGGATACGCCGTTGAAGACTCCGGCGGTGGAAAATCCGACCTGGGTGCCGTGGACACAATTGGAAATGGCGGCGGGATTGAGGTTCGTCAAGGTTGGATCGGTGCTCACGTACAGGTCAATGTCCGCTTCCGGACGCGTGGCGTTGTCAACCGTGCCGGCAAACACGCCCGTGCGCGGAACCGAGAGCGTGTCGGGAATGAAGGTGATGAACGCCGCGTTGGTGAAGTCGCTGTTGGTTCCGGTGTTGTGGATCACGTAGAAATGCCATTGGTTGGTCATGCCGAGAGTGACGACCGCATTGGAACCGAAGCCGGGAACGGACGCCGTGGGCACGTTATTTGTGTCCAGTCCGAAAATGGTGCCGATGGAAACTGCGTTGGTCCCCAGCAAGGGCGTGCTCGCGCCCACGAACTGGTTGAGCAACGGCGCATTCGTCGTGATCACCGTCGTGATTTGCTGGTCGGCCGTGGGATTGGACCGCACCCCGCCGTCCGTCACCGCGAAGGCATTCGTCACCTCGCCGTTGCCGCTGGATATGACCAGCGCATAATCCTGCACCACGTTGTTCGCTTGCGCCGTGACGGCGTTGACGTTGACGCGATAACCCTGCACGGTGATGGTGAAATTACTGCCTGTGCCCGGCGCCAGATAGACGTTTTCCACGTTGTTGATGGAATCGTAATTCGGCGCGTTGGTGCCGTTGTTTGCCGCCTGGTTGTAAATGCTCGAGGCCGGAATGTCGTTGCCATAATAAACCACCGGATTGGTCGGATCATCGAGATTGGTAACAATAAGGTTGAGGTCGTTCACGAGCTTGATGGCCGCCGCGGGGTCGCCGGGCGGGTCCGTCCACGCCAGCGTCACGCGCAGCGCCAGGGCCACCGCCGGATTGGTCAATGCCAGGTTATACGTATGCGCGTCGCCCGTCGCCAGCGCTCCGGCCGGGCTCTGGTCCAGCATCAACATCGATTCTCCCCCCGCCGCGAGGTTTGTGGTCAGGCCCACCGGCAACGAATTGGTCAGGTTGACCAGGCCCCAGCCCTGATAATTGATCGGGCTTTGGACCTGAAAATCATAGTTCCCATTGGCCCGCGCCCCGTTGATGACCATCGCCTTGAGCAAGGCCGGGCTGGGTTTGGCGCGCAGCGTGTTGGTGAAGTAATCCTGCATCAATGCCAGCACGCCCGAGACATCCGCCGCTGACATGCTCGTCCCGCTTTCGTAGCGGTACCAATGCGGCGGTACGTTTCCATCCAGCGAATTGTTCAAATTGCTCAACACCTGGAAATAATTCCCCAGATCGTTGGTGGTGATGAGCTCGGAAATGATATCGTAGTTGATGGTAGTGTTGTTGGTATTGCCAACGCCATACCTGAACCCGATGTTTTGAATGGCTTGGATGTTCGGGATATTGCCGCCGCTGTCGGGCGGAATGGAGACCTGGTCGTTCGCGGTCACAAAATCAAAAAGATTGGTCCTCGGCAACCCTCCCCGTCTCACATAAATTGGGAGGTTCGTCGGAAACGGCGAGGTCGAAAGAAGGTTCGGCACAATTTGAATGATCACTCCGACGGCGTTTCCCGGAACGAAAAGCCGGTAAAAGCTCAGTGTTCCGGGATCGACTTTCTGGTTGATAAATTCGGAAAAGGTAAAATTGGTGGGATTATAATACGCCTTCTCATCCCATTCTTGGGACCGAGTCGAGACCACAAACGTCCCCGGCGCCACCACGTCGGGCTTGTAGCGTCCCGACGTGCCTTCGTAACCGATGCCCACATTGCCGCGGCTCGAAAATCCGGCCACCTGAAAAGACGAGTCCGTCCATGGCTGCCAGGGCGTGCCCACCGTCCCATCCACATTGGTAACCTGGTTGGTGATGCCGCGCAACTCCTCAATCGCGCCCACGGTAATGACGTTCTTGGCCGTGGCCGGCGATAGAATCGTGTCCGGCGTTCCCCCGCCGCCATCATCCCCGCCACTGCCCGCATTGCCCGCCGAAAACACGAACAATACCGGCTGTGAACCGGTCGCTTCCGGCAATGCGTCGCGTACAGCCGCGTCATAACTCGCCGCCGCCAGGTCATAACTGGCGTTCCCGTAATTCCAACTGTTGTTCGAGATCAGCGCGTTCGTTTGCGCCGCCGCTTCCTGCAGTTGCCGGTCCGAATCCCCAAACAGGTCCATCGCCAGCAATTTGGCCAGTGGCGCCTCGCCGCGAAACTGCCCGTTCGTTCCCGGCATAATCGAACCCGGCGCGGTGGTCACCGTCGTGGACATCGAACCGTTGCCCGCGATGGTGCCTGCCACGTGCGTCCCGTGGCCGTCGGCGTCAATCAAGGTATTGACAAACGGGTTTACCGAATCGCCAAAGATACGCCCGGCCAGATCCGGATGCGCCACGCTGATTCCCGTATCGTTCACCTCCACCAGCACGTTCGACCCGCTTAAATTCATGTAGTTCGTCGGCGCCAGCGCGTCGGGCGCCACCCCGGTCATCACCCGGCTCAGATCGTTGGCCGGCCGCCGGTGATGATAGGGCTCGACTATCTGCACTCCCGACAGCCTCGCCAGCGCCATCCAGTCCGCCGGCGGTTGCACCCGCACCACCGGTCCAAACGGCGACTGGTCCCGCCCAATAATCCGGCC
>CAZKTW010000318.1:0-4207 GCA_964555775.1 uncultured Bifidobacteriaceae bacterium | reverse complement strand
AAGCCGTATTTGGGCGAGCCGGTCTGGTAGAAAGAAGATTGCGCGCAGAAGCTGCAATTTTCCGAGCACGCGCCGGCCTTGGCATTGACGATGGAGCAGAGGTGGATTTTGTTGCCCTTGAAATGTTCGCGGATGCGGTTGGCCCAGGCCAGCAGATCGAAAATGTCGGCGGAGCTTTCGAGGTTGAACAACGTCAATGCCTCGTTGCGGGAGATCTGGCCACCGAGCAAAACGCGTTCGCCCAGTCGGGCGATTTGCGATCCGGAGTTTGCGTCAACCTTTGTTCCTGTCATGGTTGACAGGGTAACACCGGGCAAAATTAACGCAAGCGGGTACCGGCCGGGGCAGTGTCCTGATTGCGCTGTTGCAGCGTTGGCGCGGTACGCCGGTTTCGAGCCGCAGGCTCGACGCTACAACCGATCAAGACACTGCCCTGCCGGGCCGGGGTTGGCATTAAAACGGGTTATTCAATCACCTTGCCGAGGATATTCTGGCGCGGGACCGCTCCGAAAGTTCGACTGTCAGTGCTGTTGTTGCGATTGTCACCCATGACGAAGAATTCGTTGTTGCCGATGCAAATGAACTCATCCGCGCTTTTTTCATAGGCATAGGTCGGGGTCTTGGCGGGCAGATAAGGTTCCTCCAGCAGCTTGCCGTTGACATAAACCCGGCCGTCCTTGATATAAACCGATTGGCCCGGCATCGCGATGATGCGTTTGACTTCCAGCGTATTGTCGCGTGGATCTTTCAGCGCGATAATGTCATTTTGCCTCGGTTCATTGATGACATAGGCGAATCGGTTCAACCAATAATGTCCCGAATCGTACAGGGTGGGATACATGCTGGATCCTTGCACCTGGACGGACTGGCCGATGAAACGGCTGACCAACAGAAAGCTTAAACTTCCAAAAACGATTAGAATAGTTAGCAGCCAGAATGGCCTTAACATCAAGCCCCAGGAAATTTGGATGACGTGACCTTTCACGAGAAAAAGCTTGGGAAGAGCATGCGGTTTGAATTGAGATGAAATATCCATGTGTCTCCCTCTCTGCTTGTTACATCATAAAACCTGAACTGTTAAAGTTACTGTCTAAAATATAGACAATAGTGTCCTACTTGGCAACAAGAAAATGCAGATTCTGGCAGGAATCTTAACTTAACTCATTTATTTGTACTTATTTAGCTGCGATGGAATCGTCAAAGCCAGGTATTGGGCAAGAGAGGTGATTTGAATGTCGGAAAGAGGACCGCCATCACTGGTGGAGAAGGCAGGCATGAGTGATCCGGCCTTGCCATGGGCAATCCAAGTTTGCCAGAAACTCAAATTGGTCGGGGTTATGATGTTGTGCAGATCCGGCACCAGACTGGAGCGATGCTCCCCTTCGTGACAAATGGCACAAACTGTGTCGTAAAGCGATTTGCCATATTTGCCTTCGCCCGGTTTGACATGGCAGGCCATGCAATCCCCGCGAAAAACCACTTGTCGGTCGGCTTTAGCTATTTCCAGGGCGTGAGCGCGATCGGCCTCGGATTCGGTTGGCATCACCGGGGGCAAGATGGTGATTTTTAGCATAAGCTGCTTGAAACCTCTGTCGGTCGTGATTTTGGGTGCCTTGAACAAAAGTCCGGTTTTCCCGGCCAGATTAACTGTGACGCCAAATTGGCCGGTCGAACCGGGGGGAAGGATCCAGGGAAGCGGCGGTAATTGAAACGTGGTGCAGGAACATCCCGGGTAAACACTCAGAATGACCACCTGGCCGGGAGACACATTGGTAAAGTTGAAGGTGAAGCGGGCTGCCTCGGCATCCGCCGCCGCGTTCGTCTCTTTGGTCAAGCCATCCCAAGCCAACACGCCGTCCGGCAACGGATCGTTTTGATGCGCAGTGTCCGGCACGTAAACCGCCGGGCCGGTTGCCACGGCGTTGGCCGGAGTGTTGTCCCCGGCGAAAAGTCCTCCGCCAGCCAGAACCACGCTCGTGATGCCACAGATAACGGCCTGCCATCCTCTCATGCGGAACGCAGGATAAATGGGGCGCTAGGTTTGGCGAGCCGGAAATGACACGCTTGGATACCGCGCCGGAATCTGAATTTATTGCTTGGTTGGAACCTGGGAGGGAATGGTTGCAGCCAGATATTGGGCGAGAGAAGTGATTTGAATATCCGAAAGGGGACCGCCGTCACTGGTGGAAAAGGCAGGCATGAGTGATCCGGCCTTGCCATGGGCAATCCAGGTTTGCCAGAAGCTCAAATTGGTCGGGGTTTTGATGTTGTGCAGATCCGGCACCAGACTGGAGCGATGCTCCCCTTCGTGACAAATGGCACAAACTGTGTCGTAAAGCGATTTGCCATATTTGCCTTCGCCCGGTTTGACATGGCAGGCCATGCAATCCCCGCGAAAAACCGCTTGTCGGTCGGCTTTGGCCATTTCCAAGGCGCGCGCGCGATCAGCCTCGGACTGGGTCGGTATCACTGGGGGCAGGATGGTGATTTGCACCATGAGTTGTTTAAGGCCCTTGTCGGTTTTGACGGTGACGGTCTTGACCACAGGACTGGGTTTTCCGGTCACATTGACCGTAATGCCAAACTGGGCGTTGGTACCGGTCGGAATGATCCAGGGCAAAGGCGGTAATTGTATCGTGGTACAGCCGCATGACGGGTGAACATCCAGAATGACGACGTTCCCGGGCGAAATGTTGGTAAAGCTGAAAAGAAAACGGGCGTTGGCTTCATTCGCCGCCACATTGGTCTGCTTCATCAAGCCATCCCAAGCCAGGATCCCATCGGGCAACGGATCGTTTTGATGCGTTGTATCCGGCACATAAACCGCCGGAGTGGTCGCCATCGAATTGGTGGAACTGTCGTCCGCGGCAAAAAGTATTCCGCCGGCAAGAATAATGCCGGCAATTCCATAAACCAAAACGCGCCGCGATCTCATGGCCGTGGAAATTAAACCACCAATCCCCGTTTGACGAGCCGGAAATTCGCGGGTCATTTGATTATGACCGGTTCAACGCGCTGAGCACGGCCCGCACGGAGGCGAGCTCAATGTTTGTGTCCACCCCCGCACCCCAGCGTGTGCGGCCGTCGCCGTGTTTGATTTGAATATAGGCAATCGCCGCGGCGCCTTCGCCGGAACCCAGGGCATGCTCGCTGTAACCGGCAATTTCAAAACGCGGCATCCCGGCCTGGCTGAATCCGTGGACGAGCGCGGCCAGCGGGCCGTTGCCTTCGCCGGAAAATTCCGCCGGTTTGCCGTCGCGCAATAATGTGGCGTGGCATTTGACCACGCCGTTTTTGCTCTCGGTTTCAAAATGCTTGAGCTGCCAGGGCTTGACGCGCTCGATGTATTCGCGCCAGAACATGGCCTTCAATTCGGCGGCGGTGACTTCGCGGCCAAGCTTGTCCACCTCATCGTTTGCAATCGGGCCGAATTCGCGTTGCATGTCCTTGGGCAGCTCAATGCCAAACTGGCTTTCCAGCAGATACGCCACACCACTCTTGCCGGACTGGCTGTTGACGCGGATGACCTCGCGGTATTCGCGTCCGATGTCCGTCGGATCAATTGTCAAATAGGGGACGTCCCAATGGGAAGATTCGTTTTCCTCGCTGGTGTTGGACGTTGAATGTTGAATGTTGGATGTTGAATGTTTTTGTTTCCATTCGTTCAACCCCTTTTTAATGGCGTCCTGGTGCGAACCGCTGAAGGCGGTGAAGACCAGTTCGCCCGCGTAAGGCTGGCGCGGCGGCACCGTCATGCCGGTGCAACGCTCATAAACATCAATGATGGAATTGAGGTCCTTGAAATCCAACTTTGGATCGATGCCGTGTTGATACAGGTTCAAGGCCACGGTGACGATGTCGAGATTGCCCGTGCGTTCGCCGTTGCCGAACAGTGTGCCTTCGACCCGGTCCGCCCCCGCGAGCATGCCCAGTTCCGTCGCCGCCACGCCGGTGCAACGGTCATTGTGGGTGTGCAAACTGATGATCAAAGAATCGCGGTTCCCGATATTCCGGCAGATCCATTCAATCTGGTCGGCATAGACGTTTGGCATGGCGACCTCGACCGTGTCCGGCAGGTTCAAGATCATCTTCCGCTCTGGCGTCGGTTGCCAGACCGCCATGACCGCCTCGGAAATCTCCTTGGCAAATTCAACCTCCGTGGCGCTGAAACTTTCGGGCGAATACTGGAGCATGACCTCCGTGCCCT
>CAZKTW010000317.1:0-4223 GCA_964555775.1 uncultured Bifidobacteriaceae bacterium | reverse complement strand
TAAACGAACCAGCAGCGCCACAGTTGACCGGATTCCGCTCAAGCCGCTGTAGCCGGCGGTGTGGAGCCACCAAATCCACAGGCTCAAAATCAACAATCCAAATGGCGCAAGGTTGGAAAATTCAACCCAACGCCGGAGGCTCACGAACCAGCCGCCGCCGATAAACAAGATCAGGAAGATCAGCAAAGGCAAAACGGCGCCGAAAGTCACCCGTTTCCGTGGCGGCGGTGCGAGATTCAACAGCCATTGGCGGACGTTCAACATTTACCCACCCACTTATCCAATTTGATGCTCATTAATCCCAGCATAACACCGAAGATGAGGTGCGCCGTCAGCGTGACGACGACAAAAGTTTCCGTGACGCGAATGCCGAACGTCGCCGGATAAGGCGTGAACAGCATCGCCAGTTCAAGTCCCACCGCGAACACGATCGCCACCGGCCAGCGGCGACGCCACTGTCCGTTCACCATCATTGCATACATGATGCCAAACGTTACGCCGTTGCTGAAGTGATACGCCCAGCCCACCAAAATCGCCGCCAGCGAATTACGGTCGGCCTGGCCGAGAATCTTTGCCCCGAATTGAGGGAAAACCTTGAACAGCGGCAGCGACGGAACCAAGGCAGTAAGTCCCCAGCTTGTTGAATAAACAAATGGCAGGCGAAAGGTGTCGTAGGCTACCGCCGCAATGAAACCGGCTATGGCGCCGATTATAATTATCCGACATGCCCGACCATCCCCGCGCCATCGGTTTTGGAGCGCCAACGCGATTAGTGCGACGCAAGCCGGCCCAAAAATCGCCAGCGCGAAAAAGCGCATCGGCCACAGGCGATACATTTCGCCGACCAAACTCCAAATCGAGGTCGCGGCAAGCAGGAAAACAATGATGCGCGCCTGGGGTTTCATGGCATTTGCAACTCCACGACACGGCGGTTGCCCGTGTCCGCCACGTAAATCCGTTTTTGCGAATCCACGGCAATTCCCCACGGTGTGGCGAATTGTCCGGCGCCGGCGCCGATTGTTCCATACCGGCCTGATACCCGGCCGTTCAAATCAAACCGCGTCACGCGGCCGGCGCCATACTCGATGACATACAGCGTGTCGTCCGCGCCCAGTTTCAAATCGTATGGCAATTGCAATTTCAGTGGTTGATCGCTCGAACCCAGAACCTTTAAGAATTTACCGTCGTCGGTGAAAACCTGGATGCGATTGTTGAAGGCGTCCGCCGCGTAAATTTTCCCATCGCGCCAGACCAGCCCGGACGGACGCTGGAAATCGCCGGGCTTGGTTCCGAATCCGCCAAACGTGAGCAGAAATTTTCCGTCGGACGTAAATTTCTGCACGCGATCGTTGGAGCCGTATTCCGCGACGTAGAGATTGTCTTGATCATCCTTGGTGACGGCCACCGGATAAATGAATTCGCCCGGGCCTTGACCTTCCTTTCCGAAAGTTTTGAACGTCTGTCCATCTGGTGCGAAAACAACCACACGATGATAATGAGTATCGCCCACCACGATGCGGCCATCGCGAAGAACGCAGACACCTTCCGGATTTCCATTTCGGTTCTCAGGCATCCGCCATTGCCGCGCGATGGAACCGTCCGGCGCATAGACCAGCACGCGGCCGTCGGTATCCAGCGCGATTACTTCGCCGTGGTTGCCAACGGTTAGGCTCCGCGCCGCCGGTTGCAGGGCTCCGTCCGGCGGCACTGACCACAGGTGGACCTCGCTCACGGAAATGACCGGCCCCTGCGCCGACGGCCGACAGCCAACGACATGCAGACAAAACCACAGGCACAACAGCGTCTTCAAAACGACGCGCGTGCCTCGGGCCAGATGATTTGATGACGGCCGATGATAAATCGTGCGGATGGCGCCGGTCGGTTCGTGGCGCACTTCCAGTTCGGCAACCGTGCCTTGAAAGCGCGCCGATTCAACCACGAATGGTGAATCGCTGTCGGATTGCACGGAAATCTGTTCGGGACGGAAGCATCGGGCCGTTGCTTCTTCGCGCTGCAGCCATAACCGGGCCGCTTCCGGTTCCATCCAATTGGCTTCACCAAGGCATCCGGCCAGTTCCGGTGTTGCTGCACGCCAATACAAAGTTTCCACCTCGCCGTCGTAATGCACCCGCCCGTCTCGCAGACAAATCACGCGCCGCGCTTCCGCCAGCACGGGCCGCGGCGAGTGGGTTGCAAAGATGAGCGAAGAGTTTTTCCCGGCCAGATGCCGGCGGATGATTTGCCAGTATTTGCCGGCGCGGCTGGGATCCACATGTTCGAGTGGTTCGTCCATCACCAGCACCGCTGCGTTGGCGGCCAAGGCGCGGGCAACCGACAGCCGCGCCTGTTCGCCGGCCGAGAGCGTGTCGGGGCGGCTGTCGCGGCGATGCGTCAGATCAAATTCTTCAAGCCACCGATTTGTTTCCGCTCCCGGGTCAGCGTTCTCTTCCATGACGGCGGCAATGTGTTCGGCGACGGTCAAATGCGGCCACAAGCCGCCATCGGCTGGCACCCAGAACAATGGAATTCGATACGAACCACGATCGAATTCAACGGCGAGTTTCCCCGTATCGGGCTTTTCAAATCCAACCAGCAGGTTCAGCAACGAAGTTTTGCCCGCGCCGGAATGCCCCAACACCGCCGTGACGCCGGGTTCGATTCGCATCGTGATGTCGCGCAATCGCTGGCCCAGTCCGACGGACTCCAGTTGCCACAAAGGATTGTTCATGGCGGGGCCCACCAGCGTCGCGTTCCAAGCGCCAGCAGGAAAACACATACCGGCGCTGCGAACGCCGTGCACGTCATCGCGGACAGAGCTGCAATTTGTCCGTAGTGCATCAGGTTATAGAGCCGCACCGTCACCGGTGTCATGCCGATGGGTGCCAGAATGGAGGACGCCGTCAAATCCCAAAATGCCCAGACGAACAAAAGCACCATGAGCCAGAATTTTCCGCTCGTGCTTAATCTCCAGGCAAGTTCGCGGACGGCCCGAGATTTTTGCATCAGCGTGGTCAGATGCAATGCGCTTCGGTGGGCGGTTAATTCCAACACTCGCTTCAACACCAGCGCCATCGGGAGCAGAACCAGACCGAGTGTAAAAACCAGCGGCACCGGCGTGTTGCGAAGCGCGATCAGTCCCGGCAGTTGAACCGCCGCCAGGACAGTCAGCGACAGCACCAGCGATCCAAGGAGTCCGGCAAAAACCGCGGCCACGAGAATCACTTTGCAGAAAATTGAACGGAACTGACGTCCGCGCGCGGCTGCGCCAAGCCAAAACGCCGCCAATCCGGCAAAGGTGCTCGCGCCGGCGGCAAACAAAAGGCTGGAAAGAATTTCACGGCTCAAAACAAAATTCTCCATGAGCAGGCCAAACCCGCGAAGCGTGCCCCACAACAACATCGCGGCAGGAATCGCCAGCGCGAAAACAAAGGCAATCACCAAATGACACCCGGCAAAACAGTGGCTTGCCCGGCTGCCCTCAATGCGCCGCGCCGGAATCACCTGGCGACGGCCCAGCACGACGAACGCGGTTGCTATGGCTGCGGCTTCGCATAACAACGGACCGAGCATCCGGCGCAATGATTCACCCAACGCCAAACCACCGGCGTGCGCGTCGAACAGCGCCACGGTCCACGACTTAACCACCATGAGCGACGCCATCTCGAACTCGGCGAACGCGAAAAGGAACACGACGGCGAATGCGGCAACTGGTCCATGTGCGCAGCCGGCGCGGACAAGGAAGGTGCAGAACTCAATTTGTGAAACGAGGATTCGAGTAAACGGAGCGCGGCGTTCACGCCGCTTCACCGTTCGAACATCCGGTGTCGTTGTAAATTGAAGCGGCGTGAACGCCGCGCCCCAAGCCAACCGGCGGCAATGAATGGCTTCGGCCGAAATTGGCGCCGGTGTGAAATAAAGGATTACGGCGGCAATCGGCGTCAATTTCCACCAGAGGAGCGCCGAGTAGAAAATGGTGTTGGTGGCCGGATGATGAATGAGCGAAAGCGAAAAATTGGCGTAGGCGTAACCGGTGAGAAGAATGGGGGTGAAATACGGTGCCATCAACAGAATCCACGCAATCTGCCGGACGGGTCGCCGACGATCGGCCAGCAGTGTCCGCACCAGTCGCGCCGCGGCGACCGCCAGCACCCCGATGATCAAGCTCCGGAGCAAAGTCATTGATATTCCGATTTCAGCCACGCCAGGCATTCGGCATTGGCAAC
>CAZKTW010000316.1:0-4225 GCA_964555775.1 uncultured Bifidobacteriaceae bacterium | reverse complement strand
CGGCGCCCTCGCCCTGCGCATCGGTCGAACTGGCGCCGACCGGCGTGATGCAATAGGTCTGCGGCCCTTCGACCTCGTTTTTCCCGGTCGGCGTCGCATTGAAGTGCAGGCTCACGAACAAATCCGCGCCCCGACGGTTCGCCAGCGCCGGACGATCGGGCAGGTCAACATAGGTGTCCTTGCTGCGCGTCAGGATGACATTGAATCCGGCCTTTTTGAGCTGGTCGCGCACCTCCAGCGCCAGCGCCAGCGTGTACGTCTTTTCACTGCGCCAGAAGGTGTGATTGCCCGTGTCCTTGCCGCCGTGGCCCGGATCGAGGCAGACGGTGGTGATGCGCCGGGCGTCGGCAAACCGGGGCGGGAACAACAGCGGCCGGATGGCCGCGTTGAGGTCCAATTGCGCGATGTAGAGAGTGCCACGGTCCGAGGCCAGCGGAAGGCACAACGCCACATCGGTCCCGTTGACTTCCACCATGCGCGAATCCTTGTCAAAAACCAGCCGGGCCACGCGATTGGTGGCCACAACCTCGTCCCCGCGCTTGTACAGGGAACACCTCAAGCCGTTCGCATGCGCCCAATCCGCCAGCGGCACATAATCCTGGCCATTGACGGACGCCGCGCGGGCCGGCGTCCAGGCGGACGTCAGGCAGAACACCGACAGCAGCAGCATGGGCAAACGACTCATGGTGGCGCAACTTGCCCGCCCGCCGCAGTGGATTCAAGGGAAATTGGAAGGGTTGCCGGCAGTCGGTAATCTTGCTCATAATCCTTGATAATGACTCACGGGCTTGCTTTGATCACGGCATGATATTGCACCAGCGAACCTTGGTTTTGAAGAATTCTAACCCTCGCTAATCCGAATCCCGAATCATGAACCTGCTCCGTTGCCTGGCTTTAATTATTGCCACACTATTGTCTGCCGGGCTGATGCGCGCCGCGCTGCCGCTGCCTGATCCCGACGACGGTGGTATCACCCTGCCGCCAGGGTTTCGTGCCCTGGTGGTTGCCGACAACCTGGTGGCTCAACGCAAGGTCGGCAACAGCCATGATAACCTCCGCTTCCTGACCATCGCCCCCAACGGAGACATCTACGCCAAATCTTATTTGGACGGCATTTTCGCATTGCGCGACACCAACGGCGACGGCCGGGCGGATGTGATCCAAAATTTCAGTTCCGGCCCCGGCACCTGCGTCGCGCTTCACGACGGCTGGCTTTATTATTCCACCCGGACCGGGGTTTACCGGTATAAATACACGCCCGGCGAACTCGTGCCTTCAGGCGAGCCGGAAACGATTGTCTCCGGCCTGGCTGCGGGGAGCCAGCACGACGCGAAGAGCTTCGCTTTCGACGATCAGGGCCGGCTGCTGGTCGAGGTCGGCTCGCCTATCAATGTGTACAGCGATGGCGATCGCCGGCTTGGCGCCAAGGGCAAGGACGCCACCGAGTTTCTGAAGAGCCATGGCGGTTTCTGGCGGTTTGACCCCAACCAGACCAACCAGACGCAGGCCGATGGCTTTCATTTCTCCACCGGCCACCGCCATTCGCTCGCCCTGGCGTGGAATCAGGTCTCGAGCAATTTCTTCATGGTGATGATGGGGCGCGACAACCTGAACACAGTCGATCCGGATCACTATGACGCGCTCGACAACGCCGAACGTGTCGCCGAGGAAATGCACGTGTTGCGCGAAGGCATCAACCTCGGCTGGCCCTACACCTACTGGGACCCAATCAAAAACGCGCGCATGGTCGCGCCCGAATTCGGCGGTGACAACCACAAGCACGATGACAATCCCGCCTACGACAAACCCGTGATCGCGTTTCCCGCGCACTGGGCACCGCTGCAAATGGCGCTCTACACAGGCACGCAATTTCCCGGGAAATATCGCGGCGGCATGTTCCTCGCCTTTCATGGCTCATGGAACCGGGCGCCCCGGGCGCAGGCGGGTTACAAGGTGGTTTTTATTCCGTTTGACGAAAAGGGGATGCCGACCGGAAAATATGAGCCGTTCGCCGACAACTTCGCCGGTGTGGATTACTTCGTCAACACACGTGACGCGCGTTTCCGTCCTTGCGGTGTCGCGGTCGGACCGGATGGCTCACTTTATGTCACTGACACCGAGAAGGGTCGCATCTGGCGCATCATATACACCGGGGAGTCCTCCCCAACGGCTGCCGGCAGGCCTCTCGTCATACCCGTGCAAACCGCCACACCCATCGGGGCCGATACGCCCGGCGGGAAAATCTACCGGCAGGTCTGCGCCGCCTGTCACATGCCCAATGGCAGCGGCGTGCCCAACATGCAACCCGCCCTGGCCGGCAGCGCGGTTGTCGCCGGCGACTCCACCCGGCTCATCAATGTGCTGCTGCGCGGCCCCGCTGCAGCGTTGCCGCCCGACCGCGAGAAGTTTTCCAATGTCATGCCGCCTTTTGCCTTTCTGAGCGACGATGATCTTGCCAGCGTGATCAATTATCTGCGGAACAACTTCGCCCCCGCCGCCGGGCAGGTCACACCAGCACAAATCGCCGCGCAGCGCACGAAACCATGACCGTTTGCCACCACCCATTCCGCCGCGCTGGCATCGCGAGTGGTGTCATAATTTCACTTTTCGGTGGGGCGAGCGTCCTCGCGAGCCGCCGTCGCTGCGCGTTGACATGTTAAAACCGGCTCGTCGGGAGCCTCGCCCCACCGGACTGGCTTGCTGCCGGATTACGGGGTTCTGGCATCCCTGATAAATTGCGCATGGCCATCCAGGTATAAGCGGCATCGGCCACCCGGATGAATGGTGCGGCCTTTCAATGTGGCAGGAACTGTCGGAATGGTGTTCGGAAAATAGGGATCAACCGTCAATTCCACATCGCTTGGCCCACTGATCATCCCAATGGCCGGATCGTTGGTCGATTGAAGGTCGGACACGGCTTGAGATTCGGTTTTATCCCAAAAATCCTCAAGCGAGACGGGATTGTCCGGACGGTCAAAGCGCCAGAGCCAGTAGCGTGCCGCTGGGCCATTGGTGTCGTCGGTGATGGATTGCATGGATTGGACAACATTCCCCACCGTTGAAAGCACGGCCGCCGGACAGGACCAGAGGGAATAGTTTGCGCCTGCGTCGTGCAACACCAACGCCGCCCAGCCGCCACGCGGATCGGACGGAGGCCAGCTGGTCCAAGGGTGGTAGCCGCCGGGCAGGCTCGATTTCAGATCGCGCCGGTCGGCGAATCGATCTTCGTGATCATCCAGGTATAAGTCAAAAGCCACGCCGATTTGTTTAAGGTTGGAAAGACAGGCAATCCGTTGGGCGCGTTGTTGGGCGCGGCCCAAGGCCGGGAGCAGCAACGCCGCAAGAATGGCAATGACGGCGATGACCACCAGCAGTTCAATCAGCGTGAAAGCATGGCGATTTTTTCGGGCCAGGCTTTCCGGACCGCCGAACGTTGGCTGATGAGAAAATAAATTCAACGGGCCGGTTGACATCATGATTCAAGGCTGCGGCAGCGTGATTTTAGCACATCTCATGGAATGCATCAATACTGCTCGCAGCACGGTAGTGGTACGTTTCGCAACTTTTGGTGGGGCGAGAGTCTTCGCGAGCAGTTGTCGCTACGCTTTGACGCACCCAAGCCGTCTCGTCAGCAGCCTCCTCCCACCAAAACGTACCAATAATCCACAGCACCGGGCATGTTCCTTCCCAGGGTGGCCATGCGTTCTGACTACCCCCTTGACTTTCAACCGCTTCGTCCGCGTTAAAAGTTTGATTTCCGGGCGCAATCGTTTTTAATGCGCCGGGTAAAATTTTGAAATGAACATCCACGAATATCAGGCCAAACAGTTGCTCGCCAAATACGGTGTCGCCGTCCCGCTCGAAATTCCCGCCAAATCCATCGACGAAGCCCGCACTGCGGCGGAAAAAATCGTCGGCGGCGGCAGCGCCCGGGTGGTCGTCAAATCGCAAATCCATGCCGGCGGACGCGGCAAGGGCACATTCAAGACCGGTTTTCAGGGCGGCGTGAAGGTCGCCGCCGCGGTGGACGAGGCGGTTGCTTTTGCCGAAAAAATGCTCGGCCACGTGCTCGTCACCAAACAGACCGGCGCGGATGGTCGCCGCGTACAGATGCTGCTCATCGCCAGCGGCGCAAAAATTAAAAAGGAATTTTACCTCGCCGTGTTGCTTGACCGCGCCACGGGCCGCCCGCTCATCATGGCCAGCACCGAAGGCGGCATGGACA
>CAZKTW010000315.1:0-4265 GCA_964555775.1 uncultured Bifidobacteriaceae bacterium | reverse complement strand
GTTCGTCGGGCGAAAGCTGGAACACGCCGGGCATGGCGTTGATGGGGCGGCGGACGCGTTTGCCGGAACGCGCGAACAGCGGCAGCACGAGTTGCGAGACGTGGAGATGCGTTTCCGCCACGAGCCGGCGCAACGCGGGCGATTGCCGCAAACGGCGCATGCGACAGAGGGGAAACTGTCCGATGACGCTCAAGTTCATGGTGTCAGTTTAGATTAGCCGGGCGGTCTGCAAAGCGCAAAGTGCGCGAGGCGACCGCCCGGCATGGGTTCCCCACCTCCAGATTCTATGGCCCGAAATAAACCCCGCCGCTTTGATTCAGGTTGATGAAAAACCCGTAGGCGGCGTTTTGTTTTTGCAATACCACACCCTCGAAGGATACCGATTTGGCCGTGGCCGGGTTTTGGGCGGAGCCGCCGATCATTCCGTTGGCGGCGTTGATGGAAAGTGCCAGGGCGTTGGGGCTGAGGTTGGCCACCATGTTGTTGGCGTTGAGTTGCACCCGGTTGGTAAAGCTTCCACCCAGATTGCCGTCAGTCAGCGCCACGATGCCGTTGGTGAAATTCAACACGCGAACGCCTGCCGGAGGGTGCGCATATTGCGAGCCCACGACCTCGGTCATCAGTTGGAAACCGGAAGTGAAAAAGGCCACGGTTGGTTGCACCGGCCGGATCCAGCTCAACCAGCCGGCAATGTCGCCGCTCACTGTATTGGTAAACGACAGCCAACCCAAAACAGAACCCCGGCTGAAGGCGTAAAGCGGAACGTATAATGGCCAGGCGCCGGATTTCGCAAGTGTGGTGGACTGCGAAAACGCCGTGCCATCCGCCAGAACGCCGTTCAGGATCACCTGACCGGCGGTCGTGACGGTGACAAAACCGATGCCGTCTCCGGCGGGACTTTGCGTGGCGCCTGGTGTGCCGGGGATGACCAATGTGTAAGTGCCGGCTTTCGGACACGGATTCGTGGCGGTGAATACATTGCGATTGGCGGCCAGTACGGTTGCCCATGAGCCGTCGCTGGCCGTGACCGTCCCGGTGATTTGGTCCGAGCTGCCTGTCAAATCAACCTGCAACTGGGCTATCAGCGGAGTCATGATACCGCGGGCGACGGTGGCGGTGGCTTTCCCGGTCACGTCAAACAGGCCGCTGAAAGGCCAGAGGGAGGCGCCCATGCGCAGGCTGCTGCTGAATGATCCCGAGGGGGCCACCGTGAAGGTGGCGAAGCCGGAACTGGTTTGGAGTACGCCGTTGGTATCATAAAACAGGCCGTTGTAGATTCCGGCCACGGGATTGAACGGCGTGGTAACGAAATTGGCCTGCAGGACGAGATTGCTCACCATGACAAAGGTCAGCGCCGGCGTGGTGGAGAATATGCCGCCGCTCCATTTCGATAACACGTAACCGGCGCCCGGCAGGGCGGTCATGGTATAGGTTTTGCCGATCTGGAGCAATTGCCCGTTGTAGTTGGGTGAAACGGTCCCGGCGCCGATGATCTGCACCACGATGGGCGTGTTCACGATGTAGGTGACGCTGGCCAGGTTGGTTTTCGAATGGTTGCCGCTCGTGTCCACCGCAAAAACACTCAACTGGTTCGGGCCGGGAACCAGGTTCACATTGGCCGTCCAACTGTTTGTCCCGGCGGCCGGCAGCCAGGCACCGCCATTCAACTGATACCAGACGCTCTGCACGGCGCCGTTGTCCGTGGCGGCGCCCTGGCAGACCAGGGCCGAAGCTGCCACATTCAGGCCGGGTGCCGGTCTGGTGATGGTGACGGCGGGGGCCTGGACATCCGTGAAATTCGCGGTGAGCGTGAGTCCATATTTCATGACGAATGCAATCGTTGCCGAGTTGGTGGCGAACCCACCGGTCCAGCCGCTGAAAACAAATCCAGCCGCGGGGATGGCGGTCATGGAATAGGTATTACCGTTTTGCAATGCCACCCCGTTGTCATTGGGGCTGATGGTGCCCTTGCCGTTGAGTTGAACTGTCAATACGGCCGTGGCGGGATTGGTGACGGTCAGCGTGGCCACGCGGCTGGTGATCGAGCCGGCGTTGTTGGTGATTACGACCGTATAATTGCCGGCATCATTGGTCACGGCGTTGACCAGGGCCAGCAGGTTGCTTTGCGTGCCGGCCAGATGAGCGCTTTCAGCGAGAGTGATGCCATTCCTTCGCCAACGATATGTCAGCGGCGCACTGCCCGTGGCGGCCACGGAAAACTGGGCGTTTTGTCCCTGATAGACGAACTGGTTCGCCGGCTGGCTGGTGATCGCGGGTGGAGTCAACACAGTGTTGACCGTGAGGGTGGCGCCGGCACTTGTGGCGGTGCCCAGGCTGTTGCTGACGATGACCGAATAGGTGCCCGCGTCAGTGGTCTGGACGCTGGGAATGGTGAAGCTGGCGCTGGAGGAATTGACGAGGAGCGTCGCGCCTTTGAACCAGAAATAGCTCAACGGCGCCGTGCCGGTGGCGACCACGGCGAAAGTGGCGCTCTGGTTTACGTTCAGCGTCAGATTGCCCGGGGAGGTGACGATGGCCGGCGCGGTGGGCAGCGGATTTACCGTGAGGGTGGCGCCGGCACTGGTGGCGGTGCCCAGGCTGTTGCTGACCACGACAGAATAGGTTCCGGCGTTGGCGGATTGTGCGCCGGAGATGGCCAGTGACGCATTCGTCTGGCCGCTCAGAAAAATCGCGCCGAAATGCCAGAAATAAGCCAGGGGCGCCGTGCCCGAGGCGACCACGGAAAATACGGCGTTTTGTCCCTGGGTCACGGTTTGGTTGACGGGTTGGGTGGTGATGGCCGGGGGTGAACCATTGAGCGATGGCGAGATGTTGATGGTCAGATTGGCGGTGGTGGTCTCACTCGCTCCGGCGTTGGCAGAACTTTTTGCAGTCAAGGGCACAATGTAGGTGCCGGTGCCGGTCGGCGTCCCACTCAGTTGCCAGAGTGATCTGCCATTGGTGCCGACCAGGCTGATACCGGAAGGCAGGTTGGCTGCCGACCAATAGCCGGCCTGTTGGGGCGCGGTGGTCAGGCGCAAGACGAAGAGTTTGCCTTGAACGATATTCGTTGAAAGCGGACTGGTGATGACCGTGGACGCCCCGGATACAGCCTGGACCCCACCCAATGCCGCAGCGACGCCGGCCGCCCAGCGAAAAACGATGGCCAGGACATCTGCGGTGGCCTGGGCAGCCGGCAAGGCGACCCGGGCAATGGGCATGATTTGAAGTGCCGCCGCCAGTAACAAGGCCGGCAGCCGGAATAGTTTTGCGATTTTCTGGTGCATAAAAAATTAGTTCTTTGCCGCGTTCGAAGTTTTGCCGGCCTGCGCCACGGGCGAGTTGGGATGCAACACCACCAGGGTGGGGAGGCCGATGACACCAAATTCATCGAGCACAGGTTTCAATGCGGGATCATTGAGCCGTTCGGCTTCAAACTGGACGAAGACATAATCGTTGAGCCGCTGGCGCACGGTCGTGTCGTGCAGCGTGGTCAGTTCCATGGCCGTGCAGTTCTTGCACCAGCCCGCCCAGAAATCCACCAGCACGGGTTTTCCGGTGTGACGCGATGTTTCCAGGGCGTCGCGGAGTTCCTGGACGCTGTTGCCTCTGGCCGCGAGAACCATTCCGTGTTGGGTAAGACCGCTTAGGCTCAATCCAAGCCAGCCGTACCAGCCGGCGAAAACGAGGATGATGACGCCGAAACCATATTTGACCCGCGTCATCCAGGTGCCCGGTTTGGGCAGGAACGACAGTCCGGCCCCGGCAAACGGCCAGGGCAACGCCATGCCGAGTCCGAGGACAAAGGGCAGCAGCAGGCCGGAAAGATGTCCCCGCTGATATTGTGTGGTGGCGAGCAGCAACACGGAGATCACAACCGGGGCCACACACGCGCCCGCCAGCAACGCGGAAATCAATCCCATGGTGGGCGCGGCGATGAAGGCGCTGCGGTTTTTGCCCGGCATGCCGGTGCGTTGAAACCGCGAGAGATCGATCACGATGCGATCGAACATGGCCAGGCTGAGCACGATGAAAACCGCGGCGATGGCAAAATTGAACCAGGGCGAGGAATTCAAGGTGCCGAACTTCGCTCCCGTCAAAACCACCACCAGCCCCAGGCTGCCGTAGGCCAGGGCCATGCCGGCGCCGTAGGCTGTGCCGAGCGCAAATCCGCGCCGCCGGCTGCCGCTTTGGGCGCCGGCGCCGATGATGGCGAGATTGATGGGGATCATGGGCAGGATGCAGGGGGTGAAATTCAGCGCCAG
>CAZKTW010000314.1:0-4265 GCA_964555775.1 uncultured Bifidobacteriaceae bacterium | reverse complement strand
GTGCCCACGGTCGGATTTGCACCGACACTGGACGCGTTTTAAGTGCGCTGCCTCTCCATTGGGCTACGTGGGCAAAATGGTGCCGCGTGAGGGATTTCCACCCCCAACCTCTCCGGTCTGAACGGAGCGCCTCTTGTAGTTGGGCTAACGCGGCTTTGGGATTTACGATTCACGATTTGCGATTTGCGCGATTGTTTTCGAAATGACCTTCGATGGTGATTCCGGATTGGACTCGTAAATCGTATATCTTCAATCGTAAATCAAAGTGGTACTCCCGGCAGGACTCTCACCTGCAACCGCGACGTTCGAAGCGTCGCACTCTGATAATTTGAGCTACGGGAGCTGCTGGCGCAGGGCGTTCTTTGGGGCCGATGGAGAGACTCGCACTCTCGTGGGGCAATGCCCGGCAGTTTACGAAACTGCCCCGAAAGCGTTCGGGGCTGAGCCACATCGGCGTCGTTAGTTGATAGTTGAGAGCTGATTGTTAATAGTCCGGCAATTGATTCGGCGTGTTCCCTGTCCATCAACTATCAACCGTCCACCATAAACTTCTGAAATGTGCGGGTTGTCACGGATTCGCACCTGATGGCCGTGTGCAAGCACTTCTCGCCGGTTAAGAGCCGGGACTTCACTGTCAAAGTTTGCAACCCTGGTGGCCATCCGCAAGGATCGCAACGCGAAGGCGGAGTTGAACCGCCGCAGACAGGCCTGTGAAGTCCTGACCGGCACCGGTGTTCACGTTGCGAAAATTGGCCTGCCAAGCCGAAGCCCGCAGAACCGTGATGAGAGTCCGCCTTCGCACTTTGTGCTTCAGCGCGACAGCCTTCGCCCGCAGCTTGCGTTGCGGGCGAAGGCTGGAATCCCGTGCTGGAGTTGCACCAGTCCCGCACTGCGGGACCGCCGCCTGAGCTGCTCGGCCAACGGGATGACTATTTGTCGTTCGGAAGCGGCTTCAACCGCGCCGAAATGAATTGATACATGGAGAGAAGAAAATTATCGGGGCCAAACGCTTCTGTCGTACGCGTCCAGACGTAAAGAGATTTACCGCCTGCCAGTGACGGTGTTCGGTGTTCGATATAAGCGACCGCATCACCTTGCAGTTTGCCAGTGTTGTCTTTGAGTTGAACCAATGGCACATAAATATCGCTCACAGAAACCCGCGTGCGATTCGCTGGCCGCCAGCGAAGGTCGCCAGTTTTAGGAAATGGCGCAATGGCCGGCAGGCCAAACAAGACATTAGTCTTGACGTAAAAAGTTAATGCCAATCCAGCAGGAGGCTGTTCAAAACCGTTGTCCACTCCCAGAGCCAATTTATCGGTTATGGCGTAAGGAACTCCCTTACGGCTGTCATCGTAGTTAAGCGGCCACGGGGAAGACGAAGGAACTACCACTAGAAATCCGCCTTGGTGCAAATAACGAACCAAAGACCAGGTTACGTCGTCCGTTACCTTCACGCTGCTGTTGTAATGTTCGGTGGAAATGTGAATCAGGACAGGAAAATTACTGGCGTTAAAGTATTTTGAGTCTATCAGGTCCTTCCACGTCAACCGTTGTAGCGTTGCACCGCAATACGCGGCCCAAAATTCCGTGTCGTTCATCCGGTCCTGCACCAGCACGGCCAGTTTTCGACCAGACAAGATTTTATCTACGGCGTGCGTGGTGCCAGGCCCAGATTTGGGAAGGGCAGCCGCAGAAGGAATATCAACAGGCGCACGATTGAGAAAGCGTTTGGCGTATTCGGCGGTAATCTGTAAATATTTGTCTCCAAATTCCAAACTGGGTTCGAGTTCGGTTCCCTCAGGCCACTCGTTCCACGATGTGATGGTGATCCAATCGGGATTTGCCTTGAGAGCCTCGTCCCACAGCGTTCGATATGTCTGCCCATCCAGACGATCCGACTGCTCTTTGATTTTGTATGCCTTTTTTGCATCACAACCGGGGGTCACCATCACACAACTGATACGGCTTCGGTCCCGGGCGATTTTAACGCCGTTTCCATAATGATGTGCAGCCCAGACCCGAAGTCCTCCAAGGTTGGTTACATTGAGATTATTCCAAATATCGGAGGCGAGACCAGCCGGGTCGTATGTATGCAAACCATCGAACAGACAGGCGTAACTCTCCTGGTATCCATCGGCGATCAAGACAAAATCACCGGCGCGAGCACGGACTCCTTCGATAATGGCTGGCCATGATGCCACCGGCACTTGATAAATGACTCTTCCGTAAGCAAAAATCACCGGTTTGCCGTTCAATTTCAGGAACGCGCTGCTCTTTGCGTGCTGTTCGAGCACGTAAGATAATTCCTGAATTGACTGTTGAATCTGCCACTGCCCTTCACCGTCAGATTTTTCCCAGTATATCGAAATTTTAAAATTCTTCTGCTCCGCGCGCTTCAGCAGGAGGGTCAATGATTCGTCATGCCACTTGTCCCAATCGCTGGTTCCCCACCAACTTACAATAAAGCCGGTAATCCCATGTGCCTTGGCCTGATCAATCTGCCAGTCAACAACTTCAGGGTCATGAGAACTGTAAGGACCTTTCATAGGGTAACGAGAGATTCTCTCCAGCTCATGCATGTTGGTATTTGCTTCACCCCATGGATTTCGTTGCTCGGACAGGCCATACCATCCGTAATAAAACGCCAACACTTCATGAGGCACTTGCGTGTAATGCCGTTGACTTTGATCCTGAACAAACTGAAAAAAAGAGTTTGTCGTCTCGGCAAATCCAGAGAGGCACAAGCAAAGAAAAACCGCCAAACGCAACAGCAAAATAGCCTTCAAAGTCTTTGGTTTCATTGCCTGTACATTCTATGTGCTGGACTGGTTGTTCCACAATCTCTTTGAAATGCGGGCGGAGACTCTCGCCTCAGCCCACGTTTCTAGCTTGCTTCTCCTTTTTCAACATTGCGTGCAGGCGCGCCTGCTTTCAGCGGCACGAAGCCGCCTGGCATGCCTACCACCAGCGTACTGCCGGCGTTCTGTGCCGCCGAGAGCGACTGTATGAGCCGCAGGTTCATCAGGGCTGGATTGCCTTCCAGCACGCGAGCTGCGTTCGCGAGATTGCGCAATGCTACGCTTTCACCACGGGCACGTTCGAGCGCGGCCTGACCTTCCTGCTTCGCCTTCAGCACGTCAGCGAACGCGCGCTTCAGTTCGGCCGGGAACATCACGTCCTTCACTTCGATGGCGAGGACATTGACCCCGATCTTGGCCGCTTCCGGCTGCATCCGGGCCAGAAGCTGTGCGCCGATTTCGAGCCGTTGCTGGAGCAGCGCCTCAGCGGCGATACCGTTTATGACCGTGCGCAACGCCAGTTGGGCTGCGTTGTACAGGTCGCCCTGCCAATGTTGCGTTTCGTGCATGGCCTTGGCCGGGTCCGTGATCTGGCACGTGACGAGCAGGCTGAACTTGAGTCCGACGCTGTCGGCCGTGAGGACCTCCTGACCCGCCACGAGCAACGAGGTCTTGCGGAGGTCGATCATGTTCACCGTCCAGCCGAATCCCCAGAGGAAGTGTCGGCCGGCGTTATTGCGACGCACGTACAGGCCGTGATGGTATACGAGCCCCGTCCAGCCTTCCGGCACTCGAAACACGTGGCGCAGGTTCTTGATTGCCGGCATGGCGATTATGGCGGCAATGACAAAGACGATGATACTGATGACAAACAGGATGTTGTAGTTCATGGTGGTTTTCCTTTCTAAAAAGTGTGCCCGAGCCGAAAGACCGCCGTCCGGCTGCGGGAAAATCGCCGGAGCGTTTTTCACAAAGCTGCCATCAGGCTGCGATTGAACGCAGATCTCCCGGCCGGGTTTTGATGCGGGATTTCTCCCGCGCTCCGTGCCAAGGAGTTGGTTATGATCCAACGTGCGGAATCGAACCGCAAATGAACCAGTCCACGCGCAGAACGGTTTCGGCGAACTGCCGGAACGGCTGCTGGCCTGATCCAAATTTAAAAATTGAAGTGCGGGCGGAGACTTTCACCTCCGCCCGCGTGGTTGCTTTATCTCCGATGCATTCAGCGTGGTACTAGCGCGCCCTCACTTTTTGTGAAGGCAGTGGTCAGGAACTGGTCCACCTGCTCGTTTTCGACGAGACCGAATTGCCGCAGCACCGACACGCCAATGAGCCGGCCCGCCAATTCCTTGACGGGAAGGAACTCGTTGATGACTTCCAGTGCTCGCGCATAGTCGGCTTCGTCCAGGTCAATCTCGGAATACGAATCCCGATACTTCGGCTCGTTATGTTTCCAATCCCCATTCG
>CAZKTW010000313.1:0-4281 GCA_964555775.1 uncultured Bifidobacteriaceae bacterium | reverse complement strand
AGGAGATGTGGCGCTTCGACACCAACACGGAGAACATTCTGATTGGCTACGACCAGCTGCGCTATCACCTCATCCCCTACATTTATTCGGTTTCGTGGATGGTGACCCATGGAGGTTACACCCTGATGCGGCCGCTGGTGATGGATTTTAAATCGGACACAAACGTGTTCAACATTGCGGATCAATACATGTTCGGTCCGGCGCTGATGCCGTGTCCGGTGACCGTCGCCGGCGCGACGAATCGAAACGTTTATCTTCCGTCCGGCACCGCCTGGTATGACTTCTGGACCGGCGCGACCCATGCCGGCGGCCAGACCCTCAACGCGGCGGCAACGCTTGACAAGCTGCCGGTTTATGTGCGTGCCGGTTCCATCATCCCTTACGGCCCGGCGATTCAATACGCGATGCAAACCAACGATCCGATTGAACTGCGTGTGTATCGCGGCGCGGACGGCAAGTTCACGGTCTATGAGGACGAAGGCGACAATTACGATTACGAAAAAGGAAAATACGCCACGATTCCAATTTCATGGAACGAGGCCAAGCGCACCTTGGAGATCGGAAAACGCTCCGGCGGTTTCCCTGGCATGTTGAAAGAACGCACGTTCAACATCGTCTGGATTTCGGACGGCCACGACGCGGGGATTTCCTCCGCTGAAAAGCCGGACGCGGTCGTTCATTACAACGGTGCGGGTGTGAAAATCTCCGGGCCGCAATGACGCTTGTGAACAAGTGGATTGGCAGCGGCAGTGGATAACTTGGAGCCTGTCAGAAAATCCCGGCGTGCGGCTGTGTCGTCCTCGACCAGCCGCGTTCCTTTTTCAGACAGCCTCCTGGAAACTGATCTTTGTCCTCATTGTTGATTACAAACCCGGTCGTGCATTTCTGCAATCTTTGGTGTAAATTGTTGACACTCATGTGCAACCACATTTTGCGAAGCACCGCCTTGCCGGCAACTGGTTCCGCCATCTTTTTATGAATGTATCAAGTATTACCTTCCGCCATAAACTCGCGAATTTTTTTTGCCTGGTTTCGATGCTTCTGCCGATGGCGGGAACGGCTTGGGCGGTCCTGCCACCGGGATGGAGCGATGCGGACATTGGATCGCCGGGGTTGGCTGGCTCGGCTGGGTACACCAACGGCTTGTGGACCGTGACCGGCGGCGGCGCGGACATTTGGAATACCGCTGACCAGTTTAATTTTGCCAGCACCAATTATACGGGGGACGGCACGATGATGGTGCGCGTGACGAGTTTGCAGAACAGCGATCCGGGTTCCGGCTGGTCGAAGACCGGACTCATGTACCGCAATGACAGCACGGCGGGTTCGGCCAATGTGAGCATTGTTGCCACGGCGGGCCAGGGAGTCAGTTTCCAATGGCGGAGCACGGCGTCTGGCTCCAGTTCTTTCAGCGCGAATAGCGGGATTACCGCACCGGTTTGGCTGAAATTAGCCCGTTCCAGCGCGAACTTCACCGGCTATTACAGCACGGATGGCAATAACTGGGTGCCGGTCGGCAGCCAGTCGGTTGCATTGAACAATACGGTCATGGCCGGGCTTGATGTGACCGCTCACAACAACTCGGCGCTGAACACCGCCACGTTTGCAAACTTCAGCCTGGTTGCCACCACCAACAATTCCACGCCTGGAACCAACGCACCGGTGGCCATTGCCCTCGATGCGCTGGCCAACCGGCATCCGATCAGCCCGCTCATTTATGGTTTGAACTGGGCCTCTGCCAGCCAACTCCTTGACTTGAATTATACACTCAACCGCGGCGGAGGAAACGCCGAGACGCGCTACAACTGGCTGATCAACGCGCACAACCGCGCCTCTGACTGGTACTTTGAGAGCCTGAGCGATGGCAGCTCAAACCCGGGCGCATCCGCCGACAGTTTCATCACCGACACCAAGAACGGCAGTGCGGAGCCGATGATCACCATTCCCATGATCGGCTGGATGCCCAAGCTGGGACCCAATCGCGAAGATCGGTATAGCTTCTCGATCTCCAAATATGGGCCGCAGACAGGCAGTGACCCATGGCGCGCCGACGCCGGCAACGGCGTCAGTGTCACGAACAACGCAACGATCACCTGGAACGATCCCAACGACGCCAATTTTCCCACCAACGTTGTTTTTCAGCAGGGCTGGGTTCAGCACCTGACAAATCAGTGGGGTGTCTCCACCAACGGCGGCGTTCGCTTCTACATCATGGACAACGAGGAGACCATCTGGTTTGCGACGCACCGGGACGTGCATCCGATCGGCCCGACGATGCAGGAAATTCTCGATGACGTCATTGCGCACGGAGGCATGGTCAAGTCCTACGATCCCAATGCGCTGGTTTGCATGGGGGAGGAATGGGGATGGAATGGTTTTCTGAACAGCGGTTATGACCTG
Organism: uncultured Bifidobacteriaceae bacterium; assembly: GCA_964555775.1. Lineage (GTDB taxonomy): Bacteria > Verrucomicrobiota > Verrucomicrobiia > Limisphaerales > UBA11358 > UBA11358. The sequence goes on along the minus strand of CAZKTW010000313.1, from coordinate 1,881 downwards.
CAAAACCCGGGCAACACGGATCGCGCGGCGCATGGCGGTGCGGATTACATGCCGTGGCTCCTGAGCCAAATACATCAGCGTGACCTCGGCACGGGCCGGCAAACCATTGATTATTTCACCATCCATTTCTATCCGCAGGAAGGTTCCGTCGGCAGCAGCGACACAAGCCCGGCAACGGATCTCCTTCGCAACCGCTGCACCCGCGCGCTGTGGGATTCCAACTACGTGGACGAAAGTTGGATCAACGCCAAAATGGATATGATCCCCCGGATGAAGAACTGGGTCGCCTCCAATTATCCCGGCATCAAAACCGGCATCACCGAATATACCTGGGGCGCGGAGAACGACATCAACGGCGCCATCGCCCAGGCGGATGTGCTCGGCATCTTCGGCCGCGAAGGACTCGATCTGGCCACGCGCTGGGGCCTTCCGGATGCCAGCACCCCGACCTACAAGGCGATGAGGATATATCGGAACTACGACGGCAACAAGTCGGTCTTCGGCGACGTCAGCGTCCAGACGACGGTGCCTCAACCGGACAATCTCTCGGCTTTTGGCGCGGTGCGGACCAGCGATGGCGCGCTGACGCTCATGGTCCTGAACAAGGATCTCACCAATGCCACGCCCCTCGTCGCGGGCCTCACCAACTTCCCCGCCGCCGGGATCGCTCAACGCTGGCAATTGACCTCCGCCAATACCATCGCTCATTTGGCGGATCTGACGGTGACCAACGGCGTTCTCAGCGACGCGTTGCCGGCCCAGAGCATCACGCTCTTTGTTTTGCCCGCAACGAACAGCTTCAATCTGAAAATCAGCAATAATGGCGGACCGGGACAAATGGGCATCTGGCTCAACGGCCAGGCCGGACTAACCTATATTCTTCAAGCCTCAACGGATCTGGCTCATTGGACACCCATCGGCACCAACCAGCTCGCGGGCAATTCATTCGAGTTTATCGTGCCTATGACCAATGGCACGCAGATGTTTTACCGCAGCCAGCTTGGCCACTAAAACGATCCGCAACAGAACGGAGGCGCCGCGGCGCCTCCGTTCTGTTTCGCCTTCATCCCTGAAACCATCGCAAACCAACGGGCCTTCCGGCGACGAAACGTACAGGTCAGTTCTTATGATTGCATGGTTTTCGCAATCTCACCCCACTATAGTTGTGGCGGGGCAAAGCAGAATTTAGCCGTCCATAAGAACTGAACCGTTTACGGAATCTCCGGCATCCAGAAGTTTTACCGGTTGAGCCACTGAATTTAGCCTTCAGCCTTCAGCATTTGCTTCCATTATTCCTCGTGCCTCAGGGTCAATTCCAAAAGCATCTGCACCCGCTGGCCAATCGTGCCAAGCTGCTCCATAAACAGGATTTTCGCGATGGGCTGTGACGCCCTTTTTGCGGGATCCACCGCGTGAAACCAAAGGCCTTTTACGCGGCTACCACCCGGCAGCAGCGGAGATTATTCAAGCTGCGGGACGCCTTCGTTGGAAAAAGCCTTGGGCTTGACAGCACCCGCCCGGTCTGTCATTTGCAGGCCCCTGATGAAGCCTTTGATTTTTGTCCTCGGGGTTGTGTTTGCGTGTGGCGGTCTGGGTGCGCAGACAAATGTCTGGCAGCCGTCGCCGGGACAGGCGCAAGCGCCGATCTGGCCGGGGGCTGTTCCCGATGCGCAGGCCCAGCTTGTCCCGGGGCCGGAGTATGTTACGAACTTGCTGTCGCCCAACGGCGTGTCATGGATTGCGTTATGTAACGTCTCACAGCCCACGATGACGGTCTATTCGCCAAAAGGGAAAAACACCGGTGTGGCGATGGTTGTGTTTCCCGGCGGAGGCTACAATTGTCTGGCCATCGATCTTGAAGGCACGGAGATTTGTGATTGG
>CAZKTW010000312.1:0-4294 GCA_964555775.1 uncultured Bifidobacteriaceae bacterium | reverse complement strand
CACTCCGTGCGCGCCGTCTGCACGCACGTCGAAGCCCGGCGCGCACGGAGTGACGCGCCCTACCGAATTTAGAACAGTACCCTGGATTTGCCATCCTTGCCCGCCAAACTGGATGAAGTAGCATGGACGCGTGACCGGCCTGTTTCAATACGTCGAAAAAAATATCCAGGATCGCCAGCTGCTCAAACCCGGGCAGGCGGTTCTCGTCGCGGTCTCCGGCGGGCTGGATTCGATGACGCTGCTGCAGGCGCTACACGCACTTTCATCCCGCCACCGGTGGAAACTGACCGTTGCCCATTTCAACCACCAGTTGCGCGGGCGCAGCAGCGACGCGGACGAAAAGCTGGTCCGTCAGGTTGCCGCCCGGCTGAAACTACCGGTGGCGGTTGGAAGCGCGGAGGTGAAACTGTTCGCCAATAAATCGAAGTTATCCCTCGAAATGGCCGCCCGAAAACTGCGGCATGAATTCCTGGCGCGCACGGCCCGGGAACGGAAAATTCGCGTTGTTGCCCTGGCCCACCATGCGGACGACCAGGTGGAGCTGTTCTTCCTCCGGCTTTTGCGCGGCGCGGGCGGTGAAGGTCTGGCGGGGATGAAATGGCGTTCACCGTCGCCGGCGGATTCAAAGCTCACTCTCATTCGCCCGTTGCTGGACATCACCCGAGACGAACTTCGCCAGTTCGCCCGTCAAAATAAAATCCACTTTCGCGAAGACGCAACGAATGCGTTGCTTGAAATGCCGCGCAATCGTGTGCGGCATGAACTGTTGCCGCTGCTGCGGCGCCGGTATCAGCCTGCCTTGACGAAAACCGTCCTGCGGGTGATGGAAATCACCGGCGCGGAAGCTGAGGTGATTGGTGAAACGGCGCAGCAGTGGCTGGATGCCGGTTGTGGGAGCCGAGGTGACGAGGCTCAAATCAAGGGCGGAAAGTCACAGACTCCTCACGTCATCTCCTACACTTTTGCCACCCTGCCGGTCGCAATTCAGCGGAAAGTTTTGCAACTGCAATTGAACAAGCTTTCCGTCCCGACGGATTTTGATCTGGTGGAACAACTCAGGAAATCGCCCCAGGTTCAGATCAGCGCAGGCTCCGGGCTATTTGTTTTGCGCGATGCTGCGGGCGGGGTGAGTTTGCGGACAGAAGCGGCGCCCGCGGAATTCAATGTTCAGGAAGCAATTTTGAAACTGGTGGGCAGGGCAGGGGACATGGAGTTCGGCGGCGTGCACCTGGACTGGCGGGTTGAAGCGGGTGCTGGTTTTGTCCGGCCACGCCGGCAAAAGGGCTGTGAATTTTTTGACGCCGACCGGGTCGGCAGCAAAATTATCCTGCGCCATTGGCGCCCCGGCGACCGTTTTCAGCCCATCGGGATGAAATCCGCGGTGAAACTCCAGGATCTGTTCACGAACGGGAAAATCCCGCGGGCCCGGCGCCGGGGATTGATTGTGGCCACGGCGGCGGATGGCCGGATTTTCTGGGTTGAGCAATTGCGCATCGCCGAGCCTTTTAAACTGACGTCCCGGACGCGGCGGCGTTTGCTGTGGCGCTGGCAGCACCTGGCATCGGGGGAAAACTGCTGAATGCAGCGGTTTGGTGACGGTTTTGGTTGTGAAAATAGCTTTACACTGAAAATGTGAATAATTATTATCCTCCACTCTAATTGAATATGGAAGCGAAGACGAAGACGATTGAACAATTTAAAGTGCACGCCAAGGACACGGGTTCGGCGGACGTGCAGATTGCGCTGTTGACCCAGCGGATCAACCATCTGACCGAACATTTGCAGACCAACAAAAAGGATCACAGTTCGCGCCGCGGGCTGCTGATGATGGTCGGCCAGCGCCGCCGTCTGCTGGAATATCTGCAAAACATCGACGTGAGCCGCTATCAGGCGGTCACCAAGAAATTGAAGCTGCGCCACTGAATTTGCGGAGGCGCGGTTTTTGTTTTCAACCGGCCGCCTTTCGCTCTCGAATTTGAGCCGGAAACGCGAACGGCTCGATTTCCAAACCGAACATCGCGAATAAAAATTCCATTGCCCCTGGGAAATTTCAATCAGCTCCGAAATGTTCGGGGTTCACTGAAGTTCCTCCGGAGGCAATGGCCCAGTTACTATGCCAGAAAAAATCAGTGCCCAGGTGGGCGACAAACAGATCATCATTGAAACCGGAAAGCTCGCCAAACAGGCAGATGGGGCCGTAACCATCCAGCTCGGCGAAACCATCATCCTCGTGGCCGCTGTCGCCGCTACGAAAGCCAAGGAAGGCCAGGACTTTTTTCCCCTGACCGTCGATTACCGTGAAAAAGCCGCGGCCGCGGGCAAGTTCCCCGGCGGTTACTTCAAACGTGAAGGCCGGCCGACGGAAAAGGAAATCCTCACCTGCCGGCTCACCGACCGTCCAATCCGCCCGTTGTTTCCCAAAGGCTGGTATAACGAAGTGCAGGTGCAGACCGTGGTGTTGAGCGCCGACGGCGAAAACGATCCCGATATCCTCAGCATCATCGGCGCGTCCGCCGCGTTGATGGTCAGCGACATTCCGTGGGAAGGTCCCCTGGGGGCCGTCCGCGTTGGCCGCATCAACGGCAAATTCATCGCCAATCCGACCCATGCCGAGCAGGCCGAAAGCGACCTCGACCTGGTTTACGTTGGCAATTCCAGCGACATTGTGATGTATGAGGGCGGAGCGAAGGAAATCACCGAGGCGGATTTCCTGGCTGCGCTCAAGTTCGGCCAGGAATGCTGCGAGCCGCTCATTGCTGCGCAAAAAGAACTCGCCGCCAAGGCAGGCAAGAAGAAACGCGAAATCACGCTCAACATCGTACCGGACGAAATCCTTCAGGAAGCCAAGAAGCTCGCCGGCGACCGTTTTGTGCCCGCGTTGCTCACCCCCGGGAAACTCGCCCGCGAAACCGCCTGCAAGGCGATCCAGGACGAGGTCGGCACCAAGCTCGTCGAGAAATTCGGCGCGGAAAAAGTGACCGATTTTGTCGTCAACGACGCGTTTTATTACATCCAAAAGGAAGCAGTTCGCGGTTTGATTTTGAACGGCGGCAAACGCCTGGACGGCCGCAATTTTGATCAGGTTCGCCCCATCAGCAGCGAAGTCGGCTTTTTGCCGCGCGCCCATGGTTCGGCCATCTTCTGCCGCGGCGAAACCCAGGCCGTCACGCTGGCCACGCTGGGTACCGGCGACGACACGCAGGAATTTGATTCCTACACCGGCGGCGGGAATGAGAAGAAATTCATCCTGCATTACAACTTCCCGAATTTCTCCGTCGGCGAAACCGGACGCATCAGCGGTCCCGGCCGGCGCGAAATCGGCCACGGCGCGCTTGCCGAGCGCAGCATTGAACCGATGATTCCGGCTACGAATTATCCCTACACCATCCGCGTGACCAGCGAGATCATGGAGTCCAACGGTTCGACCTCCATGGCGAGCGTTTGCGGCGGCACGTTGGCCCTCATGGACGCCGGCGTTCCTCTGATCCGCCCCGTGGCCGGCATCAGCGTGGGCATCTGCACCGAATACGCGGACAAGAAAATCTCCAAATATCAACTGCTGACCGACATTATCGGCTGGGAAGACCATTACTGCGACATGGATTGCAAGATCGCGGGAACGGAAAAGGGCATCACCGGATTCCAGCTCGACCTGAAGCTCAAGGGCATTCCCTACGCGCTCATGGCCGAGACGATTGAAAAGGCACGTGTTGCCCGGATGCACATCCTGGCCGAAATGGCCAAGACGCTCGCCGAACCGCGCAAGGAAATCAGCAAATACGCCCCGCGCATCGAAACCCTCAAGATCAATCCCGAGAAGATCGGCGCGCTCATCGGACCCGGCGGCAAGAACATCAAGAAGCTCGTCGAGGAATCCGGCTGCGAAATCGACATCGAGGACGATGGCACGGTGAACATCTTCTCCGTGACGGCGGAAGGCATGAAGATCGCGAAGGATGCGATTGAAGGCATGACTGCCGAGGCCGAGATCGGCCGGGTTTACCGCGGCAAGGTCGTCACCATAAAGGAATTTGGCGCATTTGTCGAGTTCCTGCCCGGCAAGGACGGCCTGGTGCACATCAGCGAACTGGCCAATTTCCGCGTCAAGAAGACGGAGGACATCGTCAAGATGGGCGATGAAATCTGGGTCAAATGCCTGGGCGTGGATGAAAAAGGCCGGGTGCGCCTGTCCCGCAAGGCGGCGATGGAAGACCGCGACAAGCAAGAGGCTGGAAAAGAAGCGGCAACCGAAGCCAAGGCATAATCCTCCCAAAACGAATTCAAGCGCGGACGG
>CAZKTW010000311.1:0-4315 GCA_964555775.1 uncultured Bifidobacteriaceae bacterium | reverse complement strand
TCCGCACCCGGCTGGGGTCGGACAGCGCCTTGGTGATGGCCATGAATTCGCGCATAATCGATATGTTATTTCGTCAAATAACGAAATGACTATGGCTTCAAATGTGGTGGGCGTCAAGCGGCTTCTTCCCAATCCCGCTCAGATAATGTGGGAAGGCGGTTCTCAGTCCTCGGAGCAACCCCCTTAGCTTCAACATTTAGACTAACTGTTGTTGCATATGCAACAAAAGTGCGTGACCGGGGCCGGTTGCTGATGCGACCGTTGTCCTGGCGGTTTTGTTCCGGTTGTTACCCTCGGGATGGCGGCGGATGATTACGAGACGGGCTTTTCAGTGGATTTGCCGGCGGTGTGGCGGATGTCCTGCGCCTCGCAGAGGTAAACGACCTCCTCGGCCACGTTTTTGGCGTGGTCGGCGATGCGTTCCAGGCTTTTGCAGGCGACCATCCAGTTCAGGCAGCGACCGATGGTGTCGGGATTGGCCACCATGTGCTGGGCGAGGACCTCGTGGATCTGCTTGTTGAGTGCGTCCACCTGCTTGTCGCGGGGGATGATGGCGCGGGCGGCAGCGGAATCGCGATTCACAAACGCGTCGAGCGCGGCCTTGAGCATGTCCAGCGCGAGGCCTGCCATGCGGGGCAGTTCGATGGTGATTTTCACCGGCGGTTCCTGGCTCAAGTCGCGGGCACGCTTGGCGATCTTGGTGGCTTCGTCGCCGACGCGTTCAAGGTTCTGGGAAATCTTCATCGCCACGGTTACCAGGCGCAGGTTGGTGGCCAGCGGCGCCTTGGTGAGCAGTTGAATGACCAGGTCGTCGATCTCGACCTCGAACTGGTCAATGACGCGATCGTCGTCCTTCACGCGCAACGCGAGGTCGCGGTCGCGCTGGATGAGGGCCTGAAGCGCCTGGTTCACGGCCGTCTCGGCGTGGCTGGCCATGGTCAGCAGCTTTTGCTTTAAAACGTCCAGCTCCATGTCGAAATGTTCCATAGTTTTAATATCGTTCCGTCGTCGGTTTTCAACCAAACCGGCCGGTCACATAATCTTCCGTCTGCTTCTTTGCCGGGCTGGTGAAAATTTTCGTGGTCACATCAAATTCCACCAGTTCGCCCAGGTAAAAGAACGCGGTGAAGTCCGAGATGCGCGCGGCCTGTTGCATGTTGTGCGTGACAATGACAATCGTGTAATCCTTTTTCAACTCCAGAATCAAGTCCTCAATCTTGGAGGTGGCCAGCGGATCGAGGGCCGAGGCGGGTTCGTCCATGAGCAACACCTCGGGTTGCACGGCGAGGGCACGCGCGATGCACAACCGTTGCTGCTGGCCGCCGGAAAGGCTGATGGCCGGCGCATTCAGGCGGTCCTTCACCTCGTCCCACAACGCCGCCATGCGCAAGGATTGTTCCGTGCGTTCCAGGAGCAATTTACGGTCGCGGGCGCCGTTGAGACGCAGGCCGACGGTGACGTTTTCGGCGATGGACATGGTCGGGAAGGGGTTCGATTTTTGGAAGACCATGCCGACGCGTCGGCGCACGAGGACCGGCTCGACCCTGGGCGCGTAAATGTCGTCGCCGAACAAACGGATTTCGCCGGTCATGCGCGCTTCGGGCACGAGTTCGTGCATGCGGTTGAGGGCGCGCAAAAAGGTGGATTTGCCGCAGCCGCTGGGGCCGATGATGGCGGTGACGGCCCGGGCGGCAATATCGAGCGAGACGCCTTTGAGCACGTGATTCTCGCCAAAGAAAACAGAGAGGGTGCGCACATTCAGGGCCGTGGCATTGGCGGTGGCGGGGGGCACCGTTGCGGTCAGGGGGCTGGTTGCGTTGTCGGCCATGAAAAAATCAAACGTTGCGTTGGAATCGGTCACGCGTCAAAAAACGCACGCCGATGTTGATGGACAGTACGAGCAAAAGCAAGACGAGCGCGCCCGCCCACGCCTGCCGGTGCCAGTCATCGTACGGCGAAATGGCGTAATTAAAGATCTGGAGCGGCATGGCGGCGATGGGTTCGGTCAATTTATGGGTCCAAAACCGGTTGCCGAAGGCGGTGAAGAGCAGCGGCGCGGTTTCGCCGGCCACGCGAGCCAGCGCGAGCAGGACGCCGGTGACAATGCCTTTGAGCGCGGTGCGCACGACAATCTGCACAATGGTCCGCCATTTGGCGATCCCCAGCGCGAGCGCGGCTTCACGGTAGCCGTTTGGCACGAGTTGCAGCACCTCCTCGGTCGTCCGCATCACGAGCGGAATCATCATCATCCCCAGCACCACGCCGCCGGCGAGCGCGGAAAACCCTTTCATGGGCACGACCAGCAGCGCATAAACCACGATGCCCCAGGTGATGGACGGCACGCCGTTGAGAATGTCTGCCGCGAAACGGATCCACCAATTGAGGCTGGATGAGCCATATTCGGAAAGATACACGCCGCCGAGCACGCCGATGGGCACCCCGAGCACGGCGGCCTGCCCCAGCAGAATAAACGTGCCGAGGATGGCATTGGCCATGCCGCCGCCGCTTTCGCCAACGGGTTTGGGCAGCTGGGTGAAGAACGCCCAGTTGATGGAGCTGAAGCCGGATTTGACCAGATGATAGAATACCAGCACGAGCGGCGCGACGACCAGGATGGCGCAGAAGAACGTGACGGCCTGCATCAAGCGGTTCTTGAATTTGCGCCAGCGATGGTTTGAGGCGATCATGTCAATTCTGCGGTTTCACGCCGGGTCCGGCGAAGGTTTTCAAAAGCAGTTGCGCCAAGGCGTTGACCAGCACGGTAACGCCGAGCAGGACCAGGCCGATTTCGAACAACGCGCTCAGATACGTGTCGGTGGTGGCTTCGGTGAATTCGTTGGCCACCACGCTGGCCAGCGTGTAACCGGGGGCGAAGAGGGACTTGACGATTTGCGGCGAGTTGCCGATGACCATCGTGACGGCCATGGTTTCACCCAGCGCGCGGCCCAGCCCCAGAATCACCGCGCCAAACAATCCCTTTTTGGCGTAGCTCAACACGGCAATGCGCGTGACCTCCCAGCGGGTCGCGCCGAGGGCATAAGCGGCTTCGCGTTGCAAGCCGGGCACGGAGCGCAGGATTTCACGCGAAACCGACGTGACGATCGGAATGATCATGATGGCGACGATGATGCCGCCGGCCAGGATGCTGACGCCGTAAATCGGCCCTTGAAACAGCGGCAGAAAACCGAATGTCTTTTGCAGGCAGGGAAACAAATACTCGCGCAGCCAGGGCACCATCACAAAGATTCCCCACAGGCCGAGAATGACGCTGGGAACGGCGGCCAGCAGTTCAATGAACATGATCAACGGCTGGCGCAACCAGAGCGGGGCGAGCTCGGTGAGATAAACGGCGGTGGCGATGCTGATGGGCACGGCGATGACGAGGGCGATGAGGGATGAAACCAGCGTGCCAAAGATGAACGGCAGCGCGCCGAATTGTTCGTTGACCGGATCCCAATTGCTGCTGGTGAGGAAGTGCCAGCCAAATTTTTGCAGCGCGAGCCGCGAACCTTGTGCGAGTTCATGCCCGATCAGCACGATGAGCGCAAAGACCGATAACGCCATGAGCAGGGTGAGCCACTTGAAAGCGCGGTCGCCGAAGCGGGAGCCACCGCGCGTTGGCGCGGCTGGTGGCATGGCAGTTGACGCTTCCATTTTCAAGAAAAAGGTGCAACGGCATGACCCGAAATGGGAGGTGAAATAACAGCCAACAGCCAACAGCCAACAGCCAACATCGAATGCAGCCGGGTGCGGATCCAAAACATTGGATGTTCAGCGTTCGATGTTGGATGTTCGGTGTTCATCATTTTAACGCAAACGGACGAAGAGCGGGAGGAACGACGCTCTTCGTCCGGCTCACGCCGATAAAATTATCGGGCGGCGGAGCGAAGTCAGTATTTAATTGTTTTGATCCGCTCCAAAACGCGCGATTGCACATTTTCCGGCAGGGAGGCGTAATCCAGGGACGAGGCCATGCCTTCACCTTTGGTCAAAGCCCAATTCAGGAATTCCACCAGTTTCTTGCCCTTGACGGCGTCCTTTTGCTTTTCATAAACCAGCAGCCAGGTCGTGCCGGCGATCGGGTACGTGTTGTCGCCGGGCGCGTTGACCATCGAGAACCGGAAATCGTCGGGAATTTTTGCCGTCGCGAGCGCCGCGGTGACCGAGTCGAGCGAGGGGGTGATAAAATTTCCCGCCGCGTTTTTTATGTCTGCGTAAGGCATCTGGTTTTGCTTGGCGTAGATCAGTTCCACATACCCGACGGCTCCCGACAACTGTTTGACCTGGCCGGCGACGCCTTCGTTGCCTTTGCTGC
>CAZKTW010000310.1:0-4321 GCA_964555775.1 uncultured Bifidobacteriaceae bacterium | reverse complement strand
GATTTCTCCAAATATCCCCGCGACCTGAAACGTGATTTCAAGCTGTGCCGTCAAGTCGGCGTGGACGTTGTCTTCACCCCCGGCGACAAGGAAATGTATCCCCGGTGGGGCGCGGCTGCTGACGAGCCGGCCTTGGCGCGTCAAAGCGTGGCGGCGGCTCGCGAGGACGCCCACCCCACCAACTTCAGCACCTACGTCGTCGAAGAAAGTCTGTCCCATACGATGGAAGGCGCGTCGCGCCCGACACATTTCCGCGGCGTGACCACCGTCGTCGCCAAACTTTTCAATATCGTGCTGCCGGATGTGGCGGTCTTTGGCGCGAAAGATTGGCAGCAGGCCGCCGTCATCCAGCGCATGGTGGCCGATCTGAATTTCCCGGTGAAAATCATCGTCGCCCCGATCCGGCGCGAACGCGACGGGCTGGCGATGAGTTCCCGCAACAAATACCTCGCCGGCGATTTGCGCCGGCAGGCCGTGGTGCTCTGGCGCTCAATCCAAACAGCGCGGGCGACCGTGAATAAATCAGCAAAACCGGTCCCGGCGGCCCGATTGAAGGCGGATTTGAAAAAATTCATCGAACGTGAGCCGGCGGCCCGCTTGGATTATGTGGAATTTTTTGAACCGGATACGCTCATGCCGGTCACCGGGGTCAGGCGCGGCACTCATCTGGCCCTGGCGGTTTTCATCGGCAAAACACGGTTGATTGATAATGCGCCATTGTGAAAACCACAAAGCAGGTTAAGCTGCTTTGCCTGACTCGTAGCGGCGTCCCGGCCGAGCGCCGCCATTTCTGTTTAAGGTTGGCGGCGCTCTGCCGAGACGCCGCTCAGGGTTTTTGGTTTCACGGCGGCAACTTGTTGGAGTTCATGCTTTAGCATGTGCCCAAGTCCGAACAGCCCAAAGACTGAACTCCAGCATCTTGAGACGGTGAAGCAAAAAATCCTGAGACGTCCCTGCACCCAGGCTGTTTTCTCTTCGTGTCTTCGCGACTTTGCGTTAGCTTTTCCGTCCGGTGAAGCCATTTGATTTCATCATCCTTGGCAGCGGCATCGCGGGATTGTCTTTCGCCCTGAAGGTCGCGCCGCGTGGACGCGTGGCCATTGTCACCAAAAAAGACCGCGCGGAATCCAACACCAACTATGCCCAGGGCGGCATCGCGGCCGTGACCAGCAAGGAGGATTCGTTCGAGTTGCACGTGCGCGATACGCTCGCGGCCGGCGCGGGGCTGTGCAAGGAGGACGTCGTCCGCACCATCGTCGGGGAAGGCCCGGCGCGCATTGCGGAACTGATCGAACTGGGGATGAAATTTTCCGAGCGCGACGCGCCCAGCGAGGATGGCGGCAAGGAGCTCGACCTCGGCAAGGAAGGCGGCCATTCCAAGCGGCGCATCCTGCATGCCAAGGACGTGACCGGCCGCGAAATTGAACGGGCGTTGTTGAACGCCGCGGCGCAACAACCAAACATCCGGATCTTTGAAAACCACGTCGCGATTGATTTGATCACCAGCCAGAAGCTGGGCTACGTCGGCAAGAACCGCTGCCTCGGCGCGTATGTGTTCGACAAAAAAGCCCGGCGCGTCTGGACGTTCACCGCGCCGGTGACGCTGCTGGCCACGGGCGGCTGCGGCAAGGTTTATCTCTACACCACCAACCCCGACATTGCGACCGGCGATGGCGTGGCGATGGCCTATCGCGCGGGCGCCGAGGTGGCAAACATGGAATTTGTCCAGTTTCACCCGACGTGCCTTTATCATCCCCAGGCCAAATCGTTTCTCATCAGCGAAGCCGTGCGCGGTGAAGGCGGCGTGCTCAAGTCGCTCGACGGCGTCGAGTTCATGGATGCCCATCACCCGCTGAAATCCCTCGCGCCGCGCGATGTGGTGGCCCGCGCGATTGACAGCGAAATGAAAAAGAGCGGGGCGGAACACGTGTGGCTGGACATCACTCATAAACCGGCCCGGTTCATCATCGAGCGGTTTCCCAATATCTACCAGACCTGCCTGCGCTACGGCATCGACATTACCAAGGAGCCAATCCCGGTCGTGCCCGCGGCGCATTACCAATGTGGTGGTGTGGTGACGAACGTCGATGGTGAGACGGACATTGCCGGGCTTTATGCCGTAGGTGAAGTGGCCTGCACGGGCCTGCACGGCGCGAACCGGCTGGCGAGCAATTCACTGCTGGAAGCGCTGGTTTGTGCCCACCGCGCGGCGGAGAAAGTGGCGGCAGGCGTCCCCCCTGCCAGAGAGGACGGGAGCTTGCCGCCCGGCGCCTCATCCGAAATGTCTGCGCGCATGGAAACGGCGTCGAATCTTCCGCCGGGCGGGACTCCCGGCTCTACGTCAGGCAAGATGCCCGACGCCACGTTCAAAATTCCGCTGTGGCAGTCAGGCAAGGCGCACGACCCGGACGAAATGGTCGTGGTCGCGCACAATTGGGATGAAATCCGGCGCTTGATGTGGGATTACGTGGGCATCGTGCGGACGAACAAGCGGCTGGCCCGTGCCCAGAAACGCATTGCGAATTTGCAGGAGGAAATCCACGAATATTACTGGAATTTCATCGTCACGGGCGATTTGCTCGAGCTGCGCAACATCGCCACGGTGGCGGAATTGATCGTGCGTTGCGCGTTGATGCGACCCGAGAGCCGCGGGTTGCATTACAATCTGGATTTTCCGGACGCGAACCCGGACTGGGCGCAACGCGATACCGTGTTGCGGAAATGAGCCGGCGGATCCTTCCGCACCATCACTTGGCGGGCCGAAGGGAATTCAGGTTGTTCCTTCCCAGCTCGATCAATCCGTAAAGTTGCGTCATCTGGTCCGACGCCAGCAGGATTCTTGGATCGTCCTCGTATTGCAGGTAGGTCTGGATGCCACCCTGTTTCCGGGCGCTGTAGGCGGCAACCCGCAAGCCGGTTTTGGTGGTGTAACTGGCTTCAAAACCAGGCAACGGCGTGACATCATAGGTGATCTTGTTGAGATAGTTGATGCCGCTGAGCAACGAATCAATTTCGTCGTAATCCACATAGATTCTTTCCCGGGGCAGGGCGCCTCCGGCGATCTCGATGGCCAGCCCCTGGGCCTTGTGGCCGGTGCTGGCATCCGTGGATTCCTTGCAGCGCACCGAGATGACACTTGATCCAACCGACATCGAGCCGATCTGACCAAAGCCTTTGACGATGACGGTTCCGGTCTGGACCTCAAAAAGACCGAGGTTGGTTTTCAGCGCGTTTGTGTCCTGGGCCGGGGATGCCAGGGCGATCGAGCAGAATGCCGCCGCCAGGAAGATGTGCCATTTGTTCATAATTCCCTCTGATTTGGAAATTTGCGGGTTCACAGTCATCAGTTAAAACTCCGTCAGACCACGAAAGTTGCGCGGCATCGGGAAGGACGGCGTCAGAGACTGTCTGAAAATGTCGCGTCAGCCATCCTGGCTGACGTAGAGCCGGGCTTCCAGCCGGCGGAAAAAAACCGTCCGTAATCATTAACGCCTTTGAAATCCCGGGCAGCGGCGTCATGGCGGTGATTCTTCCGGGCGGCAGGATGCCACCCTCTACGGCAGGCCGGGAGGCCCGCCGCTGCCGTTTCAGACAAGATCTCAGGTCGCAGGCCAACGGGCGATCCTTCATTCCATCCATAAGGTGAACACCCCATTGCGGGTCACAAATCGAAATGATGTGATGTTGGTTCCAGCGTGCGAGTCTCGGTCTGGATAACCAATGAAAGATAACGACAAACTGGTGGCCTTGATCCGCCTTCGGGATATACTGTATTTTGGGGTGCGACCAACCGTGCGAGAATGCGGATTTTCGACAGAAATCATTCAGGGGCTGGTCAAAGAACAACTGATCCAGTCCGGGGACAAAAAGTTTGGCTCCGATCCCGACCGATTTGTCATTGAAGCCATCTTGCCCGCCGGACATTCCTTTATCTCGCAACAGCACGCGTTCCGCGACCTGCACAACCTTGGCGAACTGAGCCACCCCGACCCTGTGCTGACAACCGCAAAGCGGAATTGAAGTGGTCTGTCGGCACTGGCTCCACCGATGTTGGTCAGGTCTCCAATCTCGTAACATTATATCCTTGTGACCTGCATTCCCACTCCGAGGCTTTGTGGATCGCTTCCCGTTCTGGTTTTTGTCCTGACTCCGGCTGCTTTTGGGCTTGCCAGGCAGGAGAAAATGTACGAGCTTCCAACTTCGCAAACAGCGAGAAAGACCATGAAAAACAAGTGTTTCAACGGTCTTTCACCATGGGAAGCGCGCTTAGCTCAGCGGTAGAGCATTTCCTTCACACGGAAGGGGTCGCAGGTTCAATCCC
>CAZKTW010000309.1:2835-4323 GCA_964555775.1 uncultured Bifidobacteriaceae bacterium | reverse complement strand
GGATGCCGCCGGGCTGGGACGGCATCGAAACCGCCGAACGGATCTGGAAGGTGGACCCCGAATTGCAAATCGTCATCTCCACCGCCTATTCGGATTATTCCTGGAACGAGGCGATTGCCAAGGTGGGACAATCCGATCGTCTCGTCATCCTTAAAAAGCCCTTTGACAACATCGAAGCCCTGCAACTCGCCCTGGCCCTCACCAACAAGTGGCACCTCAGCCGGCAGGCCCGGCTCAAAGTGAATGAACTTGGGGATAGGGTGCGCGAAAGCACCAACGAATTGATGGCCATCAATGCGTCGTTGCGGGCTGAAGTGGCGGAGCGTAAACAGGCGGAGGAGGCGCTGCGGGAGAGCCAGGAGCATTACCGGACTCTCGTGGAGTCCCAGGGCGAAGGGGTGTTGATCACGAACCTGGACCGGTGTTTCACCTTTGCCAATCCCGCGGCCGAAACCATTCTCGGGGCATGGCCGGGCCAGTTGGTGGGCAAGAAACTGGATGACTTTGTGGATGAAGAAAACCAGGCGGTCATTCAAGAGCAGTTCAAACTCCGCCAGGCCGGCAAAAAAACCAGTTACGAAATCGAAATCACCGCGGCCCAGGGTGAACGGCGCCAGATTCTGATCACCGGTACGCCGCAAACGGACTCCGCCGGCCGGTTTTGCGGCACCTTCGCCGTTTTCCGTGACATCACCTTGCGTAAAAAAGCCGAACGGGTTTTGCGGGAGAGCCAGCGTTTGTTGAAGGCGATTCTCGACAACATTCCCGACCCGGCCTGGCTGAAAGATGCCGAAGGCCGCTATCTGGTCGGCAACAAGTCTCTGGCCCGGGTGTATCGGCGCGGAATGGAAGAAATCGTGGGCAAAACGGTTCTTGAAGTGCTCCCAGAGCACGCCGCCAAGCTGGTTCAAGGCGACACCGAAATTGTCAGATCCCGCAAACCGGCCCGCGGCGAAGTCTGCATTCCCGATGCCGACGGCAATAACCGCTGGTTTGACAGCATTGAAACCCCGATTTTCGATGAACAGAATGAAATAACCGGCATGGCTGGCATCGCCCGTGATGTCACCGAACGCAAACAGTTGGAGGCCGGCTTGCGGGAAAGTGAAGCGCGCTATCGTTCCCTGTTCGATAACATGCTTGAGGGGTTCGCCTGTTGCCGGATGATTTTCGACCAGGACTGTCCGCGGGATTTTGTGTACCTCGAAGTGAACGCGGCCTTTGAAAAGCTGACCGGACTGAAGAATGTCATCGGCAAAACCGCCACCGAAGTCATTCCAGGAATCCGAAAAACCAATCCGGAATTGTTTGAGATCTACAGCCGGGTGGCATTGACCGGAAAACCGGAAAAATTTGAGACCTATGTCGATGCGCTGGGCATCTGGTTTTCGGTCGCCGTTTATAGTTATCAAAAAGAACAGTTTGTTGCGATTTTCGACAACATCACCCAACGCAAGCGGATCGAGGAAGATTTGCGGCTAAAGACGA
>CAZKTW010000309.1:0-2735 GCA_964555775.1 uncultured Bifidobacteriaceae bacterium | reverse complement strand
TTCGACAACATCACCCAACGCAAGCGGATCGAGGAAGATTTGCGGCTAAAGACGACGCGCTTTGAAGCCCTGGTCAATTCCTCCCCGGAGGGGATCCTGGTCGTCAACGAGCAAGGGCAAAAAATTATTCAAAACCCGCAGTTCAACGAGTTGTTGAAAATTCCCCGGCAGCTGGCGGAACAATCGGACGATCACGAACAGCTTCGATATGTGGCGGACTCAACCAAACACCCGGAACAGTTCCGGGAGAAGGTCCTGCATCTTTACGCGCATCCGGAAGAAACCAGCCGTGACGAAATTGAATTCAAGGACGGAAGCATTTTAGATCGTTATTCAGCGCCCGTACTGGATGGAAAGGGAAAATCCCATGGCCGGATCTGGATGTTCCGGGACATCACCGAACGCAAACGGATTGAAGAAGCCCTGCGGGAAAGCGAGAAGCTGCTCAGGGATATGGGGCGCACGGCAAAAATTGGCGGGTGGGAATTGAATCCCTCGACGGGGGAAGGGCGTTGGACCGAGGAGGTTTCGCGCATCCATGACCTGGAACCCACGGTCCGGCCCGATCGGACGATGGGCACAGCGTTTTATCGTGGTCCATCCCGCACACTGATCGAAGTGGCTGTCCAGGAGGCCATCGATCACGGCACGCCTTACGACCTGGAGCTGGAGCTGATTTCGGCGAAGGGAAAACCCAAGTGGATCCGCACGATCTGCGAGCCATTGATGGAAAACGGAAAGGCAATCAAATTGCGCGGCTCGTTCCAGGACATCACCGCGCGCCGGCGCGCGGAGGAAAAATTACTGCTGCAAACTTCAGCCTTGGAGGCCGCCGCGAATGGCATCGTCATCACCGATTGTGCCGGCAAGATTCTCTGGGTGAACCACGCCTTCACCCGGCTTACGGGTTATGACCGCAGCGAAGTCATCGGCCAGACCCCGGCGGTGCTGAAATCCGGCAACCACTCCCAGCAATTCTATCAGGAATTGTGGGACAGGATTTTGAGCGGAAAAGTCTGGCAGGGCGAGCTGGTCAACCGTCGCAAGGACGGCAGCCACTACTACGAGGAAATGACCATCACACCGGTGTTCGGCAAGCAAGGGGAGATTTTAAATTTTGTGGCCGTCAAGCAGGACATCTCCCAGCGTAAACAAAGCGAGGCGGATCTGCGCGACAGCGAGGAGAAGCATCGCCTGCTCTTTGAATCTTCGCGAGACGCCATCTTGACGATAACCCCGCCCGGCTGGAAGTTTACCGCGGGCAATCCCGCGGCCATTGCCATGTTCGGAGCGCGGGACGAAAAGGATTTTTGCACTGCCGGCCCCCATGATGTCTCGCCGGAGCGTCAGCCTGACGGAGAACTCTCGTCGGCAAAAGCGCGGCGCATGATCGAAATCGCCATGACCGGGGGCTTTCACTGCTTCGATTGGATGCATCGACGCTTCACGGGTGAAGAGTTTCCGGTTTCCATTCTGCTGACGCGCATGCAGCGGGGGAGCGACGTCTTTCTGCTCGCCAGCCTTCGCGACATCACCGAACGCAAGCAAGCGGAGGAGCGGTTGCGGGAATCCCAGCGCTTGCTGCAATCTGCCTTGGACGCGATCGCTTTGCACATCGCCGTTCTTGACGCGAGGGGCGTGATCATCGCGGTGAACGCCATGTGGAAAAACTTCGCCGCAGGCAACCAATGCAAGAGTCCGGCTTTCTGTCTCGGCTCCAATTATCTCGAGGTCTGCGGGTGCGCGACCGGGGAATGTGCGCAGGAAGCTGCTGCCGTCGTCACGGGCCTCCGCGCCGTAATGGCGAATGAACAGGCGGAGTTCCACCTGGAATATCCCTGCCACGGTCCCGGGGAGCAGCGTTGGTTTATGATGCACGTGACGCGCATTGACGGGGACAGTTCGATGCGCGTGGTCGTGGCGCACGAGAACATCACCCAACGCAAACTGGCTGATGACAAACTGGAAGAGGCGCACCGGCAACTGGTTGAAACCTCGCGCGAGGCCGGCATGGCTGAAATGGCCACCGGCGTCCTCCACAACGTGGGTAATGTGCTCAACAGCGTGAACGTCTGTGCCGGCGTGCTTTCCGGGCGGCTCAAAAAATCCAAACTGCCTTTCCTGGGCCGCGCCGCGGCCATGATGAAGGAACACGCGAATGATCTGGGCGAGTTCATGAGTCGCGATCCGAAAGGTTTGCGCCTGCCGGCTTATCTGGGTGAATTGGCGGAGCAGTTGGCCGGCGAACAGGCCGTCGCCCTAAACGAACTGGCTGAATTGCATAAGAGCATCGAGCACATCAAGCACATTGTGACCGTGCAGCAGGGTTGCGCGCGAACCTCCGGCTCGGCCGAGAAGGTCCAGGTCACGGACCTGGCCGAAGATGCCCTGAAGATGAATGCCAGCGCGTTCAGCCGCCACGACATCCTGGTGGTGCGCGATTTTCACGACGTGCCGGGCATTGTCGCCGAGAAGCACAAGGTGCTGCAGATTCTGGTCAACCTGATGCGCAATGCCGCGCAAGCTTGCGACGAAACCGATCGTCCGGACAAGCAGTTGACGATCCGCTTGACCAATGGGGGCAATTGCGTCCGAATGGCCGTAATGGACAATGGTGTGGGCATTCCCCCGGAAAATCTCGGCCGTATTTTTGATCGCGGCTTCACCACCAAGAAAGACGGCCACGGTTTCGGTTTGCACAGCTGCCTGCTGGCCGCCCGGGAAATGGGCGGCTC
>CAZKTW010000308.1:0-4331 GCA_964555775.1 uncultured Bifidobacteriaceae bacterium | reverse complement strand
CCAGTTGGCAGTGGAAAACCACCTGCAACAGCAAATCACCCAGTTCCTCGGCCATCTCGTGGTCGTCCTTTGCCTCGATGGCGTCAATCAATTCATAAACCTCCTCGATGGCATGGCGCCGCAACGTCATGTGATCCTGCTCGCGGTCCCATGGACAGCCTGTCGGCGAGCGCAGCCGGGCCATGACTTTGAGCAGGTCGTTGATGGCGGGAGTTTTTCTCATTTGGAAAACATCGAAAATTCAACATTCAACATCGAACTTCCAATTGAAGACAACAGCGACAAGAGAAAACTTCGATGTTCGAAGTTCAATGTTGAATGTTGAATGTTCAAAATCAGAGGATCACGAGATCATCCCGGTGGACGAGCTCTTCCTTGGGCAGTTTGCGGGCGCGCACGGCGGCGGAGTCGAAGCGGGCAATGCCCCGCGCAAATTCGGTCCCGTTCAAATCGCAAATCCGCACGACATCGCCGGCGGCAAATTCCCCTTCGCATCGCGCCACCCCGGGTGGCAACAGGCTCTTGCCTTTCTCGCGCAATGCCAGCCGGGCGCCATCATCGACAAACAGCGCTCCATGCGGATGATGAAAAAACGCGATCCAGCGTTTGCGGCCCTGTAATTTCGTCGGCTGCGGCACGAACAACGTGCCTTCATCCTCGCCGGCGAGAATTTTGGCGAGCACCTGTTTTTTTTTTCCCGAAGCGATGACGAGCGGAATGCCGGAACGCACGGCAATCTTGGCCGCCTGCACCTTTGATGCCATGCCGCCGACGGCGGTTTCGCTGGTCGTGCCGCCGGCCAGCTTTTCAATGGTCGCATCGATGTGTTCGATGGTGGAAATGGTTTTGGGGTTGGCCTTGCCGAAATTTTCAATGACGCCGTCCACGGTGGTCAGAATCACCAGCAGATCGGCAGGCAGCAATGAGGCCACCAGCGCGGACAATTTGTCGTTGTCGCCGAACTTGATCTCGGTGAACGAGATGGCGTCGTTTTCGTTGATGATGGGCACGACGCCGCGGCCGAGCAGGGTCACGAGTGTGTTGCGCGCGTTGAGGTGGCGTTCGTGATGCTCCAGGTCGTCGTGGGTGAGCAAAACCTGGGCGACGGGCAACTGGTGCCGCGCAAACAGCTCCGCGTACATCGCCATGAGTCGTGACTGGCCCACGGCGGCGCAGGCCTGCAATTCCGCCAGTTCGTTGGGCCGTTTTTCATAACCCAGCGCGCCCATGCCCGCGCCGACGGCGCCGGAAGTGACGAGCACGACTTCTTTGCCGGCCTTTTTCAGCGCGGCGACCTGGGCGACGAGCTGTTCCAACTGCGCCGGGTCAGGCTGCTTGCGGCTGTCGGTCAGCACGCCGGTGCCAAGCTTCACGACGAGCCGGGCGGCGGTTTTGACGGATTCACGATGCACGCGACGAAACTAGAAGAAAATTCCTGCGTGGAAAACTTTAAAATGACGAAGCGCTTTCGCCGGGGAGCGCCGCCGTCCCGGCGGCGGGTGGAAGTGTCCGTTGCCACCGCGAGCCGGCGGGACGCCACCGCTCCCGGGCAAGACGCCTCCCGGAAGTCCGTTGCTCCGGACTTCAATTTCCCGGCGGGCCTTGTCCCGGCAGGCCGGCCAGTGAACCAAAAACATCACCGCCGCGCAAGGCAACCAGCAACTCCAGACCCAACAGATCCGCTCCCGTCTTCACGTTTTTGATCACGCAGTTTTCGAGGCCGATTTTTTGCGCGCGATTTTGCCGCTGATCTTTCAAGTCAATGAATTTGGCCGTACCCACGGAGACGTTCAACACATCAATACCGGTGAAATCAAAACCCGTCTGTTGTTTGAAATCCGCCGTGAGCTTCGACACGCGCTGGCCGCTGCCGGGCTTGGTTGACGGCAGGGCGAGGCCGAGAGAAAACACGTTCGTCTGGCCAGCCTCGTTTTTCACGATGTCCAGCTCGCCGAGGTTGAAACGCATCAGGGTGAGGTGAATTTGGTGTTTTGCGAAAGCAGCCCGATCGTACTCGACGTGGATCTCCGGGATGTCGAGAAACGGCGTGCCGCCGAAATCCGGCGGATTGTAGAGCCTGAAATTCTGAATGGTTATCATCGGCTCGATGATCCCGAGCGAGAACTTTCCGATCTCCGCGTCCATGCCGGTTTGGGTGCGGATCTGGTGTTGGAGATACAGGCGGAGGATCGAATTGAGTGACAGCAGCAGGATGACGATCAACACGACCGCCAGCAGGAACAGCCGGAAAATCCATTTAAACAACCATTTCATAATCACCATTCAAAGCTGCACATCCTCCGGCCGCACTTCGAGACATTCGTCCTGGTCTTCCCAGACGATCGCCGGATAAAAAATCAGCAGTTTGGGCGCGAGTTCGCGGCCCGCGCTCGCGAGCAACCGTTCCGCGGCTTCCGCCGCGCCTTCGTAGGCCCGGTCGTAATCGCCGGCCTGCCGTCGCTGGCGGTCGTCCCAATGGGCGACGGCATGGACCGGTTCATATTCCTGTGCCCACGAACCCAATTCGCCGTGAACCTCGGCGGTGATATCGTCAAAGGGCACGAGCGTTTCATTGCAATGCTGGCAGATCAAACCGGATTCGCGCACGTCACGCGTGAGCAGCGGCAGAAACGGCGCCCGACAGCAGGGCGATTCCGTATAAGCCGCCGGCGGTGTGGCCAGCCGCTTGAACCAGACCTGCCGGTCGTGCGCCAGTTGCGCCGCCAACCGGTACGCCCCGACGAGGGGATGGGAAAGCCGCCAGGCCCGGCCTTCGATCTGACCGAGCGTCTGTGCCAGCCAGCGTGCGAGGGTGAGATCGTCCCAGGGCTGAAAGGCCCGGCCATATTCCTTCCAGAGCGAGTCCAGCGGTGCGTCCGGTTCAAAT
Source organism: uncultured Bifidobacteriaceae bacterium (assembly GCA_964555775.1). Taxonomy (GTDB): domain Bacteria; phylum Verrucomicrobiota; class Verrucomicrobiia; order Limisphaerales; family UBA11358; genus UBA11358. The sequence goes on along the minus strand of CAZKTW010000308.1, from coordinate 1,444 downwards.
GCCATGACCTGAGAATGGCGGGCGGGAGGAAGTTTGTCGAGCGGTGTTGCGCAAATGGAGCCAATGGCCGGGATTGAACCGGCGACCGACGGTTTACGAAACCGTTGCTCTACCACTGAGCTACATTGGCCTCAATTGGCTGACAAACCAGCATGTTTCGAACGTTATTCATTCTGGCGCAGTTGAAGCCAACGGCAAGTCAATTCGGCTCGCACCCGCAATCAAACCGTCCGGTTTCAACTGGCCGGCCCGCTCCACCGCCCCCCTCGGTCGTGCGCCGGCAATTTCAATTTTGATTGCGGCTAGGAACCCGTCACGTGGCTGTTGATCTTGCTGAGAATGGTGCGCGACAACGTTTCATCGCCAAATGTGCCCACCCGGATGCGGATGTCCGTCGAGGTGTTGGAGATGTACTTCAAATTGATCTTGATGGTCTTATGGTCTGCGGTTTGGGCCGTCACGGAGCCCGACAAGGCATCCTTTGACTTGTCCGTCACGGTGAACTCCGGGTTCTTCATGGCGGCAAGCGAAGCGTCCCAGGTCTGGTTCAGCGAGGCGGCCTCGGTGGTTTTGACTTCACCATCCACCCAGGCGTAACCCACCGCGCCCGCGCCGGCCGCCGCACCCACCACAAACAAGAAGCATCCGTTCGTCAACGCCAGGATTGACGCCAAAAATACGGTCATCAGCAATTTGGTTTTATCCATAGAAACAGTTCATTTTCTTACAGCCTCGTGACTGTGGAAACAGTAGGCAGTCCGACCGCTTGCGCAAGCTGAAAAATGACGACACGGACAGGGGCGGGCAACCTGCCGGCACTGCAAATGAGCTTGCTCCCGAGGCTGGCGCGCGCAATATATTGCCTGGTACACGGCGCATCGAGTCTTAAAAAATTTGAGTGGAAGGGTGGCTGAGTGGTTGAAGGCACCTGACTCGAAATCAGGCTTAGGAGCAATCCTAACGTGGGTTCGAATCCCACCCCTTCCGCCAGTTTCTAAATTGGAAACATTTGCGATTCGGGTTGCTGGCAGCACCGCACCCTATAACCTCAACGTAAAAGCCCACAGGCCAACCCGACCACAAACCCATCATGTGCCGCTTGATAGGTGTTTCAAGCATATGCGTGGGCGAACCGAATGACGTTTGCGCTTTCGCTGGAAACCCCGAATCGTGATGGGATGGTGAATAGCAGTGATGCCACAGACTGAAGATCCAGTGTTAAGCCGGCGGCCAAACACTGATCCTCGTCAGTGAAGCTTGATTTTCCTGAGTATGGTCAACGCCGCGGCTGCGTCGGGTGCGCTGCGCAGTTCCGCCAGAATTTCGCGACTCCGGCCCAGTTGGGCGAGACTGGAGAGCAGGTGCAAATAGGCGGCAGCATCGGTTGCCGGAACGGCGAGAAGAAAAACCAGTCCGACCGGCCATGAGCCTTTGGCGCCCCATA
>CAZKTW010000307.1:0-4339 GCA_964555775.1 uncultured Bifidobacteriaceae bacterium | reverse complement strand
TGACGAATTACGTCATGCTCGAAATCGGCCAGCCGTTGCACGCGTTTGATTATCATTTGATTGCCGGTGGCCACGTTCGTGAGAACGAGGCAAATCAAAGTCAGCCGCCGTCTCACGACGGCAGCCACAAGCCAACGATTGTCGTCCGCCGCGCGAAAGCAGGCGAGGAATTCATCACGCTCGATGCCCAGAAACACAAGCTCACCACGGAAAACCTTCTCATCGCCGACGAACAGAAAGGGATCGCGCTGGCCGGCGTCATGGGCGGCCAGAACACGGAAATCAATGAGAAGACCGTCGATGCGCTCATTGAGAGCGCCTATTTCTCGCCGACCAACATCCGTCGCACCAGCAAGGCCCTCGGCCTGCGCAGTGAGTCGAGCTACCGTTTCGAACGCGGTGCGGACATCGGCATTTGCGACTGGGCCAGCCAGCGTTGCGCCCAATTAATTCTCGAAACCGCAGGTGGCCAGCTCGCCGAAGGCGTTGTGGATGCTTATCCCAAGCCGGTTGAGACCAAACAAATCACCCTGCGGCATCACAAGGTGAATGAACTGCTTGGCATCAACCTGAAGCCGGAGGAATGCGAATTTTATCTGGGTCAACTCGGCTTGAAAACCGCCGGCCGCAAGGCACGGCCCATTGGCGCTGATGCCACGCCCGAACCGGTGACCTTTCAAATCCCGACCTTCCGCGTGGATTTGAAACGCGAGGTGGATTTGATCGAGGAGATCGCCCGGCTGCACGGCGTGGACAAAATTCCGGCCACCCCGCCGCGCGGCGCCACCGGCACGAACGCATTTGATTCCGTTCACGACCAGATCGCCGAAGCGCGGCGGATTTTAAGTGGCTTGGGGCTGAATGAAGCGCAAGGTCAAACGCTTGTGTCTAGTGTCGAGGGTCGAGGGTCGAGTGCCGGGACCGCGGCTTTGGCGAATCCGTTGAGTTCGGACATGGACGTTTTGCGGCCGAGTTTGCTGCCCGGATTGATTCATTCGTTGCGGCACAATGTCAGCCACAAGAATTATGACCTGGCGTTGTTTGAAGTCGGGCGGGTGTTCGCGGCGGGCAGGAGCGCGGACAGCCATGTCCGCGAGAACAAAGCGGCACCGGAACACGCGGACAAAGCTGTCCGCGCTCCGCACGAAGAACGCCGCGTGGCCATTGCGCTCACCGGCCAACGCGCCCTGCCCTTCTGGAGCGGCGACGACCGTGGGGCAAAGTTTGATGCCTATGATTTGAAAGGGCTGCTGGAGGAGTTTTTTGACCAGTTCGGCCTGCGTGGGATGACCTTCACACGCCGTCCCGATTCATCGGGATTGTTCCTCGAATCAGCGACCATTTCGCTCGGGAAGAATCAAATTGGTGAGTTCGGCCAGCTCTCACCCGCACTGGCAAAGAAATACGATTTGCGTGACGCCGCATTGCTGGCGGAATTGAACCTGGACCTGCTGCTGGCACGGAGGAATCCGGCCAAGTCGTTCAAGCCGTTGCCGCAATTCCCGGCCATCCGGCGTGACGTGGCGATGCTGGTGCCCGAAATCACGACCCACGATGCCGTGGTGCAGGTGGTGAAACAGACCAAGCCGGCAAACCTCGAGGCCGTCGAGTTGTTCGATGTGTTTCGCGGCAAAAACGTGCCGGAAGGGCAAAAGAGCCTGGCTTACGCGTTCACCTATCGTTCGCCGGAGAAAACCCTGACCGATGCCGAGGTCAACATCGTGCATGAAAAAATCGTGGAAGCCTTCAAGCAGCAACTGAAGGCGACCGTGCGCGCTTGAAGCAGGTTGATGGTCCGTTGCGTCAATTGAATGAATACCGTCCGGGATCCGGCGGTTCAAAAGCGCCAGAGGACTGGCGCGCTCCAGGACGCTTCGCGTTAGTCTTGGATCGTCGGGATGTCCGACAGGGCTTGGATTGCGGTGGCCCTCCACCGCTTTTACCACAACCATTTTCAAAATCACTCTGTCTGCACAAACGGCGGGATGGGACAATCCAGCGTGTCGGCGACGGCGCGGAGGAGTTCGGCCTCGCTTTCTACAATCACACCATCGGCGCCGACCGTATAAACACAGGCCTCGATCAAGTTCTTTTTTATGGTCGGCACCGCTTGCGCGAGGCGGTTGAGTGCAGCATCAATCTTGTCCACGCCGCATTGCTCGCGCGGCAACAACGTCAGCTCGGCGGCGTCCGGTGCCCGCAAATAGGGGGCACCGGCGGCAAAGGCCTTGGCGACCATGGCGGCATCGTTGCTGCCGACGTTCGCCAGCGCGGACAGCACGATCGCGCCATCCGGCACCAGAGGTTTGAGTGTATAATATTGGGCGACAGGCCGCCGCACCCCGGTGAATTGCGTTGCGAGGTGACGCAGGACGATTTTTTGCACCACGAATTCAAACAATTCAACCTGGCCGTCGCTTTCAATCAGCCATTGGAGAGTTTGGGCAAACTGATTGTACTGTTCCGCGCTCATCTGCCGCAGCGCCCCCAAGGCCAGGTTGACCATCGGCAAACGCGCGTGCCGGGCGGCGGCCGAGACGTCGGGATACAGCGCCGTGGTCTTCTGATAAATCACCGGATCAACCCGTTTGGCCAGTTCAGCCATCTGCGTCGTGCGCTCCGTTTCGTCCGGGCTTAACAGCAGCGCATAAATCAGCGCGACCGCGTCGAGCGGCTCACGGGCGCTGGCTTTTATCGTTTCGGGCAATGATTCCCGCAATTGTTCGGCATATTTGAGATGCAGCGGCGTGGGATTGCCGAGATTCGGCAGGACGGAACGCGACCGGATGACCGGTGGCGCGGCAGTGCCGCCCGAAGCAATGACGACCCCACCCAGGACGGTCTTGAAAAAGTCCGGCAGTTCCTTTGGGGTGTGTTCCAATTCTGAAATGGCGGCGCGTTTGACCACTTCAAGCTGTTCCTTTTCAAGTGGTGGATATTTGCCGTCCCAGGCCGGGTCAATGGCGTGAATGCGGTCGGGGATGGGCGGATGCGTCGCCATGAGGCCGAAGAGGGGGGCGCTCACACCGTTGCCGAAGAACATATGGCACATATCGGGCGCGTGCTCGGATTCGAGGCGCGAACCGAAACTGTAACGTCCGATCTTCTGGAGCGCCCCGGACAAGCCGCCGGGATTGCGCGTAAATTGCACGGACGAGGCATCGGCCAGAAACTCGCGCTGCCGGCTGACGGCGGCCTGGATCAACCGGCCAAAGAAGACGCCGATGAAACCCAGCAACATCAGCGCTAGGCCGATGATGGGCAGCGGATTCCTGTCCCGTCCACCGCCCCGCGCCCGCAAAAGAATCCGGCCGATGGTGGCGATGCAAAACAGGCCGAAAATGACCCCGATAAGCCGGAGGTTCAACCGCATATCGCCATTGAGAATATGGCTGAATTCATGCCCGATGACACCCTGCAACTGGTCTCGTGAAAGCATCTGGATGCAACCGCGCGTCACACCGATGGCGGCGTCGCCGGTCGAATGGCCGGCGGCAAAAGCATTGATGCCCTGCTCCTGGTCGAGCACATACACGTCCGGCACCGGCACCCCGGAGGCGATGGCCATTTCCTCAACCACATTGAGCAGCTTGCGTTCGTTCGGATCGAGCGTGTTGGGGTTTACCGGCCGGCCGCCCATCAACATGGCCACGGACCCGCCGCCCCCGGACAGTTCATTGGTTTTGTAGGCACTGCCGATAAAAATGATCGCCAACACCCCGACGGTGACGCCAAAGAAAAGCCGCGCGTTCCACAGCACCAGTTGCGGTTGGCCACCGTATTCACTGTAACCATGCCGGTGCGACTGGGCCGCCGAGAAAACGACCACCCCAACGATGTAACATGCCGCAATGATGGCGGCCACGGCCAGGATGAAGTAGAAAACCAGCAGCTTGGTCTTTTTTCTGGCTTTGTCCTGTCGCTCGAAAAAGTCCATTTTAATTCTCTGTGGCCGCCGAAGTTACGAGGCTCACCATTTTAGATTTACGATATACGATTTACGCGGCAGGCCTGAACGGCAGCGAGATTCGTCAATCGTAAATCCAATATCGTAAATGAATCAGAGCCTCCTCACGCCGGCGGCGGCATCAGATTCATGAAAATGAAATCTTCGGCGCGTCCTTTTGTTCCGGCTTGTCAATGACGAACAATTCCGCCGGGCCGAAGTTGAACATGCTGGCGATGAGGTTGCTCGGAAACACTTCGCGATCGGTGTTATAGACCATGACGGAATCATTGTAAGCCTGCCGCGCGAAGGAGATTTTGTTTTCCGTGGAGGTCAGTTCCTCGGTGAGCTGCATCATGTTCTGGTTGGCCTTCAGGTCGGGATACTGCTCGG
>CAZKTW010000306.1:0-4397 GCA_964555775.1 uncultured Bifidobacteriaceae bacterium | reverse complement strand
TGCCCTCGGCGAATTGGAGGTCGCTATCCGTGAGTTTGGCCCATTTCTGTTTCAGTTTGCCCTTGGTGATGTTCCAGTCGCCTTTGACTTCGAGTGTGGTCATAATAATAGTTGGTCTTGTTTTGTTTGTTGGTTTGCATTCACCGCCGACATGGCGGTAAAAATTTCCCCGCGCCCGCAGGCTGGTTCCATCGGTCAGTCAACCGTGAGCTTGACCGCAGTGTCGCCGCGCAGAGCTTTGGAATAGGGACAGGTTTTGTGCGCTTCATCCATGATGTGTTGAGCCTGGGCGTGATCGATTCCCGGGAGGTGCGCCTGCAACTCCACCGCCAGGCGGTAGCCGCCCTGGTCGTCCTCGATCAGGCTCACCAGTGCCCGTACCGTGGAATCCACGACCGGCGTGCCAAGCTTTTTGGCCGCATTGCTCAAGGCGCCGTGGTAACAGGCGGAATACGCGCCCGCAAACAACAGCTCGGGTGAGGGGCCGCGTTTTTCGATGCCCTTCACCAGCGGGTTCCCCAAAGTGATGTTCAACAAATCGTCCGGGGCCTGCAAAGTGCCCGAACGTCCGCCCTTGGAAATCGCTTCCGCTGTGAACAAGGTCTTCATGGCATGAGGTATTGAGCGCCCACTCGCGTGGTCTGGCGGCAGCGACAATGAAACGTCTCAATGGTTAGCGGCGAAGCACCAGAACAATGACAATGATCAGGAGAACGAGGCCGAGCGAGCCACCGCCAACCCAAATAGCACTGGCCAGAACCGGCGAGAATAGGACATGCATGGTATATCTTTCGTTTTTGATGGCAATTCGTTCGCCATCACCTTCACGACTACACTACGCAACAGGCCGGGCTTTTCCAATGGGGTGTAACCCTTACCTGGCGTTATGAATGCTGGCGCTCCGCGGAAAACTAAATCTGCTGCCATCAAATTGCGGAAAGAAAAGTCGCTGATGGACATCCCCGCCGGTGCTGCCGTGAAAAAGGAGAAGCGCCGGCTGGGACGGACAACGCCATGACGATTTGCCTGGGGAAAACACCCCATGGTTTTTCCCCAGCGGAGGCCCATAGTGTTTCCGTCTTTGTTTTTATGTTCATCCTCGAAAAGACCAAAGCCGCGTTCGGCGAGACAAACCGAAGTGAATTTTTCCACTTCCTGACCTCGGTAATCCCCATCCATCACAGGTGGGAAACCAGGTTTGACGCGCTGGGCGGAGTCATGGTGGTTGGTCTGTGGGCCGGAATTGTGTTTTTGGTGCGGGTTGTTTTAACGGATTGATCCTCCAGTTTTAAACCAGCCGCAACCGGCTGGGCGCCACCTTCGACTGTTCGTTGTTGCCCCTTCAGCCGGTTCTCAAATGGCCGTTGCGGATGCTCGGTCACCGTTCCAGTACGGCGCAGGTCTTGCGAAAATGGTGGCCATAGATGGAGAGGGTGACGGCCAGCGGGAACAGGGTGGGGCGGCGGAAAAACGTCCAGAGCAACAAACCCCAGTAATGAAAACGTTCGCGGCCAAAGATGCCCAGCCGGAGATTGGCTCGAATAAATGCCAGGAACGACCGCCAGGTCAACGCGCAGGAGATTTTTGGCCGCGGGTACTCAAGCAGGAACGTCCGGATCCGCTCGTAATACGGCCCCGGCGCATAAAGATGTCCCATGAGACTTCGGTAACCCGCGCGCAACGTTTCCCGATTCATCCGCGGAATGAAATTGGTCGTCCCATCCAGGTTGTTGCCGGTGGTCCGGCCGATCAGGCGACCCTCGCGGTTCAATCGCTGGTGCAGCTTGGTGCCGGGGACGGCTTGCAGCAGGCCGACCATCGCCGTGACGATGCCGCTTTGCTGGATGAACTCGATCTGCCGTGCAAAGATCGTGGGCGTGTCGCTGTCGAACCCGACAATAAACCCGCCCTGCACCTCCAACCCCGCGCGCTGGATGCGTTTCACGTCGGCGACCAGGTTGCGTTTCTGGTTCTGGCGTTTGTGGCACTCCGCCAGACCCGCCTCGTCCGGGGTCTCGATGCCGACAAACACCTGGTTGAACCCCGCTTCCACCATCAAGCGCATCAACTCCTCATCGTCGGCCAGATTGATGGATGCCTCGGTGTAGAACGGGGTGGTGTGCCCGCCTTGCTGCCACTGGATCAGCGCCGGCAGCAATTCCTCCTTGAGCGCCCGCTGATTGCCGATGAAATTGTCGTCCACGAAAAAAACCGCGCCGCGCCAGCCCGCCCGGTGGAGACCGTCCAACTCGGCGATCATCTGGGCCGTGCTTTTGGTGCGCGGCCGATGCCCGAGCATCGCGGTGACGTTGCAGAATTCGCAATCGAACGGGCAGCCGCGCGAGAACTGCACGCTCATCGAGGCGTACCGCCGCAGGTCCGCCAGCACCCACAGGGGTGCCGGCGTCCGGCGGAGATCGGGAAATTCGGTCGAGGCATACAGGCGCCGGGCGGTGCCCTGCGCGAAATCGCGCAAAAACTCCGGCAGCGTCACCTCCGCCTCGTTCAGGACAAAATGATCCACTTCGGGAAATTGTTCGTGGCCCAGGGTGAACAGCGGCCCGCCCGCGACGATCGTCCTGCCGGCGGCGCGGCAACGGGCGATCAGTTCGTGCGCCGAGTCCTGTTGAGCAATCATCCCGCTAATGAACACAACATCCGCCCAGGCCAGATCCTTTTCGCGTAATTTCCGCACGTTGACATCCACGAGCCGTTTCGTCCAATCCTCCGGGAGCATTGCCGCCACGGTGAGCAGGCCCAGGGGCGGCAGCGAAGCTCTTTTGAAGATGAATTTCAACGCATGTTTGAAACTCCAGAACGTGTCCGGAAACTCCGGGTATAGCAGCAACACCTTCATCCGCTCCCAACCATGCTGAAAAATCGCCCGCGCGCCATGGGGTATTCACCCCATATACAGAAACGGGTAATCATCAGATAGTTGGGTTGTATTCCCGGTGTGCCTTGAGAGGTCAGGCATTCCGGAGAATGCCGCTCAGGCCGGCATGGCAAAATGAAACAAAAATTGACCAGGTTGTCACAACGATATGTGACGGCGTTGCGAAAACACCTGAAGCGAGGATCCCATGCGAGCTTGCAGCCGGCATTGAGCCTGGGGCGCCGGGCGGTCGTGCTGGGGTTGGAGACGCTGGAACTGGCCCGGATGCATGAGCGCGCGCTTGCCAGGCTTGAAGTATCCAAGCTTACAAATGGGGCGACGAAGCGGGCGCAGTTTTTTTTTGCCGAGGCCCTCACCCCGATCGTGGAGACGCATCGCGCGGCGCGGCAGCGGAAGATTGAATTGAACCGGCTGAATGAGACGCTGGGCCGGCGCACGGCGCGGTTGGCCGCCACACACCGTCAGTTGCAACGGAGAGTCATCCGGCGCCAGGCCAGGGAAGATGCGGGCAAGAAAAACGGGAAGCAACTTGACAGATGCCTGGAGGAATCGCGGCTGCTGCAGGCCCATTTGCGGCAACTGACGCACCGGGCGCTTGTGGCGCAGGAGCATGAACGCAAGAAGATCAGTTGTGAACTGCAGAATGAAATCGCCCAGACACTGCTGGGCATCAATGTCCGGCTCGTTTCCTTGAAGCAGCAGGGCCGTAGGAGTGCCAGGGGGCTCAAGAATGAAATCGCCAGCGCGCAACAACTGGTGCTAAAGTCGGCCAGATCCGTGCGGAAATTCGCACGTGAACTCAACCTCGGTCAGCCAGTGTAAAAGAAGGTGTTGCCAACATGATCGCAAAGCGGAAACTCAAACCGAAACGCCGGCGGCAAAAGCCGGCCGAAATTACAGGCGGGACAACCCCTGCTTCGACGGCCGGTACTTCATTCCCCATCATTGGCATCGGCGCCTCGGCCGGAGGACTCGAAGCACTGGAACGTTTCCTCAGCCACGTGCCAAAGGGCAGCGGCATGGCTTTTGTCATCGTCCAGCATCTGGATCCGACGCGCAAAGGCATCATGCCCGAACTGCTCCAGCGCACCACCGGCATGAAGGTGATCCAGGTCCGGGATCGCACCGTGATCCAGCGGAACTGCGTCTATGTAATCCCGCCCAACAAGGACATGTCCGTCCTGCACGGAGCGTTGCACCTGCTCGAACCGGTGTCCCCGCGCGGGCTGCGCCTGCCGATCGATTTCTTTCTCCGTTCCCTGGCGCAAGACCAGCAGGAAAACAGCATCGGCGTCATTCTCTCCGGCATGGGTTCCGACGGCACGCTGGGGCTGCGCGCCATCAAGGAGAAGGGGGGCCTCGTGCTGGTGCAGGATCCCGCGACGGCCAAATTCGACGGCATGCCGCGAAGCGCGATCGATTCGGGGCTGGCGGACATTGTAGTTTCCGTGGACGATCTGCCCGGGAGGATCCTCGCCTATCTCAAGCGCACACCCCTGGG
>CAZKTW010000305.1:0-4410 GCA_964555775.1 uncultured Bifidobacteriaceae bacterium | reverse complement strand
ACATCAGGTAGAAATCCACGACCAAGCCATCCGGCGGCGGCGTGGCGGACGTGGTATTCCAAGGCCCATCATTTCCAGAGTTAAAATAATCCAACTGGCCAACAGTGCCATTGTTGAATTGGAAGACAGCCGGGCTGGGCAAATTGGCAACGACTTTTTGCGTCAGAGACCAGGCACTGCCACCAAACGACCGGACGCAATAGTTGTTTTGCTCGTAAACATTAAAGCTTTGGCCGTTGATACTGTTATAAACGTAAAGTCCACCTTTGTCATCAATCAGGAAGTCAACGCTGTTCGGACTGCACGCCGCACGAACCGCGCTGCCGCCGAGCGAGTTGGAAACATACTTGCCTGTCTTCGTGAACTTGTTGGTATAGTCCAAGGTTCCCACCGCGCGATTCAGGTTGAACGTTTCGTCCGCGGTTACGGAACTGCCATCGTCGAAAGCACCGAAGACCAGGAAGGTGCCGTCGTCACTCAATGCGAGATGGCCCGCACCGCCACCGCCCATCCGCAAGGCATTCGTTCCTGTGGCGGTGATGGGGTTGATGTTGACGGGCCTGGTTTGCCCCGCCGCGGAAGGTTTGATCTCAATCACGCTGAAGGTTGAGTTGCCCGCAGCCGTGTCAAATTGAATGGCCGCCAGATTGCCTTGGGTAAACTGGCTGGGCGGCGCACCAATGACGAAACTGGTCGAATTGGTGGCCGAGATGGGGCCGCCAGAGATGGCGAAGTGGATGGCTGCATTGGAAATCGCCGACGAGCCGATGACCGTGGCGGTCAAATCGGTGAAGGTGCAGGAGCCGTTGACAATTGGCTGATCGGTGGAGCCGCCCAGAGTCCAGGTCGCCGGCGAGTTGCTCACGGTGGCCGTGACAACCATGCTGGCATAGGGATTCGTGGTGCCGTTGCCATATTGGTCCGTGACGGTGAAAGCGGGGTTGGCGGTCAATGTTCCGCCACTGGCCGAAGGACCGGCAGGTTGGATGAAAGACAGTTTCGTGGCCACGCCAGTATTGACGAACTGGACGACCCGGGCGGAAGTATAATTGGTGGCATTAACGACGATGTTATCAAGTCCGGCCACCGTCAGTGCCGGGGCGCTGGCGGACGGCGTGAAGACAATGTTGGTTACCGTGACGACATAAGCGGTTTTCGGCAACAACACGCCATTGACATAGACGCTGCTGATGTTGGTATGCCAACCCACGTCATTATTGGCGATGCTCTCACTGAACGTGTTGGTAAACGGGTGGTCAACCGAGGCCGCGGGGTCATTGGTGAGCACCGGGGCAACCTGCCCGTTAAATTGGCCGTTAACAGCGACGTTGTCGATGCGGGCGTTGCCGGAGTTGTTGTTGTAGGTCTGGTGCAAAAAGTTGACGCATTCAGCATTCTGTGCGGCATTCACAACCCGGAAGCCGAAATTGGGATTGTTGGCCACGCCGGGCACGCCTGTGAAATCTACACTCATGTAGTTATAAAAGAGCGAACCGATGGTATTATCAATGAACGCGCCATTCACAATGTCGGGACTGTAACCTTGCGACTCGGAGGCGCCCGCGGGCGTGTTGCTCTGAATGAGCGTGGGAAAGGAACTGCAGGCCAGATTGGCCACATTGGTGGTAACCCAACCGTCGGTGGTGTAGAGGACGCACATTCTTGCCTCACCCTGAGTCGTGAAAAACAGGTCGAAGGTCACAATGATGTTGGTGTAATTGACCGTGCTGACATCAAACTCGGCGCCCTGGCTGCCGATGGGCTGCGAGGAGTGCCAGCCATTGCCCGGCGCACCGCGCAGGCGCCAAACCAATTTGCCGGCAGCGCCGGTCGAAGTGAAAGGTCCGGAACCCTGGCTGACCACATCCGCACTGTTGGTGCTAAAACCTCCGGTGGCAAAAGGAGGGTTCAAAGGGTTGGCGGGTGTGCCGAAACCAATGCACGCGGCGGTCGCGGTGTTGTTGGCGATGGCCGGAAGCGGAGTGTTGGTCTGTTTGGCGGGCAAGTTATCAAACGGCCAGTTCGCCACCGTGTCGAAGGAAACGCCCGCGATGACGACATTGTCCAGCGTCCAGCCGCCGTTGTTGGCGCTGTTATAAATGACACCCGTCGTGTCGAGGCAGTTCGTACCGGTGGCTGCATTCACGATGCGGATGGCGAAATTGGGATCATTGGCCACGCCGGGGACGCCGGTCAAATTGACCGTCACCCCATTGTTCCACGCGGCGGGCCCGTTGTTCGTCAGAATCAGATAGGAGCCGACCACAATCCCATCGGTGGTGATGGTGTTGGTGGCGAGAACGCCTGAAGTTCCAGCCGAAGTGATGCTGGCATTCTGCCAAAAAACGCCATCCTGAGAATATTGAACCAGCAACGCGGCTTCCGAGTTCGTCGCCGCATAGACATCAAAGGAAACCTGAATCTGGTAATAGCCAACCGTGTTCGCGGCGAACTTCGCGCCCTGCGAGCCGATGGCGGCGCTGGTGGACCAGCCGCTCAATTGCCAGCTGTTGGCGCCGCCAGACGAACTGCCGGCCAATGACACCACGCTCGGGCTGCTGCCCAGGCCGATGACGCTGGCCGCGCCGAATCCGGACGATGGTGCCGGGCTGCTGTTGGCGCCGGTTGATAGATTGTCAAAGGTCCAGGCGGTAAGGGCGGTGGCGGCTTTCGCACCGGACAACGACGCAAGCAGCAGCGATGCAATGCAAACAATGTTTCTTATTTTCATTTAACTTTTTGGTTGGTTGGCTTCCTGTGTTTAATAAATCCAATCGCGCGGCAATTGGTACTGGGGGGATGTTATCCAGTGTCAGGTTACAAAAAAACGGCCTGCAGGTGACGATTAGGTGACAAAACAATCCGAATAAAGCCGGCTTTTATGTCACAGATTCGTAACCTTTCCGACATCAAACCGTAATGGGTGGTTGAGAAATTCTGGTCAATGAAAGGTATTTATCCTACCAATAACAAAAACAAACAGAACAGCGGCTTTACGCTCATTGAGCTGCTGGTGGTCATCGCCATCATCGCCATCCTCGCCTCCCTGCTGCTACCGGCCTTGGCCAAGGCCAAAGCCAAGGCGCAACAGACGGCGTGTTTGTGCAACTTGAAGCAGTGGGGACTGGCGGACACCATGTATGTGGATGACAACAATGATTTCTTCCCCACGCCGCGTTATCAGGCGAGCTATGCCCCCGCGTCCGATCAAGACAATCCAACGTGGACGGACATTGCCGGCTACCATTACAGCCACAAGCCCCCTGTGGGCGATGATGTCTGGTTCAATGTCCTGCCTCCTTTTGTCGGAAGCAGGCCTTTGTATGAATGGGCCATCGGTGGAAATAGGTCGCTGTTCAACCAATCCCAAAGTCAGAACATGTTCACCGACCCGACCGCCTTCTCCCAAGGCATTGACGCCGCAGACAACACCTCTGACACAATTGGCATGTCTAAATATCATGGCTACATGCAGCAGGGCCAACGCCCGCTGTTCTCCTATGGCATGAATTCAAAAGGCCCCGCCAACTATAATGGCTCCGCCACCGTTCCAATGGTTAACGTCAAGGCCACGATGGTGCATCCTTCCGCCTATGTGCTGTTTTCGGATACCCGCAATCGTTCCATGGAGCAACCGTATTATCCATTCGATCCCAATCCGTCTGGCGGCGACAACCAGGTGGTCCTGGCCACGCCGCAGTCTTATACCACACGCTTTTCCTCACGGCACAATCAGGGCGGACAGATTACCTTCGCAGACGGCCATGCCGCCTACCACAAATACAGCTATGTCGTATCCGACGGCACCGCCGTTCTCTCTTCCGGCCCGACGGCCGGCCAAACCGCTGCTGCCGGCAAAGATCCCGGCCACTCGGACATCAATTGGGATATGCAAGGAAACCCAGTCATCTTTTGAGTCAGTTGATTTACGTCCGCCATTCAATTTCATTCTCTCCATGAAATCAAACAGCCGTTCCCTTCTTTCCCTGTTCAATGCTTGTCTGGCCGGTATTGTACTCGCCGTCGCGCCGTTGCGCGCCGACGACACAATGGCGCAGGCGACCCAGCCGGTTGACGTCAGCCGTTTGAATTATCTCGCCGACGGGAAACCCAACGCCACGAGCCTGCTCACGCCGCCGCCCCTGCCCGGCTCGGCGGAACAGGCGGCCGACATGGCCGAAGTCCGTGCCGTCTATCACGCCGCCAGCAGCAACGACATCGCCGCCGCGTATTCCGAAAAGAAATTTTCCGTTTTCAACTTCGCCCCCGCCGTCGGCGCCTTTTTCCAGTCCAATAACCTGCCCAAAACCACAATCTTCTTCGAGCACGTGCAAAAGGATGCCACCGCCGTGACCGACAACGCCAAGGATTTTTATAAACGGCCGCGTCCGTATGTCACGGACCCCAGCC
>CAZKTW010000304.1:0-4412 GCA_964555775.1 uncultured Bifidobacteriaceae bacterium | reverse complement strand
CCGCTGCCCATGAAAGAAAAGTCGGCCAGATTGGTTTGCCGCAGCCCGCTGCCGATGAATGAAAATTGCCCAGGGGCAACATTGTAGCCGCCGTCCACAATCGCGCTGAACGAGCCCGCCTGCGCTCCATGTCCCGCACCGATGAATGCGTAATCGCCCACCGCCTGGTTCAGCGAAGCGCTGGTGCCGCCGCCAGCGATGGCCACGGCGTGAAAACCCCCGGCACTATTTTGATAATAACCGCCAACGAGATTTGGGGCCGCGCCGCCGGTTGGCTCGATCCGCAGAGCACGCTGGCCGTTGACCTGAAGCTCCAATGGTTGATTGTCCGTCGTGCCCAGAAAATTCGGACCGGCAGTGGTGCCGGCGTTGCCCGCAGTTTGCCAGAAGCCAGTGGACCCAATCCCGCTCAGGGTCAGCGCATTCACGTTAGCCAGCCCGCTGCCATTGCCGCTGAAACTGTTTCCGGCATTGTTGAACGTGACCGCGCTGCCGTAGGTGCCGGCAGCCAGCCCGTTGCTCACGACGTTGGCCGCCGTGATCGCGTAAGGGGTCGGCGTTAATTTCTGTCGCGGGGCCAGCGTGGTGAAGGCGCCGTTGCCGTTGGTGCGCACGTCAATTTCCAGCCAGCGGTCGGGCCCGGTGAAAATGCCGGGCTGACCGAGATTGAGCGTTACCGTAAACAAGCCGTTGCTGACCGGGGTCGCGGAATTGGTCTGGTTGGCGAACCCGTCAATCGTCCCGGTTGGCGACCCATAAATCGCGAACACAAAATCATACGTTCCGTTGGCGGGATTCGTGCCAGAGTTGAGCCGGCCTTGATAGGTGAACGCCGTGCCCTGGGCGAAGGCGGTTGAGAGTTGTGAGTTGAGGGTTGAGAGCAGTATGGCCGAGAGGGCCAGGGTGCGGACTCGTGTTGCGTTGGGGGATCGTTGCATGGGTTTCGCAGGGGTTGTTCCAGTTGAAATTGAATTTCCAATCACCGATTCCCGACGCGCTGAGATCGGCGGGGCTTGGCGCCGGGCAAGTTGCCGGGACTCAACCGGGAGCAAGCCAGTCCATCTGATGGACAGCCGTCGCCGAGGAATCGATTCATGGGATCATTCAAAAGGAAAAGTTCGCGTTCGGATTGTTGTTGGTGAGGATTGTCGCGGCGGTATTGGTTGGCCCGACCGAGTTGCCGGTCACGATGAAGTAGTTGGTGCCGTTGTCGCGAGCGCTGTTGCGGATGATCAGGTTGCCGGCAACTTCGACGCGGATGCCATAGCCGCTCGTTATGATGGTGTTGCCCTCAATGCGCGTTCCCACCGCAATGGAGCCGGCGTGGATTGCGGCTCCGCCGTTCAGCGCGCACGTGTTGTTCAGCAGCAGGCTGTAGCCGTTGTCGGGGATGACGATGCCATCCACGTGGTTATCGCTGGCATTGCACCCGATAACGGTGCTTCGTGAAGCCGTGCGGATACCGTTGGTGTTGCCGTTGACGACGCAACCACTGGCCACCGAACCGATGGTCAGATCAATGCCGTCGTCATTCTTATCCGCGACGCATCCGGTAATCACACTGGCGCCGCCGACGTTGAAGCCGTCGCCGAAATTGTCGCGGGCGATGCAGTCCCGCACCTCGGAAATGCTGCCGATAAGAAATCCGTGCGAGCTGTTGCCGCTGGCCTGGCAGCTCTCGACCATCGCCTGGTTGCCCGCAAGCAATCCGGCCACGCCGTTGTTCATGAGGTGGAGGTTTTGGAACCGCCCCAGCTCGACGCTGGAAGCCTGAATTCCGTTCGTCGGCCAGTTGCGGATCGTGCCGCCGTGGATCCAAAGATTGCTGCGCAGGCCACTGACCAGGACACCGGCGCCGGCACCTGCAACACCCCGCAAGCTGAAACCGCGCAGATCCAAAGCCACGTCACTGGCTGCGACGGTGATGCCGTTCGAGCCGGCGACGCCGCTCAGGTCGCCGACCAAGTAGTACGAGCCCGCGTTGGTGACGTTGAATGGCAGCGACGCGATCGGCGTGCGCGGCTCGATCTGGTCGAGTGATTTCATCGCCGGCGCGGGCGGGCCGGGCGGAGACAGGGTGCCTTGGGCGAAGGCGGTGGAGGGTTGAGAGTTGAGGACGGCGTGCAATGCCAGCGCAACGAAGACAATCTGAGTTCGAGTTTTCATCGGTTTTCCTTTCTGTGCGACCAACCAGCCGTTTTTACGCCTTACTTTGAAGATAAGCAAGACGAATGTAGCCCTGACAGAAAGAAAATCAGGGCCTTCGATTTCACGGCGGCAACTTGTTGGAGTTCATGCTTTGACCTGTGCCCAGTTCCGAACCACCTAAAGGCTGAACTCCAACATCTTGAGTCGGTGAAGCAAAAAAACCTGGAAAGAAAATCCGACCTTCCCGATCGTTCGGGTTCCATCGACACTTGAGGATTGCGGGGCGGCCAACCGGCCCCATTCCAGGATGAAGCTGGCGTGTTATCCGGCGAGAATTTTTTTGGCCGCGGATTTCACGGCTTCAGCCAGTTCCCGCGGTTTCAAAACCCGCGCGTCCCCACCCCAGCTCAAAACCCAACGTTCGATTTCCGCCAGACTGGAAAGCTTCAGCTCCAACTCGACTCCCCCACCCTTCAGTTCCCGCAGCTGCTGTGATTCGTGCCATTTCTTTTCGCGGACGTAATCCGCGGCGCGGGCGTTGAAACGGAGGACGACTTCGTAATCGCCCTCGGCGGAATGGACGCCAAAGCTGCCACGCAATCGTTTTTCAAGGGAGAATTTTTGCGGGCGCTCGAAGATTTTGCCCGTCGGTTTCAGGGATTTCACGCGCGCCGGAACGAAGGTGCGGATGTCTTTGCGCGCGTGGTCGTAGGCGAACAGATACCACTCGCCGTTGATATTCGCCAGATGGTACGGATCCACCAGGCGTTTCTCCGGCTGCGGCTGTCCGGGTTTGCGGTAAGCCAGCTCGATTTGCTGCCGGCGCGCGGCGGCCTTGGCCAGCGCATCGAAGATTTCCAGATTCAAAATCGGTTCGGCCCGGGTGCGGAAGGAAATCGTGTGCTCGACGTCGGCCAGATTCAGCGAAATGGTGTCCGGCAGCGACTGCTCCATCTTCCTGATGGCGCTGAGGAGCGGTTTTTCGAAATTCGTACCGCGATATTGCTGGAGCGCCTTTTCCGCGACGATCAGCGCCAGGAGTTCGCCTTCGGTGATCTGGATGTTCGGGAAGGCGCTGACCTCCTCGGTGTAATGATACCCGAAACGCGCGCCGTCGTATTCCACTGGAAGGCCGAGCCGGTCGCGCATGAACTCGATGTCGCGATGGATGGTCTTGGTGGCGACTTCAATTTCACCCGCGAGCGTGGAGGCATTGGGAAATTTACCGGACAAAAGAGCCTGATGGATGCGCATCATCCGTTCCAAAGGCGGACGCGAATGGAGCGCTCCCGTGTCCGTCATTTCCGACCGGGATTTGGATTTAGGTTGAAATTTCATCTTTTTCGAGGCGAGCCGGGGCGTATTGCGACGGATCCTGCCGGTAGAAATCCTTCAATTGGGCGTACAAGGCCGGATGCCGTTCCCGCAACCGGCCGGGTCGCTCGAAAAAGCATTCCGTGGCCACGGCGAAGAATTCCGCCGGATTTTGGGCGCCGTAGATGTCCAGCACCGTTTCCTGGCCACCTTCCGCCGCGCGGCGAAGTTGCTGAAATTCCTCACTCAGGACTCTGGCCCACGTCCGGTAGCGCTGGAGGGTCTGCCAAAAACTCGGCCCGCCCAGCAACGGGGCGCCGTCGGCAATTCCGTCCTCCTGATCCAGTTGATGGGCAAACTCATGTAGGACCACGTTTCGGTTCTTGTCCAATTCCATGGCTCCGGCTATGGCTCCATCCCACGTCAGAACCACCGCCCCATGCGACCAGGATTCACCTTCGCGTGCCTGGATTCCTTCAACAATCGTCCTGCCATCACCTCTCAGATGCCACGTTTTGGCAACGTAGCTGGAAGGATAGACGAGGATGCTCCGCAGGCGGGGATAGCACTCCGTGTCGCGGTGCGAGAGCAACAAGCACGCCTGCGCGGCAATCAACACCCTGACTTCGTCGGTGATTTCCTGCCCGCCGCAACCCTCAAACTGTTTTTCAGCCAGAAAAATTTGAATGAGGCCTTCCAATTCCTCGTGATCCGCCGGAGAAAGACGGGAATACGTGGGGTAAAGGCGCAGAAGAATATCGCGCCATTTGCAAGGGAATGGCCGGCTTCGGATCCGGTCACGGCGGCGTTTTATGAGAAATCCGAACATGCCCGTTCCGCCTGTCCGCCTGCGTTCGGGCTCAGCTGCCCTTTTCGAGCTTGGCGAGCAACTCGTCGTTGGTCTTGTGTTTCTTGAGCGCGGCGGTGAGCGTTTCCATCGCTTCGATGGG
>CAZKTW010000303.1:0-4415 GCA_964555775.1 uncultured Bifidobacteriaceae bacterium | reverse complement strand
CGCCCATGAGCGCCACGAATTCACCCGGAAAAACCTCCAGCGAAATCCCGCGCACGGCGTGAACGTCCACTTCGCCGGTGTGATACACCTTCTGGATGTCCGCAAGCTTGATGACAGGGTTGGTCTGCACGGCAAATCGGATCAACGCATTCTGGGGAAGCCGCCGCCAAGCGGGTTTGCCGGCCGGGCAACCTGTGTGCCGGATGAAGCGATGCCGGTTACAACCTGCGCTCCCTCGTCGAGCCCCGAGAGCACCTCGGTGATAATCCCATCGCTGATGCCGGTTTTGACCTGCACGGCCTGCAGCCTGGCATCCTTGCCTTCACCCGCCAGCACATAAATGGTGTGAACCACCTGATGTTCGCCGCGCACGCGGCTGCCACCGCCGCGGCGGCCCTGCCCGCCGGGCCGACCGGCAGCATTGGCGCCATTCGTGGCCGGCGGCGTCACGACCGAATTGGTTTCCACCGTGGCGGAATCCGGCGGACGAAATCGCAGGGCGCCATTCGGAATGGTCAGTACGTTTTCCCGCTGGGCGACGATGATGGAGACGTTTGCCGTCATGCCGGGCTTCAATTTGTAATCCGCATTGGTCACGCCAATGACGCAGTCGTAAGTCACGACATTGTTCACCGTCGTCGGCGAATTCCGCACTTGCGTGACGATTCCGTGGAAATTCCGGTACGGATACGCATCCACCAGGAAGTCCACATTCTGGCCTTCCACCACGCCACCCACGTCGGCCTCGGCCACGCTCGAATCGATTTGCATTTTTGTCAGATCATTTGCAATTTGAAAAATTGTCGGCGTGTTGAAACTGGAGGCGACCGTCTGGCCCAGCTCCACGGCGCGCAAAATCACCACGCCGTCCACCGGCGAAAGGATTTTGCAATAGTTGAGATTCACCATCGCATTATTGAGGGAAGCCTGCTTGATCTTCACCATTGCCTCGGCTTCGTGCAACGTGGCAATGGCCGTATCGTAATCCGATCCGGAGACCAGTTTGTTGGTGAACAGATCGCTGGTGCGATTCGCCTCCACCCGCTGAAGTTCCAGGTTCGCCCTCGCGTTGGCCAGATCGGCGGTGCTTTGTTCGACCGCCGCCTGGTAGGTTGAAGGGTCGATTTCCGCGATGACCTGATTCGACTTCACCTCCGAATTGAAGTCCACGTACAATTTGCTGATGCGTCCGGAAACCTGGCTGCCCACCGTCACGTTCACCACCGGGTTGAGCGTGCCCGTGGCCGTCACCACCTGCGTCAAATCCCCCCGGACGACCTCGGTCGTCTGGTAATCCGGCGCGTCGATGTGGCCGCGTTTAAAATACCAAACGCCGCCAATGATCACGGCCACAACGGCCATGATGATAATCATCCATTTAATCCAGCCACTGCCCGGTTTGTCTGCCATAAATTTATTTGATGCGCCTGTTCCTAGTTGAGACAGCGCCAGCGCCTGACAAGTTACGGGTTTTTGCACAACTGTCCACGCTTTCATCCGCGCGCACTTTCAGTTTGAGCCGGCCGCGTTGGCGCTTAGAATCATCGCGTGCTCGAAAAACTAACCCAGCAGCTCGGCGCGGCGCAATCGCTCGACGACGAACAGGTCCGCCAGGCGGTCGAACAGCTCACCGATGAAAAAATCACCGCGGCGAGCAAGGCTGATTTTCTGATTGCCCTGGCGCAAAAAGGCGAGACGCCCGGCGAAATTGCCGCGTTCGCCCGCGCGCTGCGTGAAAAATCCGTTCTCCTGCCGCTGGCGCCCGGAATCCGCGCGCGGGAAATCCTCGATGTGGTCGGCACGGGCGGCGACCGGCTGGGCACGTTCAACATCTCAACCGCCACCGCCATTCTCTGCGCCGCCGCCGGCGTGACCGTTGCCAAACATGGCAACCGGGCGGCCACTTCCCAGGCCGGCAGCGCGGATGTGCTCGAAGCCCTCGGAGTGCGGATTGACCTGACGCCGGTGGAGGCCGCGCGTTCGTTGCACGAGCACCATTTTGCGTTTCTCTTCGCGCCCAATTATCATCCGGCGTTCAAGCACATTGCGCCCGCCCGAAAACTTTGCGCCGAGCGCGGACAGCGGACGATTTTTAATATTCTCGGCCCGTTGCTGAATCCGGCGCGGCCTTCCGCCATGCTCGTGGGCGTGCCGCGGCCGGGATTATGCGAGCCGGTTGCCCGCGTGTTGCAATCGCTCGGAGTACGGCGCGCCATGGTGGTCTGCGGTTCGGTCCCGACGGCAGGTCATCTCGACGAGCTTTCACCGCTGGGCGAGAACACCATAGCCGAATTTTACCAGGAACTCGGTTTTGCCACCTCGACCTTGTCACCGGAACAGTTTCCCTTGCAACCCGCCGGACTGGCCGATTTGGTGGGGGGCGACCGCAACACCAACGCCGAAATAGTGCGCTGCGTTCTCAGCAACCGGGAACGTGGTCCGAAACGCGACGCGGTCTTGCTGAATGCCGCCGCCGCTTTGTTTGTGGCGGGCGAAACCCGGTCGCTGGTCGAAGGCTGGACCCTGGCGGCAGAGGTGATTGATTCCGGCAAGGCGGCGGCGAGACTCGCGGAACTCACGCGCTGATTTCGATCACGAAGATTCGGTCCCCGTGGCGCCGGTCGTTTCGGCCGTTTCCGGGGTCTCCGGGGGCAACTCATCAATCTGGGAAGCGTAGTGCAGCCCGAGGTTATGTTGCGCGGTCTTGTCGCCCTGCCGCGCAGCGCGGATGAACCACTTCACCGCTTCCGGCCGGCTCGCCTCCACGCCACGGCCGGTCTGGTAGCAAAGGCCGAGATTGCACTGGGCCGGCGCACACTCCTGTTCGGCAGCGGCCCGATACCATTTGACAGCCAATTGGAAATTTTGCGGCACAACCTGGCCGGCCTCGTAAAAGACGCCAAGGTTGAATTGCGCGGCCGGATAACCGCGTTCCGCCGATTCCCGGTACCATTTCACCGCCTCGACATAATTTTGCAGCACGCCCTGGCCGGTTTCGTAAAGCACGCCCAGATTGAACTGTGCGGCCGGATCATTTTGTTCCGCCGCTTCGCGCAGCCATTTGGCCGCCTCGCCGTATTCCTGCGGCACGCCCGCCCCGTTTAAATAGCACACGCCCAGATAACATTGCGCGACAGGATCGCCCTGTTCGGCCGAACGCCGGAACCATTTCACCGCCTCCTGATAATCCTGCGCCACGCCCTGGCCGTTCTGAAAACAAACTCCCAGATAGCACTGCGCCTGCGGATCGCCGTCTTCGGCGGCCCGGCGCATGGCTTCAAACGTCTCCCATGTCTGACGATGACCTGACATTATGTTAAATTCAAATTCAACAGCCCGGACTCACCGGGAATCCGGCCGGGATTAACAATAGATTCAAACCGCGCGAATTCAAGCCACGAATTGGTGGTGTCCTGATTTTCCGGAGCGCAGAGCGTTGCTCGGCGCGTTAGGGTGGTTTTAGGTGCTCGCGGAGCGATGCTCTGCGCTCCGTCGGCCAAGATTGGAACACCATGTCCATGAATCGATTGGCTGGTTTTCGCTTTTGTTGCGCCAGACGGCCTGCTACAAAACTTTCATGGCAACACCATTGAAAATTGGTTTTCTCGGCGCCGGCAAAATGGCCACGGCCCTGGCCAAAGGTTTCGTCCGCGCCGAACTCGTCGTTCCCCGGGAAATCATCGCCAGCGACCCCCATGACGCCGCCCGCAAAAGTTTCGCCGTTGAAATCGGTGCCAAAACCGTTCCGGCCAATGTGGACGTGGCCAAATTTGCGCAGGTTCTGATTTTGGCGACAAAACCCGATCAGGTACCCGTCGCGCTTGCGGAAATCCGCAGAGCCTTCACCGGAAATCATCTGCTGATTTCCATCGCTGCCGGCGTAACGCTTGCGAAACTGGAAGCCGCGTTGCCCGCCGGCGCGCATGTCATCCGGGTGATGCCCAACACGCCGGCGCTCGTGGGAGCCGGCGCCTCGGCGTTCGCTCTCGGCCAATCGGCCACCGCCGCCGACGGGGAACTGGCGCGAAAACTCCTTTGCGCCGTCGGGATTGCTTTTCTGGTAAAGGAATCACTGCTCGACGCTGTGACTGGTTTGAGCGGCAGCGGTCCGGCATATGTTTATCAATTCATCGAAGCGCTGGGCGACGGAGGCGTGGCGTCGGGTTTGCCGCGTGACATCGCGTCCAAGCTCGCCGCCCAAACGGTTTTGGGTGCTGCCAAAATGGTTTTGGAAACCGGCCAGCATCCCGGCGCGCTCAAGGACCAGGTCACCAGCCCCGGCGGCACGACGATTGAAGGCCTGCACGAACTGGAAAAGGGCCGGTTGCGCGCCGTCGTCATGAGCGCCGTCCGCGCCGCGACGGAGAAGTCGAAGAAGCTGGGACAAGCGTGACCATTTGTGAGAATTGAACCTC
>CAZKTW010000302.1:0-4444 GCA_964555775.1 uncultured Bifidobacteriaceae bacterium | reverse complement strand
CGATGTTGCCGGCAGGCGTGCGCAGCAGATAACCGACCGGGTCCTGGGCATCGTGCGGAATGGAAAACGTGTCCACCAGCACGTCGCCGATTTCAAAACTGGCGCCGGTGTTGAAGATGTTGCAGTTGAATCTGGCCTGCAATTGGAATTCAAACGCGTCCTTCGTGGCGCGATTGCAATAAATGGGGATGTTCAGCTTGGAGGCAATCCCGACCAAACCCTGGACGTGGTCGGAGTGTTCATGGGTGACGAGGATGGCGGTGAGATTTTCCGGCACGCGACCAATGTCCTGCAGGCGCTTGCGGATCTGGCGCGGGCTGAACCCGGCGTCCACGAGCAAGCGGGCTTCAGCGGTTTCGATGTAGGTGCAGTTGCCACCGGAACCGCTGCCGAGAATGGTGAATTTGACGGCCACAACAGGACGTTAGTGTTGCGCCGATAACGGGGCAAACTTTTTTCGTTACGGTGCCGAAAAGCGGAAGTTTCCTAATTTCAAAAATCCAGGTAGGGCGGGCAGTCCTCTGCCCGCCGCAAATGTGGTGAACGGCGCGCACGGAGTGACGCGCCCTACCGGAACTCAGGACAGTGTCAAGGTGCGCGGCCGAAAGGGGCAATTTGAAGCCGCCTTACTCAAAACAATTTTTGAGGTGGTGGAGCGCGGCTGTCCCAGCCGCAGCACGTTCCACCATGCCAAAATCTTTGGTATTTCGTGAGTTCATTTGGCAATCCAAGCTGCTGCGGGTGGGACTCCGATAAACTCCGTTTCCGCGAGCACGCGACAAAGTCGGTGTCGCGAGCAGGCACTCGCGGTCCGTTTCATCTGGGCAACACGCCTTTAAGACGTCCTGCAAAGGAGCAAAACACCGGTTTTGACCGATGTGGTTACACTGCAAACTGTTATCTGGAGCTGATTGTGAGTTTGATTGACTTTTCAGGTTAATTGGGTGAGAATCCTCACGAACATTTGCAACCAAATCAGGGGCTTGTTTCTCTTAACCTTAGCAAGGCCATGTGTTTTATGAATAAAGTGATGTGTATCAATCCTGCTGCTTTCAATAAGTCGTTCTTCTCCTTTAAAACACACCGACCTTCCTGGTTCGTCGTTGCGGTTGGTCTGGCCGTCTTGTTTAGCAACGCCAGCCCGGGTCAGGCTGCCGACCGTCAGTTTCTGCACGGTCATGTTCCCAAGGTCGTGTCGCAGTTGAAGCCGCTGGGCAGCTTGCCCGGTGCGAACAGTCTGAACCTGGCCATCGGGCTGCCGCTGCGAAACCAGCAGGCGTTGGATGACCTGCTCCAGCAACTCTATGATCCGGCGAGCCCGAGTTTCCATCATTATCTGACGCCGGAACAATTCACGGAACAATTCGGCCCGACGGAGCAGGATTACCAGGCAGTCATTGACTTTGCGAAAGCAAACGGCCTGACGATTACCGGTAAGCACCTGAATCGTGTTGTCTTGGATGTGAGTGGTTCGGTGGCGGACATCCAAAGGACTTTTCACGTGACGTTGCAGACTTACCGGCATCCTCGTGAATCGCGCAATTTTTTTGCGCCGGATATGGAGCCGTCGGTCGATCTGGCGGTCCCGATAATCCAAGTCAGCGGATTAAATAATTATTCGTTGCCGCACCCCAATTCCAAAATCAAACCGATCGGTCAAACACCTGAGGTTATATCCAATGCCGGTTCCGGGGTTGGCGGAACTTATATGGGCAACGATTTTCGGGCGGCATACGTTCCGGGTGTATCGCTGACCGGCAGTGGGCAGAATGTGGCGTTGGTACAGTTCGACGCGTATGATTCAAATAATATCGCGGCCTACATCAGTGCGGCCGGGCTGACGAGTTATCCCATCAGCCTGACCAATGTGCCCGTCAACGGCGGGGTTTCCGTGCCGGGCGCCGGGAACGGCGAGGTGTGTCTGGACATCGAAATGGTTCTCTCCATGTCCCCGGGAGTCTCCAAAATTATTCTTTACGAAGCACCCAATGGTTCGACGTCCTGGTCAACCATGTTAAGCCGCATTGCTAATGATAATCTGGCGAAACAAATCGGTTGTTCCTGGGGTGGAGGTGCAGCTGATGCGGCCGTGGACGGCATATTCAAACAGATGGCCTCACAAGGCCAGTCGTTCTATTGCGCCTCCGGTGATTACGATGCCTATAACGGTTCAGTTCCATTCCTATTGGACAACACCAACATTACGTTGGTCGGAGGGACGGTGTTGACCACAACCGGCCCCGGTGGTGCTTATATTTCCGAAACGGTGTGGAATGACAGGACGGTAAATCCAAATGGTGGCAATTGGGGCAGCAGCGGCGGCATTAGTCCCACCTTTGCCATTCCCAGCTGGCAGCAGGGCATTAATATGACGACCAACCTGGGTTCTACGACCCTGCGCAACCTGCCAGACGTGGCGCTGACGGCCAAGAATGTTTTCATCGTTGCGGATAGCCAGCAACAGGAGGTTGCCAGCGGCACCAGTTGCGCCGCGCCATTGTGGGCGGGATTTACCGCCTTGGTCAACCAGCAGGCGGCTGCGGGCGGCAGTCCCAGCGTTGGCTTTATCAACCCAGCCATCTACGCGATTGGCAAGGGCCCGAATTATAACACTGACTTCCATGATACCACGACTGGGGACAACACTTGGTCGGGCAGTTCAACCCTTTTCTTTGCCACTGGTGGCTATGATCTTTGCACCGGCTGGGGGAGTCCCAACGGAACAAATTTAATCAACGCCCTGGCCGGCCCTCCCGACCCTCTGGGCATCGCGCCGTCGTCGGGTTTCAATTCCTATGGTGCCATCAGCGGCCCGTTTACCGTTACCACCCAAAACTTTACCCTGACCAATTCAGGAGTTGGTTCATTGAACTGGCGGATCGCCAGCACATCGTCCTGGCTCAATGTCTCATCCACCAGCGGCACCCTGCCGGCGGCCGGTCAAACCACCATTTCGATTGGTTTGAATGCCGCAGCAAGCAATCTGGTTGCGGGAACCTACGTTGCCAATGTATGGTTTACGAATCAGACCAGCAGCGTCGTGCAAAATCGTCAATTTACCTTGCAGGTGGTGCAGCCGCTGGTCGTCGCCCCGGCCACCGGCTTTACCTCCACCGGACCGGCCGGTGGCCCCTTCAGTATTACCACCCAAAACTTTGCCCTGACCAACATTGGAACGAGTTCGCTCAACTGGAGCCTCATCAACACGTCGCTCTGGTTGAATGCTTCGCCAAGCAGTGGGATCCTGACACCGAACGGAGGTACCACCACGGTTACGGTGAGTTTGAATTCAATCGCCAACAGCCTTGCGGTCGGGAGCTACGCGGCGAGCCTTTGGTTCAGCAACCAGACCACGCATTTCGCCCAGTCACTTACGTTTAATTTGACCGTCGTGATACCGGAGTTGGTCCAGAACGGCGGCTTTGAAACCGGCAATTTCACCTCGTGGACCCTGAGCAACAACGACGGCTATAATTACGTCGATGACGGTACGTTGACTTACGGTATAATTTTACCGCATTCGGGCACGCATTTCGCCGCCTTTGGCCAGGCTTCCGCCGATGGTTTTTGCACCATTTCACAAACGGTTCCAACCATTGCGGGACACACCTATTTGTTTTCGTTCTGGTGGGAGAGCGTGGACTTCGGCTTCGGTACGGTGCCCAATGAATTGAAGGTGATATGGAACGGAACAACCCTATTGGATCAAGTCAATTCAGGTGTTTTCGGAATGACGAACCAGCGCTATCTCGTCACCGCCACGGGTTCCAGCACAACTTTTTCGTTTGGGGCTTACGACGACCTTGCCTTTTTGGCCTTTGACGATGTCAGTGTGACGCTACCACCGATGCCAGTACTTCAAGCGCCTACCACAACGGCCGGCGACGTCACTTTGAATTGGAGTTCCCTGACGGGGCTGAATTACCAGGTTCAATACAAGACCAACCTGGTCACCCAGCCCAACTGGATCAACCTGGGCGGGACCGTTAATGCGACTGGCACCAATGCCAGCATGATTGACGCGAACGCCTTCGCGAATTCCCCGCAACGTTTCTATCGCGTCCAATTGGTGCCATAAATCTAGCCCGCGTCCGGGTTTGAAAAAACGGAGCGCGGAGGGCGCTTAGTGAGGGCGTGTTGCCAAAAGATCCGGAGCGCGGACCGCTGAGTCCGCGCGTTTCCTTTTGCCAATCATTTGGAGTTTTCAAAGATGTTCACAACTCGCGGGCTTAGCTGTCCGCGCTCCTGTTCAATTCGCCCCTTACCCTGCCACCATTTACTCCCTCTCCTTCGTCAAGGGAGGAGAAGGTCGTGGAAGGGGGGCACAAGGTTTTCCGGTTCGTTTTCGCTCAAATCCCCACACCCATGAATCTCCTGGGTAGGGCGCGTCACTCCGTGCGCGCCGTCTGCACGCACGTCGAAGCCCGGCGCGCACGGAGTGACG
>CAZKTW010000301.1:0-4466 GCA_964555775.1 uncultured Bifidobacteriaceae bacterium | reverse complement strand
CTGTTCAGGGGACTCTACGTTAAACTCCATAATCTTTCAACATCAAATTTGATGTAATATAAGGATGTCACAGTTTGTGATATCCTCATAATCTTATTGTGGGTGGTGAGGATGCGAAGTTTTGAAACGCTTTCAGTCATGGTCGGAATTTGGAGCCAGATTGTCCGGTCGCGTAAAAGCCGGCTGGGATGGCCGCGATACTGCGCCGTTCCGGCGCGCGAGTCAAATCAAAGGCTAAACGCTGAAGGAAGGCGGGGCTGAAAACTCATGCCGCTCGCTTGCGACTGGCCAGCAGGATAAAGCCGCCCATGAGCACAGCGCCAAACGCGAGCTGCTTGAGGGTGAGGAAAGGGTCATCGTCGATTGTCGAGTACGCAGGGTGAGCGGATGAATACTTCACGTCCAGAGGAGACCCAACCGGGTAGATGCGATCGAAGCTGCCCACAGCCGACCCGGAAAATTGGCGCCCATCCACCGAGTAGGTGTAATCCACGCCACCGCGGCGATAGCAACGGGTCACCGTGCCTTGAACGTGTTGTGCATATAACGTGATGCTGGTTCCGCGCCAGAGGGACGCGCCCAGCCAGATGGCAATCAGTGTTACCGCAACCAGAACGGCGCCCCGGACTTGCGGTGAAGCAAACGGGCCTTGCTGGTTGCGCCAGGCTTTCCACGCGTTGACCAGCGCCGCGCCGGGAGAATTGGGCCGCAGTCCGCGCGCCCCGGCCGCCACGGCCTTGGTCCGTTCGTCATAAAGCATGGCACCGAAACAGGCGAGCAGGCCGACGCCCGGTAGAATCAGCAGGCACAGCGGATGGGGCGCAAACCAGGACATGGCGTAGACAATCGCGAGGCATTCGCCGGCGAAGAACAGGAGCAAGATGGAAAGCCCGGCCGGCGCGTAACGCCGGAGCTGCCCTTCGCGGCGGCGCAAGCGGAAGAACTTCGCCACATACCAGACAGCCAACAGGCCTGCCAACGCCGCCCCTTCGACCAGCAACCGCTTCTGGGAAGGGCTGAACACGGCCATCCGCCGGGTGATTACGATATTGCCGTCAAACAGCGATGCCGGCAGGACGGTAAGATTGGTGTCGGTGGCCTCGAATGGAAGCGGTGGTTGTCGCAGGACGACGAGCCAGTCCAAAGGGAGATCGGCCCGGTCGTCTGACAATTGATTGGCGTATTGCGCGGTGTTCTTCGCTTCGGCACGTTCAATCCGGATTTCATCGAACGGATGTTTTAGCAGGCTCGCGTAAAACCATTGAACGGCCCAGGGTTCGTCAGCTTCGCAATGGGACAGCGAAATGAGAGCGGCGATGTTGGTGGTTGCCAGCGCGTTGGTCAGTGTGGCGGCAAAGGCAAGCTCCGCAGCGGTGGGACGGCCGGGCAGGACGACTGTTGCACCGTCCACCTGGAGGCTACCGAGCAGAAGAATGAGGACGATGTGGCGCAGCACGGATTTCAACCCGTCCAAGATCAGGATGGCCGAAACAAGATCGCGAAGCGTTGAAACCTGATTTCGCATTTAGCCACAAACTTTAGCGTTTATCCTTCGGCCTTTGCAGCACCTTGGCCGGCATGGCGGCGATACTGCGCCGGCGCGTGACGGGCAGCAAGTGACAAGTGACGGGACGTTTGGGAAAAGGCTAAAGTTTGAAGGCAAAACCCGCGTGGCCAAGCAGTTCAAGTCCCCAGTAGGAGCCGACGTGAGGAGGCTCGCCCACTTCCCGGTTCCGAACCCGGACTCGTGACCTCGTCTCCTACTTGCCATCAGCTTGGCCTTGGCTTTCAGCCGGCGGCAAAGGTGAGGATGGCCGACTGCGTCCGCCAGATCATTGAAGTCATTCGACCACTGCTCCGAAACCGGTCGGGTCAGGCACCCGCTTGGCCAATTCTACCGTGTCCAGATTCATTACACAAAACCCGTTGCCCGTCCCGCCGGAACCGGCTTTTCCGCGATTTTACCTTTAAAATCAGCTAATTTTTAAGATAAGCAAAGCGGTTCAAAAGTTGCTGATTGCCCCGGAGACAAAAAGTGTCCAGGGAGGGCCTTTTCAATCATTGGAACTCATTGCCGCAGTGCTTATGAAAAAAAATCAAATCATCGTTATCCTTGCAACCCTGGGTTGGTTCGGCGCGGTCCAGGCCGTTTCCGCCCAGGGCACGGCGTTCACCTACCAGGGCCGGCTGAATGACGGCACCAATCCGGCGACCGGAATTTATGATTTGCGGCTTACGATTTACGATTCCACCAACAGTCCGGGCGTTATAATCGCCGGGCCGCTGACGAATGCCACCACGACGGTCAACAACGGCCTGTTCACAGTCGGGCTGGATTTTGGCGCCGGGGTTTTCACCGGACCGGCGCGCTGGCTGGAGATCGGTGTACGCACCAACGGCAGCCCGACGTTTGCCACGCTGGCGCCGCGCCAGGCGCTGACACCGTCGCCCTATGCCATCATGGCCGGCAGCGCGAGCAACCTGTTGGGGACGATCCCGGCCGGACAGTTGAGCGGGCAGTTGTCCGGGACGCAGATTGCCGATGGCGCCGTGACCGCCGCCAAAGTGGATAACACCCAGGTGCAGCTGCGCGTCAGCGGCACCGCACCGGCCGGGCAGTTTATCACCGGCATCGCGGCCAATGGCAGCGTCATCGCCGGCACAGACACGACGGACTGGAAATTGGGTGGGAATGCCGGCACAACCCCGGGGGCCAATTTCCTGGGCACCGCGGACAACCAGCCAATGGAAATCAAGGTCAACAGCCAGCGGGCGTTGCGGCTGGAGCCCGCGAATTTCAGCAGTGTGAACGTTGTGGGTGGCGCCTCCGTCAACGGCGTGGCCCCGGGCGTGTCGGGAGCGACCATTGCCGGCGGCGGAGCAGGAAGTTACGGGGGAGCGGCTTCGAATTCCGTGGCCGCGAATTTCGGGGTGATCGGCGGCGGTCTCGTGAACGAGATTGATCCGGCCGCCGACCACGCCACCATCGCGGGCGGACAAGGCAACTGGATCCAACTCAGTGCGCAGGGTGCGTTCATTGGTGGCGGCGAGGCCAACCAGATCCAAACCAACAGTTTGTATTCGGCGATCAACAGTGGCTACAACAATACACTGCATGACCAATCCAGTTATTCAATCATCGCCGGGGGAGTGGATAATTTTATCGAAACCAGTAACTACTATGCCACCATCAGTGGCGGCGCCAACAACCGGATTCTGAAAGATTACTCCGGATACGTCGGCGCCGGGGTCATTGGCGGCGGTATTTTTAATGAACTATCCACGAATGTGAATTTTGCGACCATCGGAGGTGGAAACAGCGGACAGATTGGACCGAGCTTGAACGGTTCGACCATCGGCGGCGGTTACATCAATCAGGTCCGCTCCAACGCCAATTTCGCCACCCTCAGCGGCGGCACCCTCAACGTAATTCTGCCCAATTCCGATTATGCCGTCATTCCCGGAGGTTATTTGAATGCGGCCACCAACCAGGCTTTTGCCGCCGGGACCCGCGCGAAGGCCGTCCACAGCGGCTCCTTCGTCTGGGCTGATTCACAATTTCTGGATTTCGCCTCCACCGGGACCAACCAGTTCCTCATCCGGGCCTCCGGCGGTGTCGGCATCGGCACCAACAACCCGCAATCGGCGTTGCAGGTCAACGGCACGGTCACGGCCGCGAATTTTTCCGGCAGCATGGCCGGACTGTTCAAAAGCGGCTTTGCAACAGGATTTGCCTCCACCACGATCACCAACGGAATGACGGCGGACAGTTTTGTGGGCCTGACAACGGCCGGGCTGGCCCTGACCGCCGGTCAAAAGGTCATGGTCTCGGTTACGGCCATGCTCGGCACGACTGCCGCCAGTGATTCTTTCAATTTCAGTCCCGGATATACCTTCAATGGCGGTGCAGTCACCGAGACCTCTCCCAACAATTTCATGATCGGGACGGCAACTTCCGCCGGCGGAAGACAAAGCTACAGCGTCACCCACATCTTTACCATCCCGGCAACCGGGACGTACGTTTTTGGGTTCGCCATCCTGAACAACGGTCTCGCCAGCCTCAACAACAACGATTGGATGAGCGTTTCCGTTCTCGCC
The DNA here is from genome assembly GCA_964555775.1 of uncultured Bifidobacteriaceae bacterium. GTDB lineage: Bacteria > Verrucomicrobiota > Verrucomicrobiia > Limisphaerales > UBA11358 > UBA11358. The sequence goes on along the minus strand of CAZKTW010000301.1, from coordinate 368 downwards.
TTCAACTAAGAATTGAGGCAATGATTTCATCAGACCGGCTATGAAAAAAAAGTTGGTTCACCTGATTTCCGCGATGGGACTGTGGTTGCTGCCCGCGTTGGTTCAGGCCCAAAGTTACTCCATCGATTGGTACAAGGGCGCCGGCGGCGGCGGCACCGCCACTAACGGTTCTTATCAGGTCAGCGGCACTATTGGCCAGCCGGATGCCGGCGGGCCGATGGCTGGCGGCAGCTATTCGTTGACCGGCGGGTTTTGGGCGCTGATTTCCGCAGTGAATACGCCCGGGACACCAACCCTGGCCATTGCCTTTGTGGCCCCTAACAGCCCGTTTAAAAAGTTCTTCGGATGATTGAACGAGAGTGGCGATG
>CAZKTW010000300.1:0-4468 GCA_964555775.1 uncultured Bifidobacteriaceae bacterium | reverse complement strand
TTGATGATGGCCAGCGGCACGAGCATCGCGCGCGACCAGTTGCTCATGTCCCAGAATTCCACCCCGAACCATTTGCCGATGAGAATGACTTCGCACGGAATCGTGGGGACGTATTCCCATGAAAAAAGCCCGAGCAGCGCGAGATACAATTTCGAAAATGTGTTCATGCGCGGCACGCCGCCGAGGTTGAGCGCCATTTCACGCGCCTTGAGCATGCGCGGGTCGGTGACCGGCAGGCCGGCGAGCTTGAGCGCGAGATAGGCTTTGATGGTGGCATTCACCTCCGCCGGGCCGCCGTAGTAAATATTCCAGCCCCCGTCGGACAATTGCATGGAAAGGATGTGGTTGACAGCCTTGCGTTGCCATTCCTTGTCCACCTTGCCATTCCAGTGGTGGTACGCAATCGTGTCGGAAACGAGCGTGGAATCCACCATCAACTCGCCCACCCAATAACCCTCCGGTTTTTGCAGATGGAGCAGGTTATCCTGCGCCCGCCGGGTGGCGGCCTCCAAATCCCGGGCAAAATCCGTTGACCGGCGGGTTGCCGGGGACGACGGAGCCGGTTGAACCCTGGAACTGCTTTCAATCACCCGCCTACTCTGCAAATTTACGGCAAAACTGTAAAGTTCTAAGTGCCCCGGGGCCGGCCTGGTAGGTGGCGTAAATGTTGCTTTTGTTGTGGACAAACCCGTTGGAATTTAGATAATTAAATGGCATCGGTTGATGGTTAACCGGCAATAAAACTTATGAGCTATAAGATTGCCCGTTATGGCCGGCAGCCTTATCTGCCGGACCAGCGGGGTCATCTTTACGCTGCGCCCCAGGAAGTGCCCGGTGCGTTGCCGGGGCCGGTGTGTCTGCGTCCGCATTTCCCGCCGGTCCATCGCGGTCCGACTTCATGCCGCCACGCCGGTTCCTTCACGATAACCAACGCGCCATCGAACACACGATTGATTCCGACCGCGGCGCGCAAATCCGCGATGGGATCAATCTGGACAATTCGGGTTGTTCAGTGATAATGCCTTTAACCCGACAATAACTAATACAAAACTATGACACTGACAAAACGTGACCTGGTGGTTCGCATCAGCAACGAAACCGGACTGGTTCAGCAACAAGTGTTCGACGTGGTGCAAAAAACCCTCGATTACATCGCCGAGGCGCTGGCCAAGGGGGACAAGGTGGAGCTGCGCAACTTCGGCGTGTTTGAGGTCAAGGTCCGCAAGGCGCGGGTCGGCCGTAATCCCAATTCCCCGGCCACGGACGTGCCGATTCCGGCGCGGGCGATGGTAAAATTCAAGGCCGGCAAGGAAATGCGGGGCGACGTGCTCAAACTTACACCCCAAAAAACGCCGACGCAGGTCTGACGCCTAAAGCGGGAATCTGGAAAGACCGGAAAACAAATTCCTGATTTCCTGGTTTCCTAATCAAAAATCTCATTTATTCTCCGGGCATGGAACGATTGCCCGGACTCTACGATTTTATCCTGGATCATCACCGCCTCCTGGTGAGGGATGCGTCTGGCGGAGGGTGTGAATGACCGTGGATAAGTCAATGAACTCCACTTTCTTCAGGAAAATCGCCGATCTTTTTGGCGTGGCTGGTTTGTTCCTGCGTCTCGGATCGACTGCTTTTGGCGGTCCGGCGGCGCACATCGCCCTGATGGAACAGGAAATTGTTGTTGAACGCGGCTGGATTTCACGCGCGGAATTTCTTGATTTGCTGGGCATCGTCAATCTGATCCCCGGGCCGAATTCGACGGAGATGGCGATCTTCATTGGTTATCGCCGGGCGGGTTGGCTGGGGCTCCTGGTCGCCGGCATTTGTTTCATCCTGCCGGCGGCGTTGATGGTCAGCGTGATTGCCTGGGGCTATGTGAAGTTCGGGAAATTTCCGCAAGCCGAAGGGCTGTTCTACGGCATCAAGCCCGTCATCATCGCGGTGATGGTGCAAGCGATGTGGAAGTTGGGGTGGACTGCGGTCAAAACGCGATTGCTGGCTGTCGTCGGTGCGGGGGCGGTCGTGTTAAGTTGCCTGGGGGTGAATCCGCTCCTGGTGCTTTTAATCCCCGGTTTGGTCATGCTCGTCGCCCGGGCGGCTTTCTCACCCAAAGGAACGGTGGTCTGCTTGACGCCCCTGCTGGGAGAAACGCCGGTGTTTCGGCTGCTCTCGACGGCGGGCTCCCTGGCGCCTTTCAGTCTTTGGCCCATGTTCCTGTTTTTTCTCAAAGTCGGAGCGGTGATGTTTGGCAGCGGTTACGTGCTGGTGGCGTTCCTCCGCACGGATCTGGTCGAACACCATCAATGGCTGACCGAAAGCCAGTTGCTGGACGCCGTGTCGGTTGGCCAGTTTACGCCGGGACCGTTGCTGACCACCGCCACCTTTATCGGATATTTGTTGGGTGGTCCCTGGGCGGCATTGGTGGCCACCATGGCCGTTTTCCTGCCGGCGTTTGTGTTGGTGGCCGTTATCGGGCCATTCGCAACACGCTTGCGCCAATCCCGAATGGCCGGAGCCTTCCTCGACGGAGTGAACGTGGCTTCCCTGGCGCTCATGGTCGTCGTCACCTGGCAGCTGGGACGGACGGCACTGGTGGACTGGTTGACCATTTCCTTCGCCCTGGCGGCGGGCGTCTGGATGCTGTTCTACCGCGTCAATTCCACCTGGCTGATCCTGGGAGGAGCGGCCTTGGGCCTCGCCCGGTATGTTCTGTCCACCCGCCCTTGATGCAGGCGCGCGTGGTTAAATTTCCGATTCGCCTTCTCTTTTCGTCGTTCTTTTTTTAGTTTAGGTGCGACATATGGAACGATTGCCTGGATTTAGAGATTTTTATCCCGAACCGCTTCCGCACACCGATGTCTGGAGCGCCGACGCGCGCCAGCACATTTTTGATCAATGGCGCATGACCGCCCGGCGTTACGGCTTCCGCGAATATGACGGCCCGCCGCTCGAACCGCTCGAACTGTTCACCACCAAAAGCGGCGAGGAAATCGTCGGCCAGCTCTACAATTTCACCGACAAAGGCAACCGCGCCGTGGCGTTGCGGCCGGAAATGACGCCCACGCTCGCCCGCCTGGTCGCCGCGCACGAACGCAATTACAAGAAGCCGATCAAATGGTTCGCCATTCCACAACTGTTCCGCTACGAACGCCAGCAGAAGGGCCGCCTTCGCGAACATTTCCAGTTCAACGCCGACCTGATTGGGGAAACCGACCCGGCGGCGGACGCAGAGCTGATTGCGCTGCTCATTGACACGCTCCGGTCGTTTGGGTTGACCGATCAAGATTTTGTCATCCGTCTCAGCAGCCGCAACGCCTGGTCGGATTTCTTCAAGCAGGGCGGGGGATCTGCCGCCCGCGAATACGATTTCTTTCAGGCGATCGACAAACTGGAGCGGACCTCACCGGAAGAGAATGAGAAGAAACTGACCGCGCTGGGATTTTCCCTTGCGGCGGTGAACCAGTTCATCGAGTCCGGCAAGCCGACCGTGGAATTGCAAAGTATTCTGGACAACCTGGGCGCGCGCGGCCTGCGCGAGTTCGTGAAGGTGGATTACCACGTCATCCGCGGACTGGCATATTATACCGGCGTGGTCTTCGAGGCGTTCGATGCCAAGGGCGAGTTCCGGGCCATTGCCGGCGGTGGACGTTATGACAACCTCATCAAACTCATCAGCGGTGGCAAGGTCGATCTGCCTGCGCTTGGCTTCGGCATGGGAGATGTGGTGTTGCTGGAATTGCTGAAAGCGCGCGGCCGGCTGCCGAAATTTGATTCACCGATGGATGTTTATGTACTCATCGAGGATGAAACTCTCCGTTCACCATCGCTCAAGCTCGTGCAGGATCTGCGCGCGGCAGGCTATGCCGTGGATTATCCGCTCACGCCGGCAAAATCGGACAAGCAATTCAAACGCGCGCAGGAATTGAAGGTGGCCCACACTGTGCGCCTGGAGAGCGACGCCTATGTCCGCATCCGTGATTTGCAGACCCGCAAGGAAATCGTCGCCGGCGCGAACGACGTGGCGAATCATCTGGGGTAACGGTTCCTATCCAGAGTGAGGAATTTATACAAATTGTATTGGCCGAAGAACTGGATCGGGTTCAGCTTCATTCTTGTTTGGGCCTGATTAACTTTAATGCCAGGTTCGACTATACGGCTGCCCTAAGAGATTTCACCACGTTTTTGGCAAAGGTTAAAGATGACCAATTTCCAGGCCAAGTTATGCTTGCTCGCCAGTTGATTGAGGAGTGCAAGGTCAAGGCGGGCGCCAATCCGTGATGCAAAAGCGCCAGAGGGCTCTTTGCATTACCCACAAGTCGAACCGGATTTCGGCAATCCCAACGGGATTGTGTTCTCCAGCCCAGGGTTGCGAGGCACGAGCTACCCTGGGGTATTGGTTATTTATTGCACTACCCCAACGGAGGGTGTTCCGAAATTCAAATTGATAAAACGCGAAAACCGGGTGTTT
>CAZKTW010000299.1:0-4486 GCA_964555775.1 uncultured Bifidobacteriaceae bacterium | reverse complement strand
CCTTTTTGCTTACCGGCGACAATGCGTTGACGGCGGCCGGCATTGCGCGGGAAACAGGCATCGAAACCAAAAATGTTTTTGCCGAAGTCCGGCCGGAACAAAAGGCGGAGTTTATAAAGAAACTCCAGGCGCAGGGCGAACGCGTGGCGTTTGTGGGCGACGGCATCAACGATGCGCCGGCGCTGGAACAAGCCGACCTCGGCATCGCGGTGAGCCGCGCCAGCGACCTGGCGCGTGAGGCGGCGGACATTATTTTGCTGAAATCGGAGATGGAAGCGGTGCCGGAAGCGCTCGGGCTGGCGCGGGCGACGTTGCGGACGATCAAGCAAAACCTCTTCTGGGCGTTTTTTTACAACGCGCTCGGCGTACCGCTGGCCGCGCTGGGGTTCATCAGCCCGATTTTGTGCGCCGCGGCGATGGGTGTGTCGGACTTGATTGTGATTGGCAACGCCCTGCGACTTTTACGCTGGCGTTGATCACCGCCGCCGGCTCAAGGCCGGGGAATCGGATACTTTGCCTGTTCCCCGTTGATTTCCAAGGTCACCATATCCTCGCTAAAGTCACTGAAACGCACGGAAAATGGACCGTCAATCGTTTGCATCAAGGCGGCTTCACCCAGGAAAACGGTATAGACTTTCGTCCCGCTTCGAATGGTGGCCGATGAATGGGCGCCGTTTCGGGTCACGCCTTTCACGGAAAAATATCTGGCCAGGTTTTGCGCCGGTTTTGCCGGCGCCGGCGGCGCCACCAGATTGGTGGGCGGGCTTTGGGCCGGCAGGTTGGTTTTTACGGCGGCCGTTTCGACCACCGGTTGCGCCGGAACCGGCTTAACCGGGCCGGGTGGGACGGTGGCGACCGGTGGGTTGGTTAGGGGCGCCGGCGCATTGGTCGGATTGACGGCGCGGGGCGCGATCCTGGCTGCGGGCGCGGGCGCCTCAAATTCACCGGGATTTTCGACGCGTGCCTGCAAGTTGTCCAGCAGCGACGCCAGGACGATGAGGTTGATCGCGAACAGGAGCGCGCGGGCGATGGCGACAGTGAAAAGGGCATCCACATAATCCGCGCCGGTGACCTTTTTAACGCGATGCAAGAGCACGATAAACACGATCGGGCCGGCAATATATGCGGCGAGGTAAAGTCCGATGAAATGTTCCAGAATGATTCGCAGAGCCAGATTCAAGAAGGTCGCGAGCGCCGCCGCCCCCAGCACCCCCAGAAAACTGAATTCGAATCTTTGGTCCAGCTTCTGAATCTTGATCATCAACCAAAGCAGTCCAAAAAGAATCACCGTTTGAATGGCAAATTCAATGCATTGGAACAGGAGATCAGCCAGCATTGACTTATTCTTCCGCGGGGCGGGCAAAAATGACAATATTTTTCTTGTCGCCATGGCTTGCGGTTCGGGCGGTCCAAACGGAAATAATTGCGAAACGAGTCGTGGTTGGATGAGAATGGCCCGCGCCGATGAGCCACTATTGGGCAACGTTTATTGAATTGATCGCGACGCCATTCGAGCACGGGCCGCTGATTTGGGGCATTGTGCCGTTATATTTCGGCCTGTTGTTGAATGAATTGACTTCCGACAAGGCGAATTTTCGCACGGCGATCCAGACGGGTTTCAGTTGCCTTTGGGCGGCGGCGCAATGGCTTTACCCCTACTGGTGGCCGCATCATGAAATCGGCGCCATGCGGCCGGTCAATCTACTGGTGACGATTTTGGTGATGTTCCTCGGAGTCACGGCGCTGGTCAGCGGATTTCGCAAACGATTTTCCCAATACGGACGTTTCCTCGGCCACACGCGCTTCGCCAATTATTTCATGATCATGATCTTCCCGATCCAGTCCCATTCCCCGGGCATGGATTGGACGTGGGAACGGCTGGCCGCCATCGCCCTGTTCGCCGTGCCGGTCTGGTTGGCGTTGCACTTCGGGCTGATGCCGTTCCGGCGCCGGTGAGTGTTTATTCCTCGCCGCCGTTGGCATCGGACTTGCGCTCCCAACGCCGCGGCGTGCGTTCCGGCAGCGTCGTGTCCACCTTGGCGTAGTAGGTTTCCTCGCCGAACCGCGTATCGGCTTCCTGCTGCAATTTCAGCGAAGGGGTGACCCCGAAGCGTTCGTTGGTGTCCATGAAGATGACCTCGCCGCCCGGACGCTTGAAACACAGGAGCAACGGACATTTGCCGGTGTGCGCGGCGACCAATTCACGCACGGATTCCAATTGTTCCGGCTTCAAGTGGGCCGTATGCAGCCGCAAATGGACCTGCTTGGTGAATTTCCTTGGGGCATCCTCCAGCGGCATGATTTCCTGCGGGAAAATTTTCGGGCGGTCGTCACCGATGTTCACCTCGCCAATGACGAGGATCGCCTTGTTCGGCACCAGCAGGCTGCGATATTTTTCGTAGTTCTCGTTCATGCACAGCACCTGCACTGAACCTTCGAGGTCTTCAAGGGTGACCATCGAATAGGGCTTGCCGCTTTTCTTCGACACGCCGTTTTGCACCGCGGCGATCAGGCCGCCGATGCGCGTGAGGCTGCGATTCGACAGTTCCGCAAGCTTGGCCGTGTTCGTCAGTGCGTATTTTTCGAGGATGGGCACAAACGGCGTCAGCGGGTGGCCGGTAACGTAGAAACCGAGCAGTTCTTTTTCGTGCGCGAGCAGTTCGTGCTGCGGCCACTCGGGCAGGTTGCTGATGGCTTCCGGCATGGGCGGGGCCTTTTCCTCCAACGCGCCAAAGAGCGAGCTTTGGCCCTTCTGCCGGTCGGAAAGGATGCTCGCGGCGCGCGCGAGGGTGCGTTCAATTTGCGCGAACAACGTGGCCCGGGTCTGGCCGAATGCATCACACGCGCCGGATTTGATGAGCGCCTCGAGAATTTTGCGGTTCACCGTGCGGCCATCCACCCGCTCGCACAAATCCGAAAGGGAGGTGAATTTTCCACGCTCGTTCCGCGCCTTGAGAATGGATTCCACCGCGACTTCACCCACGCCCTTGATGGCCGCCAGGCCGAAGCGGATGCAAAGTTTTTCCATGGCCGCGTCTCGTGGGAGCGCGGCGGGCTGGACCTCTTGATTTGCCGTGTTCTCACGAACCCGGCCACGCAAGAGGGCCGGCGCAAAATGGACCCGGCTTTCATTTACATCCGGCCCAAGCACTTCGATGCCAAATGCCCGCGCCTCGTTGATGTACTGGCTCAACTTGGCGGTGTCCGCCATGTCGTTGGTCATCATCGCACAGAAAAATTCAACCGGATAATTCGCCTTCAGGTAGGCGGTCTGGTACGCGACAATGGCGTAGGCGGCGGCGTGTGATTTGTTGAAGCCATAGCCGGCAAACTTTTCCAGCAAATCAAAAATCTCGTTCGCCTTCCGGTCGGGAATCTGATTTTTCTCTTTGCAGCCCTTGACGAAGATGGCGCGTTGCTTGGCCATTTCTTCCAGCTTCTTTTTGCCCATGGCGCGCCGGAGCAAATCCGCGCTGCCGAGCGTAAAGCCCGCCAGCACCTGCGCCGCCTGCATGACCTGTTCCTGGTAAATCAAAATGCCGTAGGTTTCGCGCGCGATCGGTTCGAGCAGCGGATGCTCGTATTTGATTTCGATTTCGCCATGCCGCCGTTTGATGAATTCCGGGATCAGCTCCATCGGGCCGGGCCGGTAAAGCGCGACCAGCGCCGTGATGTGTTCGACGGAACTGATTTGAAACTTGCGGCACAAATCGCGCATGCCGCCGGATTCCAACTGGAACACGCCCAGGGTTTCCGCGCGATTGAGCAGGTCGTAGGTTTTCTGGTCATCGAGCGGCAGATGATCAATCGGCACCTCAAGGCCATGGGTGTGTTTGACCATTTCGCAGGTGTTGCGGATGACCGTGAGTGTTTTCAGGCCGAGAAAATCCATCTTCAACAGGCCGAGATCGCCGACGGGATTCATCGCGTATTGCGTGACCAGCGTGCCGCTTTCGTCCTGCTTGAGCGGCAGCAAGTTGACGAGCGGCTGGTCGCCGATCACCACACCGGCGGCGTGGACGGAGGCATTGCGCGTGAGGTCTTCGAGAATGAGCGCGGTATCAATCAACTCGCGCGTGACCTCCTCGGTCTGGTAGGCCTCCTTGAATTCCGGGGATTGCTTGAGCGCCTTCGCCAGGTCCATCTTCAGATCGAACGGAATCATTTTGGCCAGCCGGTCGCAATCGCCGTAGCTCAAGCCCATGACCCGGCCGACATCGCGCACGACCGACTTTGCGCCCATCGTGCCGAACGTGATGATCTGCGCGACCGAATCGCGGCCATATTTCTCGCGGACATATTCAATGACGTCCGCCCGCCGGTCGTCGGCGAAATCGATGTCGATATCGGGCGGGTTGACGCGTTCAGGATTGAGGAAACGCTCGAACAGCAGGCCGTAACGGATCGGGTCCACATTGGCGATTTCGAGCAGGTAGGTGACAATCGAACCGGCGGCGGAACCGCGCGCCACGCAGGCAATGCCGTG
>CAZKTW010000298.1:0-4492 GCA_964555775.1 uncultured Bifidobacteriaceae bacterium | reverse complement strand
CGATTACCAGTGATTCCCTGCATTACCCGCCGGACGGCAAGTTGCGCGTGTATCGGAGCAAGACAGGCGGTAACGAATGGGAGGCGCTGGCAAAAGGTCTGCCGCAAAAAGATTGCTACGTGAATGTGTTGCGCGATGCCATGGCAGTGGATTCACTCGAATCGTGCGGGGTTTATTTCGGCACGACCGGCGGACAGGTTTACTGTTCTGCCAACGGCGGCAACTCCTGGAACGCGATTGTCCGCGATCTGCCGGCGGTTTACTCCGTCGAGGTGCAAACGCTGCGGTAAATTCAAACCACGAATGGACACGAATAAACACGAATTTTCAGAGCTCGGCTACGGTGGAAAATTCGTTCGTGTCCATTCGTGTTTATTCGTGGTTTATTTATGATCCGGGTAGTGCTTCCCTATCACCTGCGAAACCTGGCACGCGTTGACGGCGAGGTGGAACTCGAGGTCGGTGAACCGGCCACGGTGCAGTCGGTGCTCGACGCGCTCGAAGCACGTTATCCGGCGTTGCGCGGGACGATCCGGGACCATGGCACACTCAAGCGCCGTCCGTTCATCCGTTTTTTCGCCTGCAAAGAGGATTTATCCCTCGAACCGCCGGAGACCCGATTGCCTGACGCGGTCGTCAGCGGTGCCGAGCCGTTCCTCGTCATCGGGGCCATGGCGGGAGGCTGATCCCGGTAAAAATCAAAGTTACACCAACCAAAATAGCCCCATGGTCATCGATATCTTCACGTTCGGCCTGTTTAAGAACTGTGACAAAATGGCCGGTGGCGATTTCAAAAAAGGCCTGGATGCAATAAAATCGTTTATGGAATTGGCGTCCCAAAAGCAGCCGGGGTTGCAACCCTCCGCTTGAGATTGTCACGAACGGTGTTAGTTTCTCCGGCATTGGAGCGAATTCACGTTCCACCAACCAAGCGAGGTCATCATGAAACGAAAAGCATCAGCAATCTGGCAGGGCGGTTTGAAGGACGGCAAAGGCAGCATCTCCACCGAGAGCGGCGTGCTCAAGGAAACGCAATACTCCTTCAGCACGCGTTTTGAAAATGGCGTCGGCACCAATCCCGAGGAGCTCATCGCGGCGGCCCACGCGGGCTGTTTCTCCATGGCGTTCTCGGCGGAACTTGGCAAGGCCGGCATCACCCCGCAATTCATCCACACGACCGCGACCATCACCCTGGACAAGACCGACGCCGGATTCACGGTCACGGAATCGCATCTGGACATGACCGCAAAGATTCCCGGCATCGATCAGGCAAAATTTAAAGCCATCGCTGACGGCGCCAAGGCCGGTTGTCCCATCTCGCGCCTGCTCAAGGCCAACATCACATTAGACGCGAAGCTGGAGGCGTAAGTGCCAATCCGGTTCCGGCGGTTGCCTGGTCGAATGTGACGCAAATACCGGTCACCAACGGCAACGTGATTTCCACACTGGTGCCGGTTTCCGGCTAGCAGCAATTCTTCCGTCTGCATCAACCTTGACCGTGGGTGGGGATGCCCGACCAGCTGGGATGTCGTATGAAAATCCGTGCTTTTTTACTTTGCATTTACCGTATGCCCCAGCATTTTTGTCGAAAGCCAAAACGTGAAGAACCGCTGAACCAAAGGAATTTTATGCAAAATGTACAACGTTTGATGCCGTGGCCGTGCGTCGCTCTTATTTCGATGTTGGCTGCCATATTATTCACCGGCTGCCAGTCCAGCAAGGTGAGTAGCGAAAGCAGTGCCGCTGCCCCGATGACGGTCGCGCCGGCCGAGGCCCCCGCACCGGTTGCACCTGCAGCAGCTGCCGAGGCCCCCGCACCGGCCGCAGCTGCCGCAGCTGCCGCGCCTGCCCCATCCGCGCCAGTGCTGCTGCCGGTTCGCATCAAGGCCGGCCTGTCAACGTCCGTCACCGATGCCGACGGCAATGTCTGGCTGCCTGACCAGGGTTTTGCCGACGGGGATACGGTTGAGCGCCCGGACGCGCAGATCGCCAACACGAAAACGCCCGCGCTCTACCAGAGTGAACACTACAGCATGACTTCATTTTCGTATCCGGTGCCCGACGGCAAATACACCGTGAAGCTTCATTTTGCCGAAACGTATGACGGCATCAGCGGCCCTGGCCAGCGGGTGTTCTCGTTCAAGGTTGGTGACCAGGAAATCAAGGATTTTGATGTCTGGGCCAAAGCTGGCGGGGCCAACACCGCTTACGTCGAAACCGTCAACGTCGAAGTTAACGATGGCAAGCTGACCATTGCTTTCACACCGAATGTGGAGAATCCCGAAATCAACGGGATTGAAATCCTCCCGGCATCCTGAACAGTTGATTTACCCTCAGTTTTGTGCTGACGGCGCTAATCGGCCGCTCGATTCATTTCGGGCGGCCTTTTATTTCATGGCTTTACCGGTGCCGGTTTGCCCTGTCTTAGCATGGGCAACCAGGCACTGTAACGCAGTTGATCGTAGGCGGCGCATTTTCTGCCCAGAATTTACTGCCGATGAAAAACCACCTCCTGCCAGCTCGAGTGAAATCGATCCTGATTTTGGCGCCTTGCCTTGCGGCGTTTTTTTTGATTTTTAAAGGCATGAAATGCCTTTGCCTTTTTGCCGGCTTGTTGCTGCTGTGGTCCTCGGTGGGGTTTGCCGGTGAATTCCTGGTTTATTTCGGCACCTACACCGGCGCGCAGAGCAAAGGGATTTACGTCTCCCGATTCGACCCGGCCACGGGCAGGTTGTCGGCGCCGGAACTCGCCGCGGTGACACGCAACCCCAGCTTCCTCGCCCTCCATCCCAACGGACATTTTCTCTACGCCGTTGGGGAAGTGGACAATGCCAACGGCAAAACCGGAGGCACCGTGAGCGCATTTTCGCTCGATCGCGGAACCGGCAAACTCACCTTGTTGAACCAACAGGCTGCCGGCGGCAGCGGGCCATGTCATCTTTCCATAGACGTCACGGGCAAATGCCTTCTCGTCGCCAACTACGGTTCCGGCAGCATCGCGGCGCTGCCCGTCCGTGCCGATGGCAGCCTCGGCGAAGCGGCAAACGTCATTCAACACACCGGCCACGGCGTGAACCCCCAGCGCCAGGCGGGTCCGCATGCGCATTTCATTTGTCCATCCCCCGATAACCGGTTTGCGTTGAACTGCGACCTTGGCCTGGACCAGGTGCTCATCTACCGCCTCGACCCTGATGCGGCCACATTGACACCGAATGACCCGCCATTTGCAACCGTTACCCCCGGCGCCGGCCCGCGCCACCTGACTTTCTCACCCAACGGCAAATTCGTCTATGTCATCAACGAAATGGGCTCCACCATCAGCACGTTTTCCTACAATCCCGCCAATGCAGCGATGACTGAAGTGCAGACCCTGTCCGCCTTGCCCAAGGATTTTTCCACCAACAACACCTGTGCCGAAATCGCCCTGCTTCCCTCGGGAAAATTTCTGTACGGCTCGAATCGCGGACACGACAGCATCGCCGTGTTTGCCGTGGACACGAAATCCGGCCGGCTGACTTTCGTGGAACATCAATCCACGCAGGGTCGGACGCCGCGCCACATTGCCATCGACGCGACCGGGCACTGGCTGCTCGCGGAAAACCAGGCTTCCGACTCGGTCGTCGTGTTCTCTCTGGATCCGGACACCGGCAAACTGAAACCGACCGGGCAATCGCTCACGGTTGGCTCACCGGTGTGCGCCGTGTTTGTCGGTGAAAAGTAACCCGGTTCCAGATGGGCGGGCGCGGTCTGCAAGGTAGGGACACCGCGCTGCGGCGTCACCGCCAGCGTGCAGGGGGCAGAATTGTCTTGGCTTTTTTCCTTTGCGCCGCTGCACGCGGCGCGGTCATTGCAGCGCGATGACCCTACCCAACACCAAACCGTCCAGACTCCGTCTGGTTTCCCGGCTTGTTCCCGCCTGATTTTTTGTTATCGTTCCCGGCCTTTGTGAGCATTACGGAAGAAATCCAGAAACGGCGCACGTTCGCCATCATCTCGCATCCGGACGCGGGCAAGACCACGCTGACGGAAAAGCTGCTGCTTTACGGCGGCGCCGTGCAACTCGCCGGCTCCGTCACCGCCCGCAAGAATCAGCGGGCCACCACGTCCGACTGGATGGAACTGGAAAAGAAGCGCGGCATCTCGATCAGCTCCACGGTCCTCCAATTTGATTACAATGGCTACCGTCTCAACCTGCTGGATACGCCGGGGCACAAGGATTTTTCCGAGGACACCTACCGCGTACTCACCGCCGTGGATTCGGTGGTGATGGTGATTGATTCGGCCAAGGGCATCGAACCGCAAACGCGCAAGCTATTCGAAGTCTGCCGCCAGCGCGGGGTGCCGATCTTCACGTTCATGAACAAGTGCGACCGCCCGATGAAGGACCCGCTCGCGCTGCTCGACGAGCTGGAGCGCGTGCTCGGCATCGGCGCGTTTCCGGTGAACTGGCCCATCGGCAACGGCTTCGAGTTCCAGGGCGTCTATGACCGGC
>CAZKTW010000297.1:0-4496 GCA_964555775.1 uncultured Bifidobacteriaceae bacterium | reverse complement strand
GGTGGCAGAAGGTCGCACTTTCGGGAACGTTGATTTCCGTTTCAATCAACAGCCAGCGTTCGTTTTCACCGGCCGACATCGGAGCGGTCTGCAACGCGCGCTCGAAAAAATTGGGTTTCACCCACTCTCCGGGCGGAGCCACGGTGACGTTGGTTTCGGAAACGGGCGCGTCCGCCGCCAGGGTGGTAAAGGACAGAAGCAATCCGAGCCAAAACATCCACCGGCCAAAATAGATTGGGAATCTGTTTTGCATGGTGCGTCTCAGAGGAGCATGACGAAAATAAGGCCGCTGACAACCCATTTTTCCGGCCGGGTAAACATTCCACGGTTAACTTGTTCTGTTGAAAACATTTCCATCGTGGATTGAGCGTGCAGCGGCGGAGGGTGTGGGCGAGTATTTTCAAACCGGCCCTCCACCGTTTTCCCCGCTGGCGCTGCCTGCCTGGCAAGTTTATCCTGCGCGCGTGAACCAAAAGCAGGAAACAGGCACGGCCCGGGAAATCCTGGTCATTGGCTACGGCAACGAACTGCGTGGCGATGACGGGGTCGGCCCCAAGGTCGTTGCGGCCGTGGAGGCGCTTCAATTGGCCGGTGTACGCACGCTGATTTCCCAGCAGCTTTCGCCTGAACATGCCGAACCGGTGTCGCAGGCGCGCCTCGTGGTGTTCGTGGACGCGGCGGTGGATGCACCCCGCGAGGTGCAATTCCGGAAGCTCGAACCAGCCGGCAGTTCGCAACTCATGGCTCATGCCGCCGACCCGCGCACAATGCTGGCTCTGGCCCGCGATGTTTTTGGCCATGCGCCCGAGGCCTGGTGGCTGACCATTCCCGCCGAGGACACCGGCTTTAGCGAGGAACTTTCGCCGCCGGTCCGCCGCCACCTGATACTTGCAGTTGAAAAAATCCGTGCGCTCGCCGTCAAATAAGGCAAAGCCGCCGCCGACCGTGCGGTTGAAGATTGCCGTTCGCGGCGCGGTGCAGGGTGTCGGCTTCCGGCCGTTCATCTTCCGGCTCGCCACCGAATTGCAACTGGCCGGCTGGGTCAACAATTCACCGCAGGGCGTATTCATCGAGGTCGAAGGCCCGCGCCGGGCGCTCGAACAATTGCTGTTGCGGCTTGAGACCGAAAACCCCCCGCGCAGTTTCATTCAAAGCCTCGAAGCCTCGTGGCTGGACAAGGTTGGTTTCAAACAATTTGAAATCCGCCCGAGTGACACCGGCGGTGACAAGACGGCGCTGGTGCTGCCGGACATCGCCACCTGCCCCGATTGTCTCCGTGAAATTCTCGACCCCGCCAACCGGCGTCACCGTTATCCATTCACGAACTGCACGAACTGCGGTCCGCGCTTCAGTATCATTGAATCCCTCCCCTATGACCGGGCGAACACCTCGATGAAGGGGTTCACGATGTGCCCGCAGTGCCAGGCCGAATATGATGACCCGCGCGACCGCCGTTTTCACGCCCAGCCAAACGCGTGCCCGGTTTGCGGCCCGCATCTCGAATTGTGGCGTGGCAGTGTTCGTGAGAACACGGCTGAAAAAACGCCGCACTCTCACGAGTGCAGCCACGTCGCCCTGCTCGCCGCCGTCCAGGCGATTCGTGAAGGAAAAACTGTCGCCGTCAAAGGACTCGGCGGCTTTCATTTATTGGTTGCAGCGCATAATGATCATGCCGTCAAGTGCCTGCGCGAGCGCAAGCAGCGCGAGGAAAAACCTTTCGCCCTCATGTTTCCCTCACTGGAGAGCGTGAAAGCTGAATGTGAAGTTTCGCCGCTGGAAGAACGTTTGCTCCGCTCGCCCGAAGCCCCGATTGTTTTGTTGAGGAGGTTGGTCCGCCCTCATCCCGGCCCTCTCGCCTCCGTCTTCGCTTCGCTTCGACGCGATCGCGCCGAAGCTGAAGGCGAAGGCGGACAGGAGAGGGAGAATCCTCCGCCGTCGGTTCGCGAAAGTGTGACGGCAGCCGGCAGTTCAATCGAGGCGGAAAAAATCGCAAATCGCAAATCGCAAATCGCAAATCCCGTGGCTCCGGGCAATCCCAACCTCGGCGTGATGCTCCCCTACACACCGCTGCATCATCTGCTGCTGGCCGAACTCGGATTTCCGGTCATCGCCACCAGCGGCAACCTGAGCGACGAACCGATTTGCACGGACGAACACGAAGCGTTGGAACGGTTGCGCGGCATAGCCGATGTATTCCTTGTCCATAACCGTCCGATCGTCCGCCACGTGGATGATTCGATCGTGCGCGTGATGCTCAACCGCGAGCTGGTCTTGCGGCGCGCCCGCGGCTTTGCCCCGCTGCCCATCACCCTCAATCCCCAACCCTCGAATCCCAACCCCCCACCGATTCTGGCTGTGGGAGCGCATCTTAAAAACGCGATTGCGCTTTCGATTGGCAATCAGGTTTTTATCAGCCAGCACATTGGCGATTTGGAAACCGAACCGGCCTATCTCGCCTTTCACCGTGTCATTGCGGATTTTGAAAAGCTTTATGACGTGAGGCCGCAAACCATCGTCGCTGATTTGCATCCCGACTATCTCTCAACCCGGTTTGCGTTGGAGCGCCGGTCTCCGACCCGGCGCGAATCGAGTGGCCAACAGGCTGGGTCGGAGACCGGCGCTCCGGGGGTCATGCAAGTCCAGCACCACATCGCGCATATCCTGTCCTGCATGGCGGAAAATGAAATTGAGCCGCCCGTGCTCGGCATTTCCTGGGATGGCACCGGTTATGGCACCGATGGTACGATCTGGGGTGGTGAATTTTTCCTCGTCACCAACGACAGCGTCGAACGCGTTGCTCATTTGCGTCCGTTCCGTTTGCCCGGTGGCGGCCAGGCGGTCAAAGAACCGCGCCGCACCGCGCTCGGATTACTTTATGAGGTTTTTGGCGACACGATTTTTGGGCGTAAGGACCTTGCCCCCATCACCGCCTTTTCCGCAATGGAACTGGCTGCGTTGAAAACAATGCTGGTGAAAAATTTGAACTCGCCCCTGACTTCCAGCGCCGGCCGTTTGTTCGACGCCGTGGCTTCGCTCATCAATCTTCGCCAGCAAATCCGGTTCGAAGGCCACGCCGCGATGGAACTGGAGTTCGCACTCGATGGCATTAAGACAGAGGCAGCGTACTCATTGCCGATTGCTCCCGTATTGCGGGGCCGATTGCCGATTGAATACACCAGAAGGACAACCGGCACCGCATCACGCATCACGCCTCACGCCTCACGTGTTCTTGATTGGTCCCCGATGGTGGAAGCCATGCTGGTGGATGTGAAAAACAACATTCCGACCGCCACGCTATCCGCCAAATTTCACAATGCGCTGGCGGAAGCGATGGTTAGGGTGGCAAAACACTGCGGCCAAAACCGCGTCGTGCTTTCCGGCGGCTGTTTTCAGAATCGCTATCTCACCGAGCGGGCGATCCAACGGTTGCAGGCGGAAGGTTTTCGACCATACTGGCATCAACGCGTGCCGCCCAATGACGGCGGAATTGCCTTGGGACAAGTCATTGCTGCACGGCGCACAAAAGGTTAAGGTAAAAGCAGATGTGTTTAGCCATTCCAGGAAAAGTTGAAAGCATCAGTGGTGATGATCCGATCACGCGCATGGGCAAAATTAATTTTGGCGGCATTCTCAAAGAGGCCAGCCTGGCCTACGTGCCCGAGGTCAAGGTCGGCGATTACGTCATTGTCCATGTCGGTTTCGCTCTTAGCCGGGTCGATGAAGAAGAAGCGCACAAGGTTTTCGGATATTTGAAGGAGATGGAGGAGCTCGCCGAGCTGGAGGACAACGAAACCAAACCACCGCCCCACCGGGATCCGCCATGAAATACCTGGACGAATATCGCGACGGGGGACAAGCGCAGCAATTGGCGCTGGAAATCCACCGGCTCACAACCCGGCCGTGGAACATCATGGAAGTTTGCGGCGGCCAGACGCACGCCATTGTGAAATTCGGCATCGACGAGCTGCTGCCCAAATTCATCACACTCATCCATGGTCCGGGCTGTCCGGTGTGCGTCACTCCGCTCGAAATGATTGACAAGGCGCTCGAAATTGCGGCGCGGCCGAACGTCATTTTCAGCTCGTTCGGCGACATGTTGCGGGTGCCCGGCAGCACGACGGACCTGTTGAGCGTCAAGGCTACGGGTGGCGACGTGCGCATCGTTTATTCGCCGCTTGATGCCGTGAAACTCGCGGAACAAAATCCGGCGAAGGAAATCGTTTTCTTCGGCATCGGTTTTGAAACCACCGCCCCGGCCACGGCGATGGCGGTTTATCAGGCCGCCCAAAAGGGCCTGAAGAATTTTTCCATGCTCATCTCGCATGTGCTGGTGCCGCCGGCGATCGAGGCGTTGATGTCATCGCCGAAGTGCAAAGTGCAGGGTTTTCTCGCCGCCGGCCACGTTTGCGCAGTGATGGGTTACACGGAATATCCACCGCTGGCGGCAAAATATCATGTGCCGATTGTCGTCACCGGTTTTGAGCCGCTGGACATTT
>CAZKTW010000296.1:0-4505 GCA_964555775.1 uncultured Bifidobacteriaceae bacterium | reverse complement strand
CCGAGCGTCCCGGGCCTGTTCTACGGCGTGGATGCGCCGGAATTCGCCACGCACGGCGCCGGACAGCTCGTTTCCATCACCGGCAACACCAACCTCAACGCGTTCTACATGCGCATCAATTACCTGACGCCGCGGTCCACCAGTGAATACGCCGCCAACTCCAACTCCATTCCGCCCGACCACACCGGGCTGTATCGCAATCCGCTCATGACCACCGACGGCTTCCTGATTGCCTCGCACACCGGCTATCAACTGGCGCAAACCGGCTCCGGCAGCATGCTCACCAACGGCACGAACTATCCCTTCACCCGCTACGATTTCCGGTTGAAATTCCTGCAGCCCAGCAACGGCTATTATGCGCCCGGCCCAATGCTCACGCCGGGGCTGACCAACCAGGCCAGTTACCTCGACCCGAACAATTACGTCACCAACCAGATCACCGGCGCGCTTTGGGAATTCGACCCCGTCGAAGTCATGGCCCGGCCGCGTCCGGCTCCCTTTGCCGTGCCGATGGCCGCGCCGGAACAAGCCGCGTTCGCCGCGGCGGGTGTGGACGTGGGGACATTCCAGAATTATCTGCGCACGCATCAACTCGCCTTGATTGTCAGCCGCGACGTGACCACGCGCGACGAGGCGGACCATCAACAGCCGTTCAACCTGCACATTGCCGGCACGACCCATCAGACCATCGGCGCACCGGGCAAAATCTATGACATCGCCTGGCTGCAACTCTTTCAGGCCGACCAGTTGCGCGGACTCAATTACGGCCACCCGGGAAACCCGGGCAACGGCCGGCGCGTCATCGCCCAATACATCCACGACCCGGCGGTGGACAATCCGGCGTTGGCGGGCGCACCGATTGGCAGCGTGCCGCTGGCCTCCGACGGCTCGCAGGCGGCCCTCGTGCCCGCCCGACGGGCGATGTCCTGGCAACTCACCGACACCAACGGCACCGGCATCGTGCGGGAACGCTATTGGCTGACCTTTGCGCCCGGCGAAATCCGCACCTGCACCAGTTGTCACGGCATCAACGAACAGACGCAGGCCGGCAACCCGGCGCCCACCAACACCCCGCTCGCCCTCGTGCAACTCCTCAATTATTGGAAGACCAACACCGCGATTCAGCCGGCCGTGGCTGCCAGCCAAAACACCAATTATTTCCAGATCACCTTCGTCCGCCGCCCCGCCGAACCCGGCGTGACCTACCACGTCCAAGCGTCCTCGAATCTCACAACTTGGGTGGATATAGCCAGCTATGCCGGCTCAAACATCGTGCTGACCGCACAAGCATTGGAAGTTTCGAGGACCGGCACACCAAATGAAGCCGTAACCATTCGCGATACCGCGGCCATGAACGCCAAAGCCGCATGTTTCCTGAGGGTGAACGTCACACGGCCTTAAATTCGATCTGAATTCTTGTGAGTTGTCTTGGGTCAATCTTTGAATGATTGATTCCACCAGAAAAGCCGTTACGCTTACTCACGCAATGGCTGAAAACCCTTCAACTCTGGCTGAACTGCGGAAACATGTTCCGGATGCGGTTAAGTTTTATTGGCAGACACGTTCCAAGCAGTTGCAGAAACAACGCGCAGCCGGCGGGTCGGATCAAGGCTTGCGCTCAGCCGTCACCGGCGGCGCGCAGATGGACGGCTTCATCAAACTCCTGACGCAGCTCGTAATTGAAGCTGGGATTGATCGAGCGCATATCTATCATCAGGAATCGCTCGAATTACCGGGTTATTTCCGACCGAACAAGAAATGGGATTTCATCGTGGTCGTGAAAGGCCAGTTGGTGGCGGCGCTCGAAGCCAAATCCCAGGTAGGCCCATCGTTTGGCAACAATTTCAACAATCGCACCGAGGAAGCTATGGGCAGTGCTTTGGATCTGTGGACGGCCTTCCGCGAAAAGGCCTTCGGTTCAAAGGCCCGGCCTTGGATCGGCTACATGTTCCTGCTTGAGGATTGTGCTCGCTCAAACAGCCCTGTCGGTGTCAAAGAACCGCATTTCAAAGTGTTCCCCGAGTTTCGAAACTCATCCTACGCGAAGCGTTACGAACTGTTTTGCCGCCGCCTGGTTTTGGAACGTCATTACGATGCCGCGTCATTCATGATGTCAAACGCTGAAAAGGGGACGAACGGCGAATATTCCGAACCCGCGTCTGACCTTGCCTTCCAGATGTTTGCCAATTCCTTGGTCGGACACGTGGCGGCGTTCTCAGGTCGAATCAAAGAACTATGAAATACGTCACCACTGGTCCCCAAACGCTGGACGATGTTCCCACAGTACATCGTTTGGTGCAGGGTGACGCCCGCGACCTTTCGTTTATCCCCGACGAATCGGTTCACCTCGTGGTCACCTCGCCGCCGTATTGGAACCTGAAGAGATACAACGATTCCGAAGGCCAGCTTGGCCACGTCGAGGATTTCGAGCTGTTTCTTGCGGAATTGAATCGTGTGTGGCGCGAAGCCTTCCGCATTTTGGTGCCGGGCGGACGCTTGGTGTGCGTCGTGGGCGACGTCTGCCTCTCGCGCAAGGAGAACAACGGACGGCATACAGTCGTCCCCTTGCACTCGGAAATCTGCGTCGCATGCCGCAAAATCGGCTTCGACAATCTGAATCCGATCATCTGGCACAAAATTTCCAACGCCAGTTATGAAGTGAGCAACGGTTCAAAATTCCTGGGCAAGCCATACGAACCCAACGCCATCATAAAAAATGACATTGAGTTCATCCTCATGCAGCGAAAACCCGGCGGCTACCGCAAGCCCACCGAGGAACAGCGCCGGTTGAGCATGATTCCGAAAGACAAGTTCGACAAATGGTTCCAGCAGTTCTGGAATCTGACCGGCGCCTCCACCAAGGAACATCCCGCGCCGTATCCGCTCGAACTGGCCTCCCGGCTGGTTCAGATGTTTTCGTTTGTCGGTGACACGGTCGTTGATCCGTTTTGCGGCACGGCCACAACGATGGTCGCCGCGTTAAAGCATGGGCGGAACAGTATCGGAGTGGAACTCGACACCGCCTACTGCAAGATGGCGGCTTCGCGGCTGATGAACGAGAACGCATCCCTGTTCGGAAATGCGAAATTACAAATCGAGTTTAAGCCGCAAGGTGCGCTCGTGGACGCGGCGACAGTTTTAAACGAAACCGGCAGAGAGTACCGCACGCGCAAACGCAAAAAAAACAAGGCAGTAACATTTAACTAGTCGTGCATTTGGCCGTAGATTCTTGGCGAAGACCTCGCGTTTTGGGCCAGCCAACTGTCATTTTCCCAGCACCAATCCCCTTACTATTGTATTTAGTTCGAACGAGAAAATGTAACTGTCTTTGCTTTCGGAAAAACGGAGTGCTTTATATTTAATTTCAGTCGAATGCTGTTTTGCAACTTGTTGAGCCAAGAAAAGACCGTATCCCATGCCTGTTCCGTCGTTGCTACCTCTAACTCCTTTTTCGAAAATATTCGGCAATACTTTAATGTGAGGTGCGATATTGTTGACAGCAACTTCGCAACGTTCTGGCGACAATTGCCGCAAGCGAACAATAATTTCAGTTTGCGGAACAGAATACTTGATCGCGTTTTCCAACAGAACCGTCGCAATGATGTGAAATGTTTTGTCATTAACCTTTGCTATAGACGAATCACCTTCAATTTTAAGGGTGATGTCCTTTTTTAATGCCATTTCTGTTCCCTGAAGAATCCGAACGCATTTATCAAAGATTTTATAAATTTCACTCGTGCAATTCATTGGCAGCGCAACCAATGATTGATTAGCAATAAGTTCCAAAACTTCAAATTGAAGCGTCATTAATTCGGCACCCTTAAAAATACTTACGAGGCGCGAATCCGCCTTGTCTGGGTCGTTTGGCGATTGTTCCATGCACATTCGCTCAGCTTCTTGTTTTATTGTCCGATTGTATTTTCTAATTTCATGAAGTGCGGATGGATAAGATTGGAGCCCCTTGTCAACAGAGACTAATCTGGTTCTCTCTGAAGCGTCTAATTTATGGGCGAGGTCGGCAACGTCTGCAACGCCAATTTTTGTTTCAGGGTGGTCTTTTGCCCTCGTGCGTTCTTCATTTCCTCCTTGTCTAGGAGCTGGAATTAAACAAGTAAAAGCATGTGGCCTTCCTGCTAAGCTGAATTTAAACGCAGAAAATCCGAAGGGACATTGAGTTAATTGCTCCTTTGAACCACTATTCGCCAAATCGTTATAAAACTTTTTACAAATTTCGCTTTGGCGAAACTTTTTATTGCAGTAGGAATTTTTCTTTATCGCCCAGCCGTCGCTGGGCATAGCAATATCCGTTAAATCAACTATCGGTAGCGGACTTAAATTCGCTGGCTTGTATTCCATCACACTCCTGCAATTCCAATCATTGCTAATGAAATCATTTTTTCTACCAAAACTCCAACCAGAGTATCTTTTATTGCTTCACCGACGTGATGAGCTGAGCTTCCCCCGAAAGGGTGGACAAGGGGCGGAGAACCTGAGAAAGAAAAACC
>CAZKTW010000295.1:0-4533 GCA_964555775.1 uncultured Bifidobacteriaceae bacterium | reverse complement strand
CGGGTCTGACCGCCTCAGGATTGTTCGATGGTCAGAGCAATACGTTCTTCCGGCTTCTGTCTGAACTAGCAGAAGAAGCGGATGAAGCCCAGCGCCACGCATAGCCTGCCAGGGCGCGTGGGCAACGCAAGGTTTGGAAACTGGAGCCAAGGCCTTGGGCCCGGGTTGGGCTCAAGGCATTTTTTAGGGAATGCTCAAGCCAGGCAACCGCCTAAGGACTCACCCAACATTTCGTGTGCATTCGTGGTTAGCGATAGTAGATTGGGGAGGCCGCGGCCGCGTAAAGCAGCGCTACGCGGCAACCCGGCAGGCGAAATACTTTCCGCTTCCCGCGGTCGGAAGGCAGAATTGACTTCTGCAGAGGACAAGAACCGGTTGGTGAATGACAACAAAGGGAGAGTAAGAGTCGGGCTTTTAAATAACTTCATTTCTAATAAACATTAGCTATCAACATAGCATGAATATCGGCAAAGCCGGTCGTCGCAGACATGAAACGAAAAACTCCAACCGGTAGCACCATGAAGAATTCCAGGCAGTTCAAGGGATTGGTTCAAACAACTTTCGCCGCCGTGATGGTCACCCTGGCGTCCGGCTGGCTGGCGCCGGCACTTTTCGCCGCGGACACGAAACCCGACGGGCCACCGCCGAAAACGGATTCCACCGCGAGCCCGACCAATTCCGCGGCAGCGAACATCAGGACGCCGGATCCGGCAAAAGCGATCGTCAAAAAGAGGCTCACCGGTGCCGAGCTTTACTCGATGCATTGCAACCGATGCCATCCCGAGCGTTATCCGACCGAACGGACGGCAGCACAATGGAAAACCATCATGCTCCACATGCAGGTGCGCGCGAGCATTCCCGCGGACCAGGCGAAACTGATCCTCGACTACCTGCAGCAGAACAGTGGTCGCTGAGAATTCGCCCATCCCTGGAGAACAACCAAATAACGACGATGAAGACACGCCGCTGGATGTTTGGACTGGTCGTCACGGGCTGCGCCCTGTGGCTGGCATTGCCGCCGCGCCTGAAGGCAGAGGTAAGCGAGGCCGACTTCAACGCCTTGAAGGAGGCGGTGCAGAAGCTGAGTGAACAGGTCCAGAGTTTGCAGCAGACCAACACCGTTCAGCAGCAAATCCATGAGCAAGACGTGGAACAGCTCCAGCGGCTCCAGGCAAGGCTGGCCGAGACGCAGCAACTGGCCACGAACGCGATGCAGAACAGCATTGCGGCAGCACAGACGCAACCGCCGCCGCGGGGGCCGATTGACGAAGCCACCGTCAATCATAACTTCATGATTCTGGGCGACGCGGAGTTTCAATATGGCAAGACGGATGGTCAGCACGGAGCGTTTGCCCTGGCCGATTTCGCCCCGATTTTTCTGTACCGCGGCAGTGACAATATTTTGTTTGAGGCCGGCTTTGATGTCACCATTCAGAACAACGCCCCCGGCGGTCCCGGTACCACAACCGCGTTCGATCTGAGTTTCGCGCAACTGGATTATGTGGTAAATGAGTATGTGACGTTTGCGGCGGGGGACATATTGCTGCCGCTGGGAACGTATAGCGAGCGAACCGCGGGATGGTTGAATAAGTTCCCGGATGACCCGCTGGCAATCGATCTCGTGCCCGGCAGCGGCGTGGGTGCGGAGTTTCGTGGGGGAATTCCGCTGGGGGACGCCGGCAAATTGTTCAACTACTCGGTGTACGGCGTGAACGGACCCGGTTCGGCGGATGGGACGGCAGACGCTGGCGCGCTTGATCTGGGCGGGAACGTGGGCATCAGGTCGGACGGTGCGATGGCCAATCTGCATGGGAACCCGTCCGGAGGCGCACGTCTGGGCCTGTTCCTGCCATTCAAGCCTCATTATGACCTGGAACTGGGAATCTCCGGCCAATCGGGTGAATGGGATAATGCCGGAATCCATCTCTGGACGGCGGGAGTATTTGATGCGGCTTTGCACCTGGGGGCCTCGTTCGAGGCGAAAGGTGAGTATATTCTGACCCGCTATGGAAGCGACAACCTTGGTGTCATCCGTCAGGAGGGGTGGTTTGCACAAGCTGGTTACAGGCTCGCCGGATTGGACTTGGAGCTTCCGTTCATCAACAATCTGGAGCTCATGGGACGCTTCGACTCGCTGCACGACGGACTGGGGACGTCCACCCAGCGCTACACTGTGGGGGGGGTCTATTATATCACCAACACGCTGCTCTTTGAGGGCGACTATGAATTTCTCCACAGCAACGATCCATCGCAGGCCAACCAGTTCATTTTACAACTTTCTTATGGATTCTAGAATGAGCATTGAACATTGCGATGGTTGATACAGCCACCCAGAGCCATGCATACCCATCTATTCCTTGATCGGCGACAGAGAATGCGTTTGCTCTGGCCGTGTATATTGGCGGCGCTTGGATGCACCGTGTTCGCCAAAGTTTTGGCCCAGAACATTCCCTCAGGAATGCCCAGTGATCAGGTGGCAACGACTGTGACATCAACAAACCCAAGCCCGACGTATCTCCGTGATATCCAGCCGATCTTCATGGGTAACTGCTCCCGGTGCCATAACCAACAGTCCAGATTCATTTACAACTGGTTGGACTACAAAACCGCCTACGCTGATCGCTGGGAGATAAGGCGGCGGGTCTGGGACAGCTGGCGAGGGACTTATTACAAGGAGGTCATGCCGGTGGCCAATAGTCCCGAGTCGTTGGCGCTCAGCGACCAGGACCGATTGGCGATTCTGAATTGGGTGGATGCAGGCGGACTTCGCGGCGTGCCGCCGCCGGTCGGCGGTCCCAAATCAAAAGCCGAGAAGATCGCGTCGGGCAGGCGGCTGTTTACTTCCATTTGCGCGGCCTGCCATCAGCCCACCGGCCAGGGGCTTCCAAACATGTTTCCACCTTTGGCGGGATCGGATTATTTAAATGCCGACAAGAGCCGGGCAATTCAGATTGTCATTTTCGGACGGCAGGGTGAGGTGGTCGTGAATGGAATGAAATTTAACAACAGCATGCCTTCTTTCCCGCTTAACGACGCGGATATCGCGAATGTTCTGACGTTCGTTTACAATTCATTCGGCAATTCCGGGCTGGAGGTGACGCCGGAAGAAGTCCAAATTCTCCGCACCCAGCCACCAGCGCCATCTTCCACGCCCCCGGTAAAGAGTTTATTTGAATGAAATGACAACGCGGGAGCGACCGGCTCGTCGGTTTTGTGGCTTTTCACGGCTGAAAATTGTGGTGGCGCGGAATTTCCGTCCAGGTTTCAAGGATGCTGCAGGCGGAAGAACTGGTTCGTGGATCCGATCGGCAGCGTAACAGCAAAGTTGGTGTTGAGAACGAAAGGGGAATTGGTCACAAAACTCCACGCGCCGGGGAGTGAATTGGTTGTTTGTTGAAGATTGTAGCCGGAGGCGTTGGTGGGCCATTCCAGAGTCACCGTGTCCGTTCCGGGCACAATGGTCAGCACCACCGGAATGACCGGGATAGCCGGCGAAATCAAAACCGATACTCCGCCCGAATTGTCACTGAGCGCATAGTCCGGCACGACAAAAATCAGCGTCTCGTTGGTGGCGACGGTGTACACGGTGCTGTAGTTGGTGCCATCACGGCCGGCCGGCCCGGTGCGGATCAGATCACATAAACCTTCGCTGACCGCTGCAGTGTAGGCGTTGGTGGCATTGCCGAACTGCTGCCACAGTCCGTTGGTGATATTCGAAAAGGCCCCGTCAAAAATCTGGGGGATGGCAAAGTTTGTCGCCGCGGCGCTGTCATACACGAGATAGTCGGTGACCCAAGGTGAATTATAGGTCCAAGCCGTGAAAATCTGATTGGTCTGTCCCACCGTCAGGGCGGGGAACAGCTGTGCTGCATCGGCGGGATCAACGACACGGAAGGTGTAGCTGCCCGGCTGGAGGGTGTATTCGAGCAATTGCGCCGCTCCGCCCGTGGAAAAGGGATGATACCACAATGTTTGGTCCCCATTGAAGGTGGTGGCGCCGTCCTCGGTGGCGTTGATGTTGATGATGGCGGTGTCCGGTGGAAGATTGGCCGTGATGATGGTGCCGGCAAACGTCGGCAATAGACTACTGCCGACCCCAAGCCATGCCGCAACCCAACGCAAAATGCCTCTGGACTTCATGGGTATAGGATATCAGGTCACTTAAAGTAGTCAATTAGACAGTGGATGGCGGGTTGAAGATGGCTGCCAGATTTCATCCAGTCGCATCGCTGTTTTGGAGACTGGCCTTCGCTCAATGCCAAAGGGATTTTGCTTCAGATCCGGGGTTGCGAGGCACCAGCCACCCTGGGAAATTGGTCGTTTATTGTATTGCGGCCAACGGCTGAAGGAAACCGGAAGTTGAACCGCTAATGCTGTTTGTGTCTCCTGGCAGTAAAAAAACTTCGTTCCGAGACCCCTTTTTGTTTAATCTTTCCACCACATGAAGTGGACCAACGCCTTTATTCCGACGCTCCGCGAAGCTCCGGCGGATGCGGAAATCATTTCCCACAAACTGCTGCTCCGCGCCGGGCT
>CAZKTW010000294.1:0-4575 GCA_964555775.1 uncultured Bifidobacteriaceae bacterium | reverse complement strand
GATTCCCGGAGCATATCCGGCAGGTCCGCCACGAGCACTTCCCCCACCTTGTTGCCAGCGGAGCGATTGAGCACGAGACCGAAGGCCCCCTCGGCATTGTGATCACAAATCAGCAACACCGTGCGATGAAAAAACGATCCCTGCAAGGCACCGCCGTCGAGCAGCAATTTGCCTTTGAGGAATTTTGCCTTTTCGCTCATAACCGCCTTAATATGCCTCAAAAACAGGCATCTGGCAATGGGTGGAAATTCACGGCAACCGGCGCCGGAAGCCCGCATCCCGACACCCTGCGGCACGGGATTTCAATTGTTTGGCAGGCGAAGTTCCTGTTCTTTTCCAGAACTGACATCCCGGATGCGAACCGACTTTTTCTCAATCCCCAGACAGCGAATCATCACATTGGTCCCCCCGACTTTCACCCGGCTCTGGTCAGCGGCGAAAAAGGAACGGCCGTTGATGATGGCCACCGGCCGGCTGCCCCACATTATCCCGTCAAGTTTGATGATGGCTGGGACCGGCACGGGTTTGTTGGCGCCGTGGTAAACGACGGGATTGGCAGCAACTGATTTTGCCGAAGGCATCTTGACGTCCCGGATCTGGTCCACATGTCCCGCCTCCAATTGTCCGGCAACTCCGTACTTCATCCAATCCAGGATCTGGTCGAAGCCATAGCGTTTTTCCGCCTCGATGAACAATTGGACCTGGCCGCGGGTGTAATGGTTTTGGAGGATGAATTTCTTCTGCGCTTCTTCCTGTTGGGAATCCATCAACAAATAGGCCACCAGTTCGCAAAAACCTTCCTCGGCATCACGCCCCAATCTCGCTCTACGCTCTTTGGGCACGTTCTCCCCTACCCAGGCATGCGAATATTCGTGGGCGCAGGTCGCCTTCAGTTCGGTCACCGGCAGGCCGGTCATCAGCCGCATTTTATATCGGGTGGTGTGGTTGACCGTCTCCGGATGAATGCAACCCAGCAGATTTGGACTCTCAAAGTCGTTGCCTCCCGGGCTATACATTGCGTCCACATCGATCCGATCAATAACGGCCACATCCACATTGTTTGGGAAGGGCGTGAAACGGGAAAACAACCGGTCCAGATCATCCTTGGCCTGGGCACACGCCCGTTCGGCATCGTCCGCCTTCACCACCGCGGTCCTGGCATCGCGGGCACACAGGAAACGTCCATCCGCCAATTGGGTGCCATCCTTGACCGGCAGGCCGCAGATGTAACAACTGGGCAGTTTGACACAATCGGCACAGACCTCCTGCTTCTCGCCGGTCACCTTGTCAGTAACCAGGTAAATCGTTCCCCCGTAAATCGGATGGCCGCAGATCGCGCAAAGGTCTCCCCGCGCCGTCAGTGTCAGGCAAAAAAAAGTCGTCAGCAGAAGAGCCCAAAGATGTTTTCCGAGGTGTTGCATGGTATGGTCGATGGCAAAAATTCCCGCAACGGAGCTCCCGCTTCGTTACCGGTTGCTTCAACCAACAGCACCTGCCACGCCAAACTCAGGCGAGGGATTTGACTTTTTTGGCAATGGCGGCGGCATCAATGCCGAAATGCGCCAGCAGCTCGGCGGCCTTGCCGGAGCGCGGCAAGGACGTCACGGCGAGTTTGTGGACCTTGATCCCTTCCACACTGAGTTCACCCGCCACCGCATCACCCAAACCGCCCTCGATGTAATGATCTTCAACCGTGATGACGGTATTGCCGGTCTTTTGCGCGGCCGCCTTGATGACATCCTTGCCCAGCGGTTTGATGCTGTAGGCATCGATGACCGTGACCCCGATGCCTTCGGCCTTCAACGTGTCCGCGGCCTTGAGCGCCTCATGCAATGTGACACCGGCGCCAACGATGGTGACCTTGTCGCCTGCATTCTGACGCACCACTTTGGCGCCGCCGATGGGAAATTTTTCGTCGTTGCCGTAAATCACCGGTGTTTTGGGGCGCGAGGTGCGCAGGAAGCAAATTCCCTTCTGCTGCGCCATTTCCTCGAGCAACTTCTCCGTGCTCACCGCGTCGCTCGGATACAACACCACACTGCCAACAACGGCCCGCATCATCGCGATGTCTTCCAGCGCCATTTGCGACGGGCCATCTTCGCCAATGCTCACGCCGACGTGCGAACCGACCAGCTTGAGGTTCGCCTGCGAAATGCCGGCGACTCGAATCTGGTCGAAGGCCCGGGTGAAAAACGTGGCGAACGTGGAGGCGAACGGCACCTTGCCGCGCGCGCCAAATCCGGTGGCCACGCCGACCAGGTTTTGTTCGGCGATGTAACATTCGGTGGAGCGCTTCGGGAATTTGTTGAAAAACTTTTCCGCAAACGTGGAATTTTTCGTATCCCCGTCCAATGCCACGATGCGTTGGTCCGCTCCGCCGAGGCGGTCAAGCGCCGTGCCATAGGCTTCGCGCGTGGCGACCGAGTCACCGGGTTTGTAATTGATGGGCGGATAGCCTGCCGGCGCGGAATTGTTAGGCGCGGGAAGCTGGGCGGGCGCAGGAATCGGAACGCCGATGCCGGATTTCGCCGACGGCTGAAGCTCCGCAATGGCCTTGGCGGCCTCTTCCTTGTTCAACGGTTTGCCGTGCCAGCCGTCCTTGTCCTGGACAAAGGAAATGCCCGCGCCCTTGTAGGTTTTGGCAATGATGCAAAGCGGCTGACTGTTCAAGCCGACACCGCTGAGCACTTCAAGAATTTCCTCGATGTCATGGCCGTCAATGTCCTCGACGCGCCAGCCAAACGCCTCAAAGCGTTTGCGGTAAACCCCGATGTCGTGGCCAAACGCCGTCGCTTCGCTTTGGCCAAGGCGGTTGGCGTCCACCAGGGCGATCAAATTATTGAGCTTGTAAATCCCCGCGAGCGATGCCGCTTCCCAGACCGCGCCCTCGGCGATTTCGCCGTCGCCCATCAGGACATACGTGTTGTAATCCAGGTTGTCGAGACGGGCGGCCAGCGCCATGCCCACGCCAACACTCAGGCCCTGGCCCAGCGAGCCGGTTGCCACGTCCACAAAGGGCAGGCGCGGCGTCGGATGACCTTCGAGGTCGCAACCGAACTGGCGGAGTTTCAGCAATTCACTGGTCGGGAACAGGCCGGTTTCCGCCCACGCGGCATAGAGCAGCGGCGCGGCATGGCCCTTGGAAAGGATAAAACGATCGTTGTTGTAAAAGTGGGGATTCTTCGCGTCGTAACGCATGTGGCCGAAGAACAGCGTGGCCATCATATCCGCCGCCGAACAGCACGATGTTGGGTGTCCGCTGCCGGCCGCAGTCGTTGAGGTGACCGAGTGAATTCGCAACTGGTTGGCGATGCCCTTTAATAATTCAATGTCCGTATCAATCATGGAAGCGGGAGATTAGCCAAACAAAAAGAAAAGCCAAGAATGAAAATCAAAAAAACATGCCACTACGGCAGGACGTGACCGGGAACCGAGCACGTGGGGGGTGTGCCCACCGCATTGAGGGTGTAAATGCCGCCGGCCGGACAAGCCGGAAACAGGTTGTCCGGGAAATAAGGCAACAGATCCTGGGCGGTGGGAACGGCCGAGGCCGTTTTGTCGTTTTCCAGCGCCCATTGCTGTTTGGCCGCGTCGATGATACGGAGATTATTGATGCAGGCGTTGAGCTCGTTGACCGCGGAGGAGGATTCCGTTGTTGCGCCAGGCGTGGAACTGGCCTGTTGATTTTCCATCTGCATTTGCTGCAACTGCTGCTGCTGCTGTTGCACGGCACTGTGCGCGGCTTCCAATTGCTGGGTCAGTTTCTGGTTTTGTCCCCGCAACTGGCTGCCGGCGGTCTGCGCCTGGGCCAGTTTTTGGGCCAAACCCTGGTTTTCGGCGCGCAGCTTGGAATTTTCCGCGCTCAACGTGTTGACACTGGAGTTCTTGAGTTTTTCCAAATCCGATTGCAACTGCTCGACCCGCTGCTGGGACTCGCGCAACTGGACGAGCGCCGCATCCTTTTGGCTCTTGGCGACAAAGAGAAAAACCTCGGTGGCCAGAAGCGCCGCCAAACACAACCAGAGGACCCAAACTTTAAGTTTCATGGGCAAGCTTGTTTTCGCCCTTTCGCTTCCCGCCGTCAAACACCAAATCGCGAAAAAATGCCTTTTCCAGAGCCGGAAGGCCGTGATTTATTCTTGCCGGACAAGATGTGTCAAAGATGGCGCTTCAGAAAAGCGCGACCTGAGCCGCTTTTCAGATAACGCTCGAAGGCCAACGCACGTTCTCTTTTTTTGAAAGCCGTCGCGGAGCGAATGTGCCAAGGAGTGAACTTCGAGGTATGTGGAACCCTGCCGGAGTTGTGCTCCCTCAAACGCTGCTTCAGATCCTGTGTTTGACCGGTGTAAATCTGGTCGGGATTTGAGAGTGACTCCAGAGTATAAACGTAATGATAGCCATCCATTGAACCCTCTATTTTTGAAAGCTGGCCTGCCAGCCGTAGCTCGGAGCATGGGGTTCGCATGTTCCAGCCCGCCTTCGCACTGCGTGCCACGGCGCGCAGCCTTCGTTCTCCGCGTTGCTCCGAGCGAAGGCTGGTGCGCGAGGCGGGGGTCGAACCCACAACCTTCGGCT
>CAZKTW010000293.1:0-4618 GCA_964555775.1 uncultured Bifidobacteriaceae bacterium | reverse complement strand
CTCCCTCCGGCACGTTCCTGACGGCCGGATCGAACCAGACGCTTTCCGTCACGTTCACTCCCGGCAACACGAACAATTTCCTGCCGGTGACCACGAGCGTCGCGCTCACGGTGTTGCCAGCGCCGCTGACCATCACGGCCAATGACACCAACAAGATTTATGGGGCGACGTTGCCCACTTTGACCGCCAGTTACAGCGGCTTCGTCAACGGTGACACTGCTTCCAGCCTCACCACACCGGTATCCCTCGGCACCACCGCCTCGGCTTCCAGTTCGGTTGGTGTTTACACCATTACCGCCTCCGGCGCTGCCGGCGCGAACTACACGATCACTCAGGTGGATGGCATGCTCACTGTCAATCCAGCAGAGTTGACCATAACCGCCAATGACACCAACAAGGTCTATGGCGCGGCCTTGCCGACGTTCACGGCCAGCTACAACGGTTTCGTCAATGGCGACTCCGCGGCCAATCTCACCACCCCGGTGTCCCTTGGCACCTCCGCCTCGGGCTCCAGCCCGGCCGGCATTTACACCATCACAGCAAGTGGCGCGGCCTGCACGAACTACACGATCACTCAGGTAAACGGCACGCTCACGGTCAGCACCGCCACAATAACCATCACCGCGAACGACAAGAGCAAGGCTTACGGCCAGGCCTTGCCTGAATTGACCGCGAGCTATAGCGGCTTTGTCAACAGCGATGACACGAACAGCCTCATGGCCCTGGCCACATTGACGACCACCGCCACATCGGCCAGCAACGTCGGTGGGTATCCCATCACCGCCAGTGGCGCAGCCAGCACGAACTACTCGTTCACCTATGTGGCCGGCTCGCTCACCATTACCCAGTCGCTGTCGAGCAGCACGCTCGTCACCTCGGCCAATCCGGCGTTGCCTGGCGCGAACGTGACCTTCACCATGACGGTCAGCCCGGTCGC
This sequence comes from uncultured Bifidobacteriaceae bacterium, assembly GCA_964555775.1. GTDB lineage: Bacteria > Verrucomicrobiota > Verrucomicrobiia > Limisphaerales > UBA11358 > UBA11358. Next base: position 3,681 of record CAZKTW010000293.1, on the reverse strand, counting down.
GCCCGGAGCGGGCACGCCGAGCGGCACGGTGAACTTCCGCCTGGACGGCAGCATCCTTGGCTCCGGCGCTTTGTCCGGCGGCGCGGCGACGTTCACCACCAGCACCCTCGCGCTCGGCTCGCACACCGTCGTGGCCGAATACGCGGGCAGCGTGGACTTCACCGGCACGACCAATTCGCTGGCGCAAAATCAAGTCATCAACACTCCGCCGGTCGCCGGCAATGACACCCTTCAACGCAACCCGCTGCTGGCCGTGAAGGTTCGCCTCTCGACCTTGCTCGCCAATGACAGCGATGCCGACGGCGACACGCTCAACATCACCGTCAGTTCGACGAGCGCGAGCAACGCCACGGTCACGGTGAGCGGCGGCTGGGTGTTCTACACTCCGGCGGCAGGCTTCACGAACGCCGATGCGTTCACCTACACCATCACCGACGGACGCGGCGGCAGCGCCACGGGCACCGTCACCGTCGCGATCCTGGTGGACAATACACAGAGCCAGAACCTGACCATCACGGATTTGGGCGGCGGCTCGTTCCGCGTCAATGGCAGCGGCATCCCCGGCTACACCTACCGCCTGCAATACTCCGACACGGTCGCGCCATTCGCGTGGCAGGACATCGGCAGCATGACTGCGGACAGCATCGGCAAGTTTGGATACACGGATACAACCGGAGCGCCGACGCGGTATTACCGCACGGTTTATCCATAAACGTGGTATAGATACAACACGGGGCTTCGCTGGTTGAAATCCGGCGAAGCCCCGCTCTCAGTTTAAAATCGGAAAGAATGCGCGAATGGAAAAATGCATTCCCAAAATGGCCACGCTGCGGGTGGCGGGAGTCTTGATTTGCCTGTGGACAACGATTGTGTCCGCGCAAATCGATTACAGCTTCGCGCTTCCCGTCAACGCCGCCTTGCCCGACGGCAACGCCAGCGGCCTCGCGCTGAACGCCAACCTGACCGGCATGGACGGCAGCATCGCCAAGCTGACGATTTCGCTGAACATCAGCGGCGGCTTCAACGGCGACCTATATGGGACTCTGGCCGGGCCGAACGGCGGATTCACCGTGCTGTTGAACCGCGCCGGCGTGACCACCGGCCATGCCTTCGGATATTCGAACACGGGTTTCGATGTCACATTTGATGATGCTGCCAGCCATGACAACATCCATTTTTATCAAGATTTGAGTTACGATTTAAATGACAGCGGCCAGTTGACCGGCACCTGGGGATCCGATGGACGATTCATTGATCCATTGTCCGCCCCGGCAGTCTTTGACGCGACCCAGTCGAGCTTATCGCTCGATTCATTCAAAGGGACAGATCCGAATGGAACGTGGACTTTGTTTCTCGCGGATGTGTCGGGTGGCGGACAAAGCACCGTCATCAACTGGGGCGTAACCATCGAAACCGTGCCCGAACCGTCAACGTATGCTCTGCTCGGGACTGGCCTCGCAATTTTTCTGGCGAGAAAGGGAATGATCCAACGGGGCGGGGCCTCAGAGCGAGGAGACTCCCGCGACGTCCAAAAATCCTTGATCACCCGTCTCGTCCGTCTGAGGCCCCGCCTCGTTAGGGTTGACTGTCGGCAAAAGTGTCAGCAGGAAAAAGCCCTTTGAATTGCCCTTAAACAATCCCAGACTACACCGAGCGTGAAGGAAATTGCGCATCCGGCCGGTGTTGACGACGGACATTATTTTTGCCGTTTTTTCAAGATGAAACCGGGTTTAAAACCCAGGCAGCGGCGATCGCGCTTGCGGCCGAAGCAAGAATTGCAACCTAGAATTTATCCGGCTTACCTGGCGGGAATGAGTTCCGAGGTTCGCAGCGTCACCGCGCCGAGCAAGCCCGACTCCAATAACGGCTCATCTTTCGTCCAATGATGCCACGTCGTGAATGTCAGCCGGCCAGTCGGGCTCGGCTTGCCGCCCAACAGCCATTGTGGCCACGCCTTGAGTTCCTTGCCGTTCCATTCGCAGTCCGGCGGCAGTTGCTCGTCGCCGATCAGCCGGTTCGGCCAGAGGTTCGTGACTTTGATGGCCAGCTTGTTCGCGCCAGGGATTGCGGCGGCGGTAATGTTCACGCGGAATGGCGGTTTCCAAAGCACGCCGAGGTTCTGTCCGTTGAGGGAAACTTCGGCGAAATTTTTCACTGCGCCCAGATCCAGCCAGAGTTCGCGCCCGGTCGCCAATTGCGCGGCGGAGATTTCGAGTTCCTTTTCATAAGTCGCGGTGCCCGAAAAATAGCGCACACCGTCGTTGGTATGGTCGGTCCAGGAGATCAATTTTTCCAGCGTGACCGCCTGCGGTGCGCCACAGTCCGGCGGGAAGCTCAAATTCCATTCGCCGGATATTTCCTGCGGCGCCGGCAGGTCCGCCGCGTGCGCGTGCAAAATGTTTCCACCGGCCGTGCGCAGTTCGACGACGCCTTTGCTCCACGCTTTCACAACGGGGCCGCCCGCGGCAATGCTCGTTTCCCATCGCGGCGGCTGGCCGAGGACCGGAGTCGCTGGCAGCGCAAGCGTTTCGTTTTCTCGCACGGCCGCATGGCCGGGCTTGCCGTCGAGCGAGTAGTCCACGCGCAATTCCTTCACGTGCCCTGGGGCCGGATCGCGCCCAAACAAGTCGTTGCTCGCTGCGACAACTATCTGGCCGTCGCGCGCCAGTTCGGAAATCTTTGCGGTCACATCCATTTCTTCCGCATTGTTGGTGGCGGCATAGACGGCGTGCTGAATTTCCAGCTTCGGCGTGGTGACTCGTTCGGCGTCAGAGCTGTCGCTGATGGCAACAATGTGATCTGCGCCGTCCGTCGCGTGACGAAAGATGACAAACACTGACCCGGCGGGGTCAAAATTCAACCAGACTTTGGTGCGCCCATCCTGCGCGCTCCAGACCGGCGCGGGTTCGATCAGGCCGGTGTCGGGATGCCACAACTCCGGGATTTTGCCTGTGACGCGGAAGGTGCATTCGGCGGAATCAAACTGCCGCCGCTGGTTGGAGACGAAATAGATATCCGCCTCCCCTGCGACGCGATGCGCGCAAGCCAACCGCGAGGTTTTGGCGGCATCGGTGAATTCAAAATCCGGTTTCAGATTTTGCGCGGCGAAAATGTCCGCCGGCGATTTACCCCAGGCGACGCGGCCTTTGCCAAAGGAATGTTCCAGGACGTTCGTGCCGTCGCATTTGCCCCAAAGTTCGGCGCCAAGTTTCTTCACCTGCGCGTCGCACTTCGGATAATCGGTCAGGCTTGGCGAATGCTGCGGACGCGGACCGATGATGGTCGCGCCATCCCGCACCAAATCGCGGATGCGTTGCAACAATTGCGGCGTCATGTCCGAATCATTTGGCGGCAGAATCAGCACGGCATAATTTGCGCCGCTGGCCAGGGTGATGCGGCCGTTTTTCACCGTCGCCGCGTGCAGCAGCACGTCGGCGTTGATGGCATCGTAGTCGTAACCGGCGGGCATCGCCGGATTGCCGGCGCGCATTTCCACGGGCGCGCTTTCGCCGGTGAAATACGCGGCGTCCACCACAGCGCGGCCTTGCTGCAATAGGAATTCGCAGCGGGAAATATAATCAATCCACGGTTTTCCCTGGTTCCACCATGTCTCCGTGCGCTCAAAATGAAAGCCCCATTGGCCCATCGTCATGCCCGGCCAGCGGTTCGTCCACGGCTGCA
>CAZKTW010000292.1:0-4632 GCA_964555775.1 uncultured Bifidobacteriaceae bacterium | reverse complement strand
GTTGTGTAAGGTCACAGGCGTCCGCCTCATCCCGCGCGAGGCTGAAGGCAAATTGGTACAGTGGCTCATAATAACTTGCCACCAGACCTTCAAAGTCCATGCCTTCGGCCATATCGCATCATTGAAGTTAAGAGCCCGGAGAACGTCAATAGTTCCCGCAATAATATCGGGAACAAAGGTTCTCCCCGTTCCTCTTACGTATAAGTGGGTGTGGCATTTTTACACAAAACAATCTGGCGGTCACTGTTGGCGCAATCCCAGCGTTCCATGGTCATTAGACCGGCCGCACAATGGACTAAGCAAACTTAAGTACAACATTATGAATGTGATACGGCATCTCCTCAAAATGGCGCTCGCGAGCGCAATCATGGCGGTTTGCGGCTCCTCAACGACTGGTTCCGCGGCGACGGCTTTCGTCATCGTTGGCGCCGGCAACACCGATACGTTTACTCCGGCCGTCACCAACATCGCCGTTGGTGACCAGGTGGTCTGGCAATGGAATTACACCTCCACCTTCATCACCCATTCCACCACGAGTGGAACCAATGGTGTGCCGAGCGGGTTGTGGCGCTCGCTCACGAACGCCCCGCCGTATTCGTTTACCAATACCTTCAATGCGTCCGGTTCCTACGTTTATTACTGTGGGATTCACTTCAATCTGCAACACATGACGGGCGCGGTGGTGGTGGCATCGGCCAGTCTGCCGCCTTCGGTGGCCATCACCAACCCGGCACCCGGCGCCGTGTTTGCCGCGCCGGCCACGGTCACCGTTCAGGCCTCCGCCTCGGGCAATGGCGGCACGGTCACCAACGTGCAATTCCTGGCGGACGCCGGCGTTGTGGCCAATGATACAACCGCTCCCTATTCAGCCGTCACCGGCAGCCTGGTAGCGGGCAGTCACACGCTTTCCGCCGTTGCCTCGGATAATAACGGAGCGAAAAACACCAATTCCATAACGATCGACGTGGTTGCCCCCGTTTCGGTGTTGCTCAGCGCGCCGCAACCCGTGTCACCCGGGCAGTTCAGGTTCAGTTACACGGCGAATGCCGGGCTGAATTATATCGTCCAAAGTTCGTCCAATCTGCTTTCGCCTGATTGGACCACCCTCATCACAAATACGGCCACCGGCAGTTCGATCGATTTCACGGACCTGAATGCGACACTCGATAATGAATATTATCGGGTCGGCCTACTGCCGAATCCGTGATATTTGCAAAAAATGTGCTGGAACAGCCGGTTCGCAAAAGGCAATTATGGCCACACCCTATGAAGCGGCGGGATTCATTCATCATCGCATTGCTGTTCGCTTTGTGGTTGCTGATTCCGTCCAGTGCGAAATCCGCCGTGTCGTTCCCGTTGTCCGGCGGGGTAGCCACGAGCCCACGGTTGTTCATGGCCAAAGGAACGGTCATGGAACTCAAGCCGGACGGACGGACGGTGGTCATCCAGCACGAAGCCATTTCCAACTACATGGCGGCCATGACCATGCCGTTCAAGGTCAAGGCCCCGGAAGAACTGGCCGGCCTGCACCGGGGTGATGAAATTTCCTTCCAGCTCCGGGTTGCCGAATCGGAGAGCTGGGTGGAGCACCTCGTCAAAATCGGAACAGTTTCGCTGCCGCCCGCGGCAACCCCGACCCCTCCTCCGGCCGGCCGCCCGAACCATCCATTGCTGGATTACAAGTTCACCAACGAACTCGGGCAGGCGGTCAGTTTGAATGATTTTCGCGGGCAGGCGCTGGCCATCACTTTTTTTTACACCCGCTGTCCCCTGCCCGAATACTGCCCGCGCCTGTCGAAAAATTTCCAGGCCGCCCAGCAAAAACTCGAAGCGTTGCCCGAGGCTCCCGCAAACTGGCACCTGCTTTCCATCTCCTTCGACCCGGAGTTCGATTCACCGGCAATGTTGAAAGCCTATGGCAATGGCTACCAATATGACCCGAAACACTGGAGTTTTCTGACCGGCCCAGCCGACAAGATTGGCGAACTCGCCCGGCAGGCGGGCCTCAGCTATCAGTACGAGGCCGGCACCTTCAACCACGATTTCCGCACGCTCATCATCGACGCCGCCGGCAATTTGCAGATGGTTTTTCCCACCAGCGGGGATCTTTCGGATCAGATCGTCTCCGAAATCATCAAGGCCGCCGCCGTGACAAACACCTCGGCCGCAGGAAATCAGGTCCCTTGAAACCAAAGCGAATATTGACCCTGACGCTGGTGTTAAGTGCCATGGGTGGCGTGGCGATGGGTTTGATTTCGTGTTCCACCACGCCCGGCGCCGTGATCGTGCCGTTAGACATCCCCGGCGCGCATTACATTGGCAACCACGCCTGCTTGGACTGTCATGCCGATATCGTCCGCAAATTCCCCGCCAGCCCGCATGCCCGGGTCCATTTTGAAAATGCGGCCCAGGTGGGCGAAACCGGCTGTGAATCCTGCCACGGTCCCGGCAGCAAACATATCGAGGCCGGCGGCAGCGCCCGATTCATCATCAACCCCGGCAAGGATCCATCGTCCTGCTTCCAATGCCATCTTGACGTTCACGCGGAATTCAGCCTGCCGCAGCATCATCAGGTTCTCGAAGGCCATATGAGTTGCGGCCAATGTCACGACCCGCACGGGGGCGACATCTTCAAGCCGGCCAGCGGTCTGGCCATGGCCCGGCAGGACGAAAGTTGCGCGCAATGTCACCGCGACCAGACGCGGCCCTTTGTCTTCGAGCACGAAGCGCTGCGCGAAGGCTGCTCCACCTGTCACAGCCCGCACGGTTCGATCAATCAGAAAATGCTGGTGGCGAGCGATCCCAACCTTTGCCTGCGTTGCCACGCCCAGATCCAAGGCCCCACAGTTTCCACGGGGAGCATTTACATCGGCAACACGGACCACACCACGCTGCTGCAAATGGGAACTTGCTGGGCCGCCGGCTGTCACACGGCAATCCACGGTTCCAATGTGGACCCCCGGCTCAGGTACTGAACGTGAAACGTAAAACGTGATGCGTGAAATAAAAAAACAACCGAAGTGGCGCGTGACGACTGGCCGTCGCCCGCGCTTCACGTTTCACGTTTCACGTTTCACGCTTTTCGCCTTTTGCCTATCGCTTTCCGCCGCGGACATGGACCCGGCGAAATTGCCTCCGCCAGCCCAGCAGCAGGTTGATTTCGACCACGACATCAGACCCATCCTGGACGTGTCCTGCCTGCGCTGTCACGGGCCGGAAAAGCCCAAAAGCCGTTTCCGCCTCGACAACCGCGAGTCGGCACTCCAGGGCGGCGACAACAACACCAACGACATTGTTCCGGGAGCCAGCGGCCAAAGCTGGTTGATCCATTACGTGACGCGGGTGGTTCCGGACCTGGAAATGCCTCCGACCGGAAAGGGCGATCCTCTCACGCCCGCTCAAATCGGGCTGCTTCGAGCTTGGGTTGACCAGGGCGCAAGCTGGAATAGCACCAATGAGGTCTCGCCCCTCCAGCTCAATTTTGAACCGGCCTTCCGTTGGATCGGGGTCAAGGGCGACCAATCCAAATTCCGCGAACTCGAGGGCAGGAAGCAGGGTTTTGGCGGTGGCGTCGAAAATTTTTTGGTCAGCCAGCAGACCAGTCCCAATGAAAAATTCCTGCTGGAAGGACATCTCATGGCTCCCGACCAGGATTTCCGGTTGAAGCTGGCGGTGGACGAAACGGACCGGGGTTTCGTCCATGCCGGTTTCGAGGAATGGCGCAAATATTACAGCGACACCGGCGGATACGATCCCAACGTGGCCCCGCCGGAATTTAATTTTAATCGGGATTTGTACGTGGACAATGGGCGGATCTGGGCCGACTTCGGCCTGACCTTGCCACATTGGCCGCAAATTGTGCTCGGTTACGAATACCAGTTCAAGAAAGGCAACAAATCCATGCTGGATTGGGGGCAGCCGGTCCCCAATACCGTCAATATCGCCTCTTCGATCAAGGCCATTGATGAACAAACCCATGTTCTCAAACTTGATGTGACCCATGATTTCAACGACTGGCGCCTGGAGGACAATGCGCGTGTCGAGTTTTACTCCGAAAAAAACCGCAGCGATGAAACCAACGCCTTTCAGGCCACTGGCATCACTCAAACCCAGGACAAATATCAGCACGTGCAAGGCATGAACACGTTGACCCTGCAAAAACAGTTGTACGATTGGTGGTTTTTGTCGGGTGGCGGCTATTATTCCAAACTTGAAGGCAGTGACTTCTTCAATCAAACCAACGGGGTCTTCGGCCTTTCCTGGAACAGCCAGGAAATCACGCTCCGGCGGGAATCGGAAATTTTCAGCCTGACCAGCCTCTTCACTCCGCTTGCTTGCCTCAGCTTTTCGGTGGGCACCCAAAACGAATGGACGCGCGAGGACGGCTTTGGCAACGCACCCAATCTTGAATTTCTCATTCCCAGCGCGTTCGAACAGGCCAGTCTGGACAAATTCAAGTCCATGCAGAACGCGAACCTGCGTTTTACGAAAATTCCTTTCACGGTGGTCTTTGCCGACACCCGGTTTGAGCAGGAAGACATTGAGGAATCTCAATTGCAGGACCCGACCGGCGCCTTGACCCGCCAGACCGATGCCACGAATTACCGCTACAATCTGCGCGGCGGTTTCAAC
>CAZKTW010000291.1:0-4663 GCA_964555775.1 uncultured Bifidobacteriaceae bacterium | reverse complement strand
TGATATTGGGCGTGATGATCGCAACAAGCGCGGTCGCGCAGGACAATACAAACACGTTGCCTCCCATCCCTGCGCCGTCTCCGGTCGTCGCACCCACACCGGGGACTCCCGCGCCGATGGCCGAGCCGGCCAGCCCGGCCCCCGCCAAAAAGAAGCATCGGGCCGCGCCGGTCAAACCCATTCATGAATTGCCCGTCACGCTCGTTCCCGGCCCGGCGGAAGTCACGGCCAATGTCAATGCCCGCGGCCAGGCCGGTCTCAAGGGCGAAGTGGTCACCCACTTGAAGAAAGGGGAAAGCGTCACGGTTTTGGACCAGATTAATTTGGACAAGCACAAGGCCAATGAACCCGCGCAATGGGCCAAGATTGCCCTGCCGTCGAGCACGCATGTCTGGGTCAAGGCCTCCTACATCGATGCCGCGAGCAAAACGGTTTCAACCAAGAAACTGAATTTACGCGCCGGCCCGGGTGAAAATTTCAGCGTCCTTGGCGTCATCGAGCACGGATCGACGGTGAATGAAATCACCACCAAGGGAGGTTGGATGCAGATTGATCCGCCCGCCAGCACCTACGCCTTTGTTGCCGCGATGTATTTGAAGCAGGAAGCTCCCGCGCCCGCGCCCGCTCCGACACCCGCAGCCGCACCCACACCCGCGCCGGGTCCCGAGGCCCAACCTGCCGTGCCCCAGGCGCCGCAGCCGCGGGTGATTTCCCATGAAGGCGTTGTGCGCGCCGTGGGCAGCATCGCCGCGCCCACAAAATACGAATTATATGACCCGGCAACGGAGATTAACATTAATTATCTTTACACCACTTCGCCGAGCCTCGACCTGAGCAAGTACGTCAACATGCGGATTATTGTCACCGGCGAGGAAGGCCTGGATGCGCGCTGGAAAGACACGCCGCTCATCAACATCCAGAGCATCCAGGTGATTTCCACAAATGCCGTACCACGCGTCATCCTGCGCAACCCCAGACAATCACAAGCTCATTGACGGACGTGCCATCGCCGCGCAAATCCAGCGGGAGCTGGCGCAGCGCGTCGCTGAATTAGCCAAACGCGGGGTCCGACCGGGCCTCGCGTTCGTTCGTGTGGGAGATGATCCGGCCTCCAAGGTTTATGTTGGCCGCAAGGAAAAGGCCTGTGCCGAGCTGGGGATTTTTTCCGAAACGCATGTTCTGCCCGAAGTCACGGGCGAAGGCGAACTGCTCGCGTTGCTGGCAAGGCTGAACGCCGATTCGCGCCTGCACGGCATCCTGGTCCAGGCGCCGTTGCCGAAACCAATCCGGGAAGCAGTGGTTTACGCGACGGTTTCGCCGCAAAAAGACGTGGACGGTTTTCATCCGGTCAACGTCGGCAAGTTGATGCTTGGCGATCCGACGGGGTTTCAGCCGTGCACGCCGGCGGGCATCCGCGAATTGCTCGTGCGCTCGAACATCACCACCGACGGCGCGGAAGTGGTGGTCCTGGGTCGCGGCAACATCGTCGGCAAACCGATGGCGGCGATGCTGTGCCAGAAGGCCAGGGGCGCCAATGCCACCGTTACGATCTGCCATTCCGGTACCCGCGATATACCGGGGCACTGCCGCCGCGCGGACATTTTGATCGCGGCGTTGGGCGTGGCAAAATTTGTGAGGGCCGAAATGGTCAAGCCCGGCGCGACGGTGATTGACGTGGGGGTGAACCGCGTGGATGGCAAGCTCGTTGGCGATGTGGATTTTGCCGGCGTGGAGCCGGTGGTCGGCCGGATCACGCCGAATCCCGGCGGGGTTGGTCCGATGACCATTGCCCTGCTGATGCAAAACACCGTGCGGGCGGCGGAAAACCGTTTATTGTAGCGGCGGTCTGTGACCGCCGGATTTCAGGAACGCGAACAGTGGCGCGCAGAGCGCTATTACAACAAAATAAAACAAAAAACTTAACTCATAAATTAAAATGGAAGCCACCCGGATTCTCCCCGATTTGCAGGCCTCGCTTTTGTGCGAGGAAGTGCGCCAGGAAGCCAATGGAAATTTTTTCATCATCGGCGTGATCAATTATCTGCGCGTGCCGCAATTGCCCATCGTGGCCGGGCGGCTATGCGTCTTCAACCGTTGGACGGCGGGCATTGGCATGTTTACGGAGACGGTCCGGCTCATCGCGCCCGATCAGACGACGGTGTTGCGCAAGGGCGAAATGAAATTTGAATTGCGTGAGCCGGGATTGCATTCGAGCAATGTCATGGTTTTCGGCCAGGTCGAATTCAAGGCCGCCGGGACCTATTTCATCGAAGTGCTGGTGGACGATGTGATGAAGCTCCGCTACCCCGTGCCGCTGGTGCTCGCGCCGCCACCCAATCAAAATCCGCCGCCGCCGGAAGCAAGAACGGCCTGACTGTGGTGGCGTGCATCTCGCCTGCCGTGGAGGGCGGCATCTTGCCGCCCGGATAAGTCGGGCGTATTATTTGGTGTCGCAGAAATGTTAGCTGGCATCGAAGTGGTGGTCCGGTTCGTTTCGTCGGGCTGGAGGCCCCGGCTCTACGGCAGGCAGGATGCCCGCCGCTACACACGCACGGATTGATTTTCTCCTTGTTGAAATTCTGTTAATCTCCGCCTTGATGAGCGCACCCGCTGAATCAGCCATGGCTTGGGAACCGTTGACGCCGCGCGGCGTGGCGGTTTTCGCGGCTGCCCGGCTCAGTCGCCTGCTGCTCGTGCAATTCGTCATTGCCTCACTGGCGGCGGCGGCGGTGGTCTGGTTCCTTTCTGACGGCTGTTTCCCAACCGTGCGCGCGGCCATCCGGGATCTGCCCGCGACGGGCGCCATTCGTTCCGGCCGGCTGGATTGGCCCGACAACCTGCCGCAGTTCCTGGCCGGGGGCCGGTTCCTCGCCTTCATCGTCGATCCCGATCACAGCGGCCAGGTCCAAGCCTCGGCGGATGTGCAAATTGAGTTTGGCCGGCGAACCATCCGGGTGATTTCATTCCTGGGTTATGCCGAATGGCGCTATCCGTCCGACTGGGCCATGGCCTTCAACCGTACCGAACTGGAACCGCTTTGGGGCGCCTGGGAGCCAGAATGGCTGGGCATCGTGGTCCTGGCCGTCGTCGCCGGCTTGATGTTGTCGTGGGCGGTGCTGGCGACGATTTATTCCCTGCCGGTGCGGCTCGTCGGTTTTATGGCCAACCGTCGTTTGAATTTCTCCGGCAGTTGGAAACTGGCGGGCGCGGCATTGCTTCCGGGGGCCATTCTCTTCACCGCCGCCATTGTACTCTATGATTTAGGCGCATTCGGTTTGATTCAATTTTGCTTTCTCTTCGGCGCGCACGTGGTGCTGGGCTGGATTTATCTCCTGCTCAGCCAGTTTTTCTTGCCCCGGCTTGATTCCAAACCGTCTGCCGGCAATCCGTTTATGGAAGAAAAATAAGTTTCCAGTGCCCCAAAATGTTTCCATATCTTTTTTCAGGTTGGGGCCAAGCAAAGCGGCGCAGGGCCGCCGCATTCCAAGACCTGTCGGACTTTCCCACGATCAACCTTTGGCGCGAAGCGTCTTGGAGTGCGCCAGCCCTTCCGCCTACGCGGCGCGCCATAGCGCGCTTCGGCGCGACGGCGGCTGGCGCTTTGGCTTGGGGACGAAAAGCCGTTCGGATTGCAAAAGGGTTGGTTCTTATGAATCGCTAATTTCTGCACTGTCTTTTCGCGAAAAGAAACGTTCTGTCTGACAACGAGTGACCCAGAGTTGAATGCTGAAAAACGCAAACTCACTTTGAGGTGTCTAATGACAGGTTCAACGTTAGGACATTCACCCGTGGTTCGCCGAAAATGCCCATGTCAGCGGAATCCGTGTTTTGCTTGATTAGCGTGCGCACTTTCTCCAAATCGAAGCCGCGGGTTTTGGCGACGCGGGGCGCCTGTAATTCGGCATTCCGCAGGCTGATATGAGGGTCAAGGCCGCTGCCGGACGCGGTCACGGCGTCGGCAGGAACGAGCGCATTGGTTGCCAGACCATTTTGCGCGCGGTAATCGGAGATGCGTTGGGCGATGGTGGTGGCCAGGTTCGTCGAGGTCGGGCCGAGGTTGCTGCCGCCGGAACTGGTGGCATCGTAGCCGTTGCCCGCCGCCGAGGGACGCGACTGAAAGTATTTGTCGGCGGTGAATTGCTGGCCGAGCAGTTTCGAGCCATGCACTGTGCCGTCCTGGTCCACGATGAGGCTGCCGTTGGCCTGGTCATGGAACAAGACCTGGCCGATGCCGAACACAACGAGCGGATAGAGTCCGCAACAGACGACGGCGAAAATCAGCGTGACCATCACGGCCGCGCGCAGTTCAGTGAGATGTTTTTTCATAAATTTTAGACACGGATTTCACGGATTAACACGGATAACACCGCAGGCAAATCGTCCTCGTTCTCGTAATCGAGTCTCCGTCCAATCGAGGACGAGGACGAGAACGAGGAGGAAGGGCTTTCCAGGTTGGTTTTCGGTTCATAAAGAATTCGTGTGTATTGGTGTCCATTCGTGGTTGCTCAGACCAGTTTCAGGGTGGTGATCAGGACGTCGATGGCTTTGATGCCGACAAACGGGATGATGACGCCGCCCAAGCCGTAGATGAGCAGGTTGCGTTGCAGGATGGCCAGCGCGCCGATGGGTTTGAATTTCACGCCGCGCAACGCCAGCGGGATCA
>CAZKTW010000290.1:0-4742 GCA_964555775.1 uncultured Bifidobacteriaceae bacterium | reverse complement strand
CCAATGCGTTCACCAGTTTCATGGATGGCGTATCCGCCCGCGGCGATCAGGCCCAGAGAAAAGCGAACGAGGATAAGAAAGTGAATTCATAGGAGTTTTTCCATGCCAATGGATTTGAGCAAAATTAAAAACCTGGTCGTGGTAATGATGGAAAACCGCTCCTTCGACCACATGCTGGGCTATCTCAGTCTGCCGCCATCCAGCCGGACGGAGGTGGACGGCCTGCGCACCGACCCGGCATGGGTGGCGCGTTTCACCAACCGCGATCAAGGCCAGGCCTGGCCGCCGTTTCTGGGCGACAATCCCTTCACCATGCCGGAAGATTTCGACCCGCCGCATGAGCGGTCCAACGTCGCGGGCAATCTCGGCCCTTTGCAGAACGGCGCTTATCCAATGAACGGGTTTGTCAGTTCCATTCCGGCCAGCGTTTCGGCCGACCCGGCCGTGCGCAAGCTGGTGATGAGCTATTTCAGCGCGGCCCAGGCGCCGATGAATGATTTCTTTGCCCGGAATTATGCCATCTGCGACCGCTGGTTCTCGTCGCTGCCGGCGGGCACCCAGCCCAATCGCCTCATGTCCATGAGCGGGTTTACGCGGATTGACGTAAACCACGACATTCTGCCGCAGCAGGAACTGGTCTATGACTGGCTGACGGCGCACGGTGTAAGCTGGCGGGTTTATCATCAGGGCATCCCGTTTTTCACCATGATGCTCAACTGGCTGGATGACATTCTTTTGAGCGATCGCTTCCGCTCCTTCGACGAGCTGGAAGGCGATTTGATGAACACGCCGCCAGACCAGTTGCCCCAGGTCATTTTCATCGAGCCGACCTATCAGGATGCTCCGCACCTCGGTTGGGCCACCGATGAACACGCGCCCTCCGGCATCAGCAACGGGCAGGAATTTCTGATGCAGGTTTATAACGCGGTGACCAACAGCCGCGCCTTCTGGCAGGGCGCGGTCATGATTGTTGACTACGATGAACATGGCGGTTTTTTCGATCATGTCTCGCCGCCGATGATTCCCACCCAGCCGCCGCCCGACGCGACCTGGAACACGCCTTTTGTTTCCCTGGGGGTGCGTACGCCGGGTTATGTGATATCGCCGTTTGTCCAGGCCGGGTCGGTGAATCACACGCTTTTGGACCACACATCCGTGCTCAAACTGATGGGTGAAAAGTTTGGGACCAACGGATCGTATTCGGCGGTGGTGGATGCCCGGCCCGTGCAAAGCGTTTCCGCCGTGCTCAATTTCGACAGTCCCATCACCAATCCGCCATCAGCGCCGCCGCTCAACAATTATCTGGCCAATCGGCCGCCGGCTCCGACCGGGGCGACGGTGCCGGCTCCGGACACGAATTTGCAGATGGGCTTTCAAACGGCGGTGAACAACTTGAAACAGAAGGGAGCCGACCTGAATCACCCAAAATTCGGCAAACTCCTGGCGGCGATGGACGGCATGCCGGCGTAGTTGCCGTAAAAGACGAAACCATGCGCATACAGCAAAATCTTATAACCACGGATGAACACAGATGAACACGGATGGGAAAGGAATTTCGGCAATTCGGAAATATAAACAAGTTCCCCGATCAGCGGGCATTCCAGGTTTGAGGCACAAACTTTTTTGCCTTGGTCTGAATTCGTGTTTATTCGTGTCCATCCGTGGTTTAATTAAATAGATATGGCTGAAATGAAAACCAGATTTTACCAATCCATTTGGACCATCCTTCTGTCCGTGATGCTGGCCGTCGCCGGCGCTGGATGTTTTCATTCGCCCCAGCACAGCGCCTACCGGGAAATTCACGCCGCCGCCCGCGACGGTGACGTGACCCAGGTGGCCGGGGATCTGGAGCAGACTCCAGCGGATCTCAATTTGCCTGATGATGCCGGCCTGACCCCGTTGCATCTGGCGGCATCCGCCTGCCACACGAACGTCGTGGCGCTGCTGCTGGACAAAGGCGCAAAAATTGATTGTCCGGCGAAGGATGAAGCCACACCCTTGCATCTGGCCGCGCAGGAAGGTTGCGCGGACGCGGTGAATCTGCTTCTGGCCAAGGGTGTCAATGTGAATGCCCGTGATGACCAGAAACGCACCCCGCTCGTCCGGGCGGAACAATGGCATCAGGACGCCATCGTCCAGTTGCTCCGCCAGCACGGCGGCACCGAGTGATTAAAACCAAGCGCATGAAATTTCAATTTGTGATTTTTGCAAAGAGCCCGATGTGGCGTGGCGGCGTCTCGGCAGAGCGCCGTATTCTTCAAGGAAATGAATCGCCCGTCCCGCATTGCGGGATGCCGAAAGCCGCTACGTCGGTTTTGTTGAAACTTCAATTTATGATCCGGCAATCACTCGTTTTCGCAGGGTTCATCGGAACAATCGCGTTGTTCAGCGGCTGCACCACCGTCAGCATTTATCAGGACCCGGTCTCGAAGTTTCAGACGGCGGTAAATGCCGCCAACAATTCAATCCGTCCCTATTTGCTGGGGGTGAACGATCTCAGTGCCCGGGCGAATTTGTACGACAAGGTGCTGATGGATAAACCGTGGGGGACCGAGGATTTGACCAATGCCATCCCGGCGGCGGAAATCCATGTCCGGCTCCAGGCATTGTCAACGATTGCGAGTTATGCCAACGCCCTGGCGGCGGTGGCCAATTCCAAGGATGTTGACAATCTCACGCAGGCAGCCAACACCTTGGGAGAAGATGTGAATGGCTTGAGCACGACCATTCAGGGGCTGGCGGCCATCCGCGCCGGCGCCAACGCGCAAAACGCGCTGGCCAAACAGGCGGCTGCCCTCGACCTCGCCGGGCCGGTGTCGTCGTTGGTCACGTTGGTCGGCACTCTCGCGATTGAACACAAGCAAAAGGCGGCGATCGAGGCGGCGATCCTCAAAGGAGATGAGCCGATCAACCAGCTCATCGGCCTGCTCAAGGGCGATCTGCGCTCGCTCACCCTGGTGGACAATGCCGCTTACGCATCCATCCAGACCGGCATGGTGTTCCTTTACAACAACACGCGGAACAAGACCGATCCGAATGGTTTGATGACGCTGATTGATCAATTTGTGCAGGATAACAACCGCATCGAGACGCTCCGCGCTTTGCAGGTGGATTCCCTGCTTTCGGACATGCAGAGCGCCCACGCGGCGCTGGTGACGTTCGCCAAATCTAGCAAACAACCCAAGGATCTGGCCGACCTGGCCGGTCAAATCGACGTCTTCACCGCCCATGTAAAACTCTTTGATGACGCCATTGGATCCATTCAAACCGCCGTTCAACCAGCCAAATAAAGCCTATGCCCGATCAACTCTTGCCCAATCCTGCGGAACAACTGGGAGCCGTGGTCAGCCAATTGTACGAGTTGGCCGGAAACAGCCAGGTTCCCAGCGACCAGCGGCAGACGATCATCATCAGAGCCCACGACCTGCGCGGCGACCTGATGGGATTGGTCTCGATGCAATTCAAAAACGAGACCGCCAATTATAAAAGTGTCATGACGAACTTGGGGAAGGTGACCACGGCGCTGAACCAGGCCGAAGAGGACATCCAGAACGTCACTGACGTATTAAGCGGCGCTGCCCAACTGGCCGCGTCCATTGACAATCTCCTGCAGGAAGCCGCCCAAATCGCGGCCAAGGCAGGCTGACACCCGCCTTCGGAAAGGCGCAACGGCGACACGCCATGTCAGTTTTCATGATCGCTTCTTCTTTTTTTAGAGCTTGGCTGAAAATGTAGCGGCGGGCCTCCCGGCCTGCCGTAGAGGGCGGCATCCTGCCGCCCGGAAAAAGCGCCACCCTGACGCCGCTGCCCGGGATTTCAAAGGTGTTAATGATTGTGGACGGTTTTTCCGCCGGCTGGAAGCCCGGCTTTACGTCAGCCAGGATGGCTGACGCTACATTTTCAGACAGACTCTTATGGGAACTGTGTGAGAGAAAGCGTATTGCCGTCCGGGTCTCTAAACCATGCCACCTTCGCGCCGGAAGGGGCTGTCCAGACACCGGACTCATCCTGTTGGAGACCTTCGAAACGTTCAAAACGAACTCCTCTTTTGGTCAACTCCTTGATTTCTGCGCGGATGTCATGCACTGCCCAGCCAAAAACAGTGTGTTTGGCCGGAACAAGTTCATGGACTTTTTGCACCCGAAGCATCGTGCCATTCGTATCGAACACCAGGGCGAAAGGGTCATCGCTAATCAGTGCCAGTCCCAAGGCGCCCTCATAAAACTTCCTGGCGCTCGCAGAATTTTGCGTTGCCACAAAACCGATGACTTTTGATGTGTTCAGCATGGTGATGTTTCCCGCGCATTCGGTCCCCAATGCGGGACTTTCGGCCCGACACTAGAGAGCCAAACTCTTTTCGCCATCCACCCGGATCGCTCAAATGCCTGCGATTTCAGCCGGAACTCCGTTCCGTCCTGCCAATTGAAATCAAGTCGGCCTGCCCCGCCATAGCCTTGGCGAAGGCGGGAGTTCCCGCTCTGAAGACGTTAAACGGAAAGATAAATCTTTCCGTTGCGCAATGCTTTTTTCGCTTGACCAAGCGGGCTTAATAGGGGTTAGGCTGTGTGGTCATGTTTCCATCTAAAATGTCGAAATATCCAAATGCCTGCTAGTATAATGAGCCACCACTCTAAAACTGCGACCGCAATAAATATAAGAAACCCGACGATACTCCGCCATGTGCTTGCCGTATCAACCATCGAAACACAAGCACCCAGAAATCCAGCAGGCGCATGAAACCA
>CAZKTW010000289.1:0-4753 GCA_964555775.1 uncultured Bifidobacteriaceae bacterium | reverse complement strand
TCCCCCGGTCTGTGGCAGGAATATTCCGAATCGCAGCGAAACCGTTTTTGTCCGTGGTGGCGGAATAAGGAATGTCGGGAAGTGGTGTCATCTTTCGAAAAGGCTCTTCACTGGATATTCTCATATTACCAAAGATCCCGCCCATCCTCACGACGTTTGGATTGACATAAACCGTGGCGCCTTCGACAGGTTTCCCTGCCTTGGTCTTGGCTGTGACTTCCAATGTGGCGGTGGGTTCGGTCGCTATTTCAATTTTTGTTGTCGGAGCCACAAGCAAAAAAGCCTGCGGCAGGGCAAAACCCGGAACCTTTACCAGTTTTGAACCGTTCCGCTGTGAGAAATCCCCGCCGCTTTTGGAAATGAATCCTTCGCCATGCACAATCACATCCAATCCTCCGGGCGGGATGGATTCAAAGACAAAGGTCCCGTCTTCGGCAATTGGACGGTAGCTTTTCCAAGGATAGAAGTTCGGGTATTTTTTCAAGGTGTCGTCCACATCCGCATAGTTGTTCCACGCGGGAAATTCCTTTGGCCGCACGCTGATCAAGACGCGGCCGTTCTTCACCGGCCTTGGCACATTGTCGTCAATCCGCCCTTCCAGACGGATGCCGGGCTTCATTTCCACCGCATAATTATGGTCTTTGCCCTTTTCGGCGGTGAAGGCGAGGTCTTCACTGTAAACAATATCGCCCGAAGGCAGCCGGCCCATAAGCTGGAGAATATGTCCGCCCGGAGACAGCTTGTGAAACGCAAGAGTCCCATTATCCAATTTCTGCCAGTCGTTGGTGCGGATCATTTCTTGATTCAGATTCGGGACGACTTCGGTCACCGGTTGATGATCGCTCCCGAAATACGCCGAGGCTTCCAGATGAATGCCTCTGGTCAATTGAATCGGCTTCTCGGGTTTGTCCACCGAATAATCCTGTGGGCGAACGGTCGCATATTCCGGGTGGGATGCCGAGAAGATGAGTGCTCCGGTAAGCTCCTTCTCCTCGGGAATTCCCATGACGGGATATTTTATATAAGCCCTGCCTTCGCGATCGGTGACGGCCTTTACCGGGCCTCCAAATTGGTTTGTCCCCCAATGATAGGCATCAGCCCCGTGAATCCCTTTCACCCGAAAACCATCGGGTAAAACGGTTGCCCCTTCGATGGGTTTGCCGTCTTCGTCCTGTACCACGACCGGCACTTCCTTGAACTCAGCCTTCGTTTGGTTTTGTGAGCCGGCGGGACTGGTTTTTGAAAACTCGCAACCGGCGGTCACGAAGAACAGCAAACCCACCAGACCAAATCCTACCGCCGAATGTCTCCAATTCCAAGCATCCATTCCTTTCCGACCAAGATGTTTCAACCGCCGCTCAATCTGGGAGCTTCCATTCAGCGTCAGCTTCGTCTCCACCGCCGGCAACGCCAGCACCCGCAACGCCAGCCGGGCCAGCAGCGGGGCGTAGGAATTCTGGTCCACCAATTGTCCCGAGGCGATGCGATCGGCTTCCTGTTCGCAGGCGAGGTTGTGGGCGGTCGGGACCGGCCACACCAACGGATGAAACCAGCACACGGCCTTCATCCATCGCCAGGCCACGCACCAAGCCAGGTCGTGCCGGCGCAGATGCGCCATTTCATGGCTCAAGAGCGCGGATATTTCGCCCGTTGAAAGAGATTGTGCCAGTGTTCGAGGCAGGATGATCACCGGTTTTAACAGGCCGCAAACAAACGGAGAAGTGACCGCATCTGAAATTTGAACGTCAACCTTCCGCCGGACATTGAACCGGACCTGGATTTGTTTTGCCAGTTGCTCAAGTTCCAAAGCCGGTCGGTCGGCTCCTTTTCGCAAACGGGAAAGCTGCAGTTGCAACCGGACAAGGCGGACAGATCCACCGGCGCAGCCCAATGCCCAGATACCCATAAGAATGTGTCGCCAAGAGATCGGTTTTGACGGGATTGGCGGTAGGGGAGAATCTACGTTGCGGGAAACCGGGCTGACTGCGATCCGCGATTGCGCTACGGATGCTGCGGGCTGGACCGGATTGGCGGTGGCGGCTGGCGAAAGAGCGGTGTCAATTTCACTGGCTGGAGCCACGTCGCCGGCGATCGGAATCTTGAAACCGGGAATTTGGGAGAAAGGCGCCAGCGGCAGGGCCAGGCCACAGCAAAGAATGCCGCGCCAGAGAATCAGCCGCCAGCGGGCATGACGGTGACGCAACATCCCATGGGCCACCCAGCCCAGAGCGAGCAGGCAGGTCCATTTGAACAGGATCACCAGCGCCGGTGAGGCCAACAGGAGTGGTGGGTTCATTTTGATTTTCCTTTGGTTTTTTTGGACGAAAATCCGGCAGCAGTCTGGCGGATGAGTTTAAGATCTGCTGGTTTGATATCGGATGTTTCCATCAATTGAACGACCAATTCCTGGTGGGAGCCACCCGCAAAGACCCGCGCCAGTGTTTGCATCGCAGTCTGCAGCAAGGTGCGCTTGGGAACCCGGGCTCCATAAAAAAACGCCTTTCCTTGCAACCGGCGGGAGATGTGTTTCTTCCCGACCAGGTTCACCAGGACCGAGCGCAGGGTGGCGTTTTCAATCGGCCAGGAGAAGTGCGCCTGGATCTCCGCCGGCTTCAATTCGCCCCGCTCCCAAAGGATGCGGAGCGCCTCCAGTTCATTTTGGTTCAGGGAAGTCATGGATATGTGTGAAACTTTCACACATTACGCTCCGGCTGTCAACCCCAAAGTGTGAATCTGTCACACATTGCGGCGGGCTGGAGACACTCAGATGGCGGAAGGGCTGGTTGGTTCATAGTTGCGCCGCCGGCCAGTTGCCAGGTCGGAACTGGAACGACTCGACACCGGCGAACAGGTTTTTGTGGAACTGCGGAACGTGAAGGTTTTCTCCGACGATTATTCCATTTGAGGGGGATGGCTTGCCGAGCCGTAGCTCGGAGCGAAGTTTGATTCAAGCCCGCCTTCGTTTCACTTCGGCGCGGCAGCCTTTGCTTTCACGGCGTTCAAGCGAAGGCTGGGGTGGCCGACGGGATTCGAACCCGCAACAACAAGCTCCACAAGCTTGGACTCTACCGTTGAGCTACGACCACCAGCCGGACGAACAGCCTATGTCTATTGGGCGGCTCCGTCAAGTTTGCCGCGACAGTGCGGCAACACGGGAATGACAGGGCTTTTTGAAATTCTGCCGTAAAGAACTCCTTCCGGCCGGCCTAGCACGGTTCTTGCTTTTTGGGTGGCAGGATGAAGGAAATGGATGACGGAGACTATGAGTTGGTTGAACCCTTTAATTCGGACGGAAGTTCGTTAAATGGGGTCAGCTCAGAAGTTGCCTTCGCCCTTGGAGTTGAATGGCAAATGTTCCGTCAGCGTCTCAAAACGGGACGCCGATTTCAGACTCTCTGCCTCGCCATGAATGCAAACCGGTTGGTGAAAATGGCCGAACGTCAGCGCCGCTTTGTCGAAGACCGACCCACACCTTGGGCGGGCTGGTCAGAAATCTGGGTGGGCGATCACTTGGCCTGAGTTTCCACTACCAAGACCCAGGTGATGTCTTTGCGGTCACCCTTTTCCCGGCAATATTCACAAGGGGGAAATACTTGTCCCGCAGGAATGACCCGCTCAACCGAATGACCGCAGTTTCCCACCGCCCGGTACACGCCGGATACGTTACATACCTGACCAGTTGTTTGACTCATAATTGCCAACTCCCAATTTCGTTACCCACCGTTCTGGATTTTCCATTGTTGTGCAAAAATCCAGTCCAATAGTCAAGAAGCAATGTCTCATAATAGTGTCCTTTTTATGGACACACGGGGGGGTAGGGTGGAGTCTTGATCATTTACTCAGTTGGTTCCGTTAACTTTCGACTTTTGCAGTCATTTTTAGGGTTTGCCTGGCTGCACCATAAATTCTGAAAAATTTAAGGTTTAGAATAATCAGGAAAACTAAACATCAGCAGTTCTCAGGTGTTCCGCTAAATTCCGTCGTTTAGCGTAAGTAACTGTGGTTAAATGGGTTCATGGCAACTTAATCTGATCGGTGTTAGTCAGGCCCGAGTTGGGATCGCCAATGCAGACATACGTCTTGATTTCATGCCTTTACGCTCTCACGGCCATGAACAGCGGACTTTTTTCAATGGCAAAACATCATTCTGGCGCCAGATTGCGTTCATTTTTCAAATATTGGCAGCCGAACTGCTAAATCTAATTGTGCCTTGCAGGGCACGTTGGTGTTTAGGGGTTCCGCCGGTTAATCCAAACGGATTAACCGGCGGTTTTAATTTTGGTTGAATCCAACAAACCATCAGTTTCGCACGCCCGAAACCGGATCCCGTCTTTCACGTGCCAGCGCAAACCGGCAGGAACCTTTCCGTGCAGCATCATTTCGTATGAGTTGAATTCATTAAACCGCCGTGCGATCCCCGGCTTTTCATTTCTGTTCCGCCATTGCCAACCGCGGTCGCCCGCCTTAGAATTTTTTGGTTCATGGCGGAATACAAAGTCCAGTTCGAGGTCTTCGAAGGCCCGCTCGATTTGCTCCTTTATCTGATCAAGAAGGAGGAGGTGGACATTTACGAAGTCAATCTTACCAAACTCGCCACCCAGTTCATCGAGTACATCGACCTCATGCGGCAGTTCGACCTGGAGATTGCCGGCGAATTCCTCGTCATGGCCTCGACGCTCATGTACATCAAGAGCCGCGAACTGCTGCCGGTGGACCAGCAGGTGCAGGTGGAGGGCGAGGAGGAAGGCGAAGA
>CAZKTW010000288.1:0-4773 GCA_964555775.1 uncultured Bifidobacteriaceae bacterium | reverse complement strand
AAATCACCGACACCCTCTGGGTGCTCAAGGACAAGACCATCGGCGTGCTCGGCCTCGCCTTCAAACAAAATACCGACGATGTCCGGATGTCGCCGGCCATTGACCTTTGCCAGCGCCTGCAAAAGGAAGGCGCCACCCTGCGCGTGCATGATCCGAAGGCGATGGAGAAAGCCAAAGCCGTGCTCACCAACGTGACTTACGTCGATGACATGGACAGCGTGGCCGACGGCTGCGATGCCCTGGTCATAGCCACAGAGTGGGATGATTTCAAAAAGCTCGATCTCGAGCGCGCCCGCAAAGCCCTCACCCACCCCATCCTCTTCGACGGCCGCAACCTGTTCGACCGCGCGGAAATGGAGAAGCTCGGCTGGATTTACAAAAGCGTTGGACGGTGAAAAAACAGTCGAGAGACGAGAGACGAAAGCCGAAGGCAGTCGTTTCTGACTCTCTTCCCTCGAGCCTCGACCCTCGACTGATTATCGACGTCTCCGCCGCCCTTATCTTTCACCACGGTAAACTGCTGATCACCCGGCGTCACGCCGGGGCTCATCTGGGCGGGCTGTGGGAATTCCCGGGCGGCAAGCGCGAGCCGGGCGAAACCTTCAAACAATGCCTTGTCCGCGAAATTCGAGAGGAACTCGGCGTGGCCATTTCCGTCGGCAGACTCTTTGAATCCATCACCCACGCCTACCCGGAAAAAACCGTCCACCTGAAGTTCTTTGTCTGCCGCCTGTTGGCCGGCAACCCGCAGCCGCTCGGCTGCAAGGCTCTAAAATGGGCGGCCAGATCCGAACTGGCCGATTATGAATTTCCGGCGGCGGATGTGCAATTACTGCGGAAACTCCAAAATTCGCTCGGCTTGTGGGCGTAAATCTGAGCGGGAATTTTTCAGGATCTGGGGTCACAGGACAACCGGCCGACGACTCCCCTCTCCGCTCCATCGGATTGAGGGGAGAGGGCCGGGGTGAGGCCGGCCGCTTTAAATTCGTTGTTCAGCGTTTGATTTATTGCCGAGGCGGTGCGCTGCAAAGTCTGATGGACGTTCGTTGTTTGCCCGGCTTTCCCCGCTCCCATCCCCCGCCCCTCATACTTTTCCGTAAGTCTCAGTAATGATCTGGCGGAAAATGTTTTCGCCAACTTTGACAATTCCCATTTCGCGCTTGGCATTCTCTGGCGAGTCGCTCGCATGCGCGGCGTTCACCATGATGGTGGAACCAAATTCACGCCGGATCGAGCCGGGCGGCGCCTTGGATGGATCGGTCGGCCCCAGCACGTCGCGGATTTTGGCGACGGCATTCACGCCTTCATAAACCAGTGCAATGCACTTTTCCGTGCCCGGCTTGGTCCACTCGGTTTCCGGCAGCTCCGACGGCGCATGGCCGGACATGAACCGGACGATGTTCTCAAATTGATTGTCGCCAAAGGTCGCCCCCAGGACATCCCCAAGTTGCTTTTCCTCCGGGCCGGGAATTTTGAAGCCGAATTCCTTTTCCAGCGCCGCCTTGGCCTTGGCCGCAACCACGTCCTTGAGCTTCGTGCGGAGCACTTCGCGGACGGGACCGTAAAATTCCATCGCCTGCGCCACGCTCATGCAATGCACCTTGATCCCCACAATGAACAACCCGGTGCGGGAGAAAAAGTCGATCACATTTCCGGGCCGCCCGGTGGCAAAACGAAAGTTGTCCGGCTTGATCAGCACCAGCGTGCGCTGACTGTCTTCGCCGGCTTGGTATGAAATTACATTTTCCAGGACGCCGCCGTCTGTGTCCGAATGGCGCGCCCACAACTTAAGCTTCGCGTCCGCTTCCTCCACGTTGGGCGCCGCAAGCACCGCCGGTTCAAAGTAACGGATCTGCCCGTCGTCATCCGTGATCAGGTCGCCGTAAGTGTCCCGGATGGTCTCACCCACACGCCGCTCCGGACTGAGGTTGCCAACCACCGCCCGGACCTTGCGCACCGCCTCTTCGCCGCGAAACAGCAGCATCATCACCCGCCGCCGCTGGCCGGTCTTGGGATCGGGCGAGAAATTCTGGATGACATACTGGTGGAGCAACTCCTGAATCCGCCGGTCCTGCGGATCCTGGGCGGACACTATGTTCTCGGCATATTCCTTCACCAGCCCCGCGCCGGGAGCGAACATGCGCATGGCGGCGAGATCCAATCCCGTCCGCGATATCAACCGGCTGAGAATTCCGCCCGTGCGCGACTTGAAAAGGGAATAGGGCGTGATGATGACATAAGCGAGTTGTGGTTGCGGCATAAATCAGGTTGTCGGCGGCGGATTGGCAGGTATGGCGCTGGCAGTGGCTTTGCCACCCAATATCTTGAACATGACCGTGCCACAGGTCGGGCATTTGCCCTTGATCGCCTTGCGCCCGTTTTTCATCGTCTCTTCGACGCCGTTGGCGATTTCTTTCTTGGCTTTGCACTTAACGCAATATCCTTCGGCCATAAAATCTTTGCCGCCCCGCGCTTCATGCGCTGGACAGACAATAAGCTTAATGGCGGCCGTCTGGGTGCGTCAACTCGTAAAAGGCAAACGCCTAAGTTATTTCACATCAGCGAGTTGTAATCAAAAATGAAAGCCTTATTCGACCGTTTGCTGCCGAAGTACGGTCTTAAGGACTTTGCCCGTGGCATTTCGAGGTAAAATAGCCCTGAATTCCACCTTTTTTGGCACTTTGTAGTCCGCCAGTTTGTTACGAACGTGTTGCAAAATGGCCTTTTCTTCCAGTTCTTGCCCTTCCGCTGCCACCACTATCGCCACCGGCAATTCCCCCTTGCGCGAATCGACCACCCCGATCACCGCCACCTCCTTCACCCCGGGATATTGTTCGATGATTATCTCGATTTCGCGCGGATAAACATTGATGCCGTTCACCAGCAACATGTCTTTCTTGCGGTCCGTAATGTAGTAATAACCGTCGGCGTCGCGATGTCCCATGTCGCCGGTCAACAACCACCCGTCCCGGATGGCTTTGGCCGTTTCCTCCGGCCGGTTCCAATAACCCATCATCACGTTGCCCCCACGCACGCAAATCTCGCCCATCTCATCCGACCCCAGCATTTTCCCTGTCTCATCCTGCACGCTCATCTCCACATTCGGGATCGGCCGCCCAATCGAGCCGGGCTTGCGCACGCCATGAATCGGGTTCTTCGCCACCACCGGGCTCGCCTCGCTCAATCCATAACCTTCCAGCAACGGGATGCCAAATTTCAACTCAAAATCCTTCAGCACCTGGACCGGTAATGGCGCCGAACCACTGATGCAGATCCGAAACGGCAGTTTCATGGAAGCCGGCAAACCCGCCAGCGCGCGGTAAAACGGCGGGATGGCCGGCAGGATGGTTGCCTGACGCAACACCATTTCCTGCAAAATCTGCCGCGGCTGGTTCAGCGACTTCACCAGCACCATCGTTCCTCCCACGATCAGCGGCAGAAAAATTCCCACCGTCAGCATGTAACTGTGAAACAGCGGCAGCAACACCGCCATCCGGTCCGCCTGCACCGTCTCCAGCACCAGGCGGCAGCTCTCAACATTGTGCAGCAGATTGCCATGCGACAACATCGCGCCCTTGGGCCGGCCCGTCGTGCCCGACGTGTAAATGATAACCGCCAGATCCTTCTCCCCGCACGAACCAATCCCAAACTCCGATTTCCCAACTCCGAACTCCGTTTGAAAGTCTTCGGCTTTGAAAATTTTCAACTGCGGCCTTGCCGCCTGCAACGCGGGAACGTGAACAGCCAGATCCTCGTCCGTGATGAGCACGTCAATGCCACCATCCTGCAGGATGTAATTCACCTCGTCCGGTTTGAGGAAATTGTTGATCGGCACCAACACCGCGCCGACCCCAAGGATCCCGAATACTGCTGGAACGAATTCCGGCCGGTTTTTGAGCCAAAGCCCGACCCGGTCGCCCGGCTTCACACCAAATTTGCCGGTCAACGCCGCCGCCACGGCGCCGGACTGGGCTGACAACGTCGCGTAGGAAAGCTCGCTTTCACCCCAATACAGGGCGATTTTGTCCGGCTGCTTTTGTGCCGAAGCAGCGAATGCCATGGCCAGATTCATAACATCCGACCATACGAAATACCCCCATCGCCCCGCAAGACATTGACCACCTGACATTTGCCGCGTGAGGACGAAGTCCTTTGTCCCGGACAGGCGGGACGCGCTGTCCTACATTGGCGGCGAGGCCGCCTGCAACGTAGGGCAGGCGTCTCGCCTGCCCCTGCCGTTGGAACTGTGTCAAGGGCGTCTTGCCCAAATCAAACCGGAGCGCGGACAGCCTTGTCCGCGTGTTGTGTGCATCTTTGAAAACGCCAAATGATTGGCAAATGGGAACGCGCCGACTCAGCGGTTCGTATTCCGGCTCTTTGAGCAACACGCCCTCAAGATCCACCCCCGGTAATCCCGGCTGAAGAATTTGAATTGTGTTGGATTGTGTTCGCTGAATCCTTGTTCAATTTCCAATCCTTGGTCGATATGATTTAACTGGTTGCCGATGACTACCCGTCATCACTGGTTTGGGGGCGGAAATCCGATTCGGTCCAAGGGGCTCTTGACGCCGAGGCCGGGCTTGCGCATGGCGTGGGCGTAGATCATGGTGGTCTCGACGCTTTTGTGGCCCAATAGTTCCTTCAGCACACCGATGTCCATGCCGCCATCCAGCGCTTGTGAGGCAAACGAATGCCGCAGCACGTGAGGCGTGACCCGTTTGTTCAACCGCGCCCGGGCCGCCGCCTGTTTAATGATTCGTTGAAACTCCCAGT
>CAZKTW010000287.1:0-4787 GCA_964555775.1 uncultured Bifidobacteriaceae bacterium | reverse complement strand
GAAAGCTGCCGCCCGGATTTTGCGATAGCTTGTTATCCGGGACATCTGCACCACGGCGAAGATTTAAAATTGAATCCGAATGTTCCAGTTACGAGCAATACGCCAACGACATTTATATTACAGGCGGTGGATGACCACCGTGCCTTTGACCAGGCGGCAATAGGAGAGGAAATCTTTGACCGTGGGGAAACGTTCCATATCACCGATTTCATAGAGGATCATCATCCCCAAATGTTGGCCAATGCCGGGCACGGTTTGGAGGAGGGCATAATCGCGTGGGGCCTCGACTTTGACGAGTTGTTGGAGTTGGGTTTCGATGGCGGCGATCTGGGCGTCGAAATGGCGGATGTAGGGCGCACAACCTTGACGGCGTAAGCGAGCGATATAATGAAGGCGCGAGGCACGCTCGGCGGGCGGATGCTAAAACCGTACCGATCGTTTCCTTTTTTTCGCAGGTAACCGCCTGGCTGCGGTATTTCCGCTACATTTTGCCATCCGTGTTTGTTTGGACGATTTGAACAGGTTTCGACCGGAAAATCCACAAGCCATGATGGTGAAAAATTCATGCCGCGCTTGTTTCCCTTCGCCAACTATTTCATCTTGTCGGCGATGAAGTTGCAAACAGAGGCGCTCGAAGGCATCCGGCAGTTTCTGGATTCGATCCTGCTTGGAACCCTTATGCGTGGTCGCAGCTATTTTGGCCGCGGAGCTGTGATGGGATTGGAGTGCATTGCGCCTGATCATCTCTACTCCGCCGTTGTGCGCATTGGACGGGAGTACGTGGTGGGACTCGAATTCGCCGATGGCGGGTGGGCGGCGGAGTGTTCCTGTCCAGTCGGCATGGATTGCAAACATATTGTCGCCGCCCTGCTGGCTTTGCAACAGCGGGCGTCGGCCAGTGGCGGGATCAACGGATCGGATGGAAAAAAAATCGCCATAGCCGCCCAACTGCGCTGGCAAAAAGTCCAACCCCCCTTGTCCACCGCTCCCAAACCATCGCGCGTCCCGCAACCGGCAGGCTCGCCGCTCTGTGACAAGCTCGTGGTAAATCTTGGGCGCGAACTGCGGCAGGACGAAGCTCAATTCATCCGGCAAATCCAGATTACATTCACCAATGCCAAAACGCATCCACTGACGGATAACGACTTGGGCCTGATGGCGGGCCGACCCAACGCTTATGGTTATTGGAAGCCGCTGGATCTCTGGCCGCAATTTCCGGCCAATGATTTGTATTTCTGGCTGCTGGTCGCATGGGAATTACGCCGGCGCCATTGGAAATTCCCTGCATTCATGGAGGGCATCACGGATTTGAGCCTGATTGAACCGGCGATGAAAGCCTGGGAACGCGAGAAGGAAATCGAACAATGGAAAAGCTGGTTTCGTCAACTTGACGGCCAGGCACCGGTTTCCGAACCGGGTGTTCTGGAACTGCGCCTGGCGGTTTTTACCGACGAGGCGCGCTTGCAATGGCGCACCGATGCCAGGGCGGAGTTCGCCGAACTGAAACAGGCGCAGGCCAAAAAACTCGCCGGACAGTTTGAGCAAGGCACCTTGACGATTGAAGCTCATTCGCTTCCGCTCTGGAGCGCGACTTACAAGCCGTGGCATTACGAAAGCTGGTGGTCGTTTAAATACTCCAATGCCGCCGCGCGGCCGGCGCTGAATCGTTTGTTGCGAATGTCACTGGCGCCCGACCGGGTGGTGGGCGCCGATGGTTCGTTGCTGCCTCGTTTGCCAAAGCCGCTGCGGCTGGATTTGCGCGCGCCACAAAATGGCGGTGGAGACTACGAGCTGGCGCTGGTCACACCGGATGGCCAGCCGGTGCCAAAAATATTCTGCACATTATCCGGCGGCCCCACGCTTTATTTGACCGAGTGCGGTTTGTTTGCCGGCCCGCCCGCCGATTTGCTGGATACCGACGCGCACAAATTGATCCCGGTCCCCGCGCTCGAAACCGCCGACGGCCTGCGTTTTCTGCACGCC
Source organism: uncultured Bifidobacteriaceae bacterium (assembly GCA_964555775.1). Lineage (GTDB taxonomy): Bacteria > Verrucomicrobiota > Verrucomicrobiia > Limisphaerales > UBA11358 > UBA11358. The sequence continues at coordinate 2,804 of CAZKTW010000287.1, read as the reverse complement.
GCCGGAGTGCTTCTGCCTGAACATCTGGCTCAACGCGTCAAAACCGTGCCGGTCACTGTCACCATTTCGTGCGAGTTGAAACCGATTTATTCCGGCGCCTCCACCGAGGACATCGTCATCTCGGTCTCGGCCCGGGCGCCAGGAATGAAGATGGAACGACTCACGGCAAATGGCTGGGAGGTGGAATTTGATAACAAGCCCGAAAAAACTCCTCGGCCGGACGAGGGCGACATCGCCATCCATGACCGCGCCGCGCAAAAACATTTTTCGCGTGTCCTTGATTCGCTGCCGGAATTGAAGCGGGGCGGCTATCATCGCGATTGGTTCCTGCGGCTCGCGAAAAAGACGCCGGAGCTTTTTGTTTCCTGGCTCAAATCGCTGCCGCCGGAAATCGAGGTGGCGCTCGATCCGGAACTGGTCACCCTGCGCGATGAACCTCTCAGCGGCAGCGTGTCGCTGGATGTGGCCGAGGCGGGCATTGACTGGTTTGACCTGAAAGTCGCGCTCAACGTGAGCGACACCACACTCACGCCGGCGGAATTGAAACTGCTGCTCAACGCGCGCGGCGGTTACGTGCGTCTTGGCAAAAAAGGCTGGAGACGTTTGCAGTACAATCTGACGCCCGAAGACGATGAGCAACTGGCCAGGCTCGGATTGGATGCGCGCGATTTTTCCTCCGAGCCACAGCGATTTCATGCGCTGCAACTGGCCGATGAAGCAGCGAAGAAATTTCTGGCGCCTGAACGCATCGAAAAAATCCAGCGGCGCGTCAGCGAATTGAAAACGCGGGTTGCTCCGCCGGTGCCGGCGGCCATTCGGGCCGAAATGCGTCCGTATCAAACCGAAGGTTTTCATTTTCTGGCGTATCTTGCCGCGAACCGTTTCGGCGGCGTGCTTGCCGACGACATGGGGCTGGGCAAAACGCTGCAAACACTGGCCTGGCTGGCCTGGTTGCGTCATGGCGACACCTTGTCGCGCAAGGAGCCGGCATCGTCCGTGACGAAGGTGTCACAGCCACCCGCGCTTGTCGTCTGCCCCAAATCAGTCATGGACAACTGGCGTGCCGAAGTGGAGCGATTCTATCCTGACCTTCGCGTGCGCCTCTGGCGCGGTGAGGACGCCGGCGAACTTTCTGCGGCTCGCGAAAAATCTGATCTCCTCGTCATCAATTACACGCAACTGCGCTCGCTCTCGCCCGGCATCGCCGGAGTTTCCTGGCAGGCGGTGATTCTGGACGAAGCCCAATATATCAAGAACCCCGACTCACAAACCGCGCAGGCCGCCCGCGCTTTGAAAGGCGAACATCGCCTGGCATTGACCGGCACGCCGATTGAAAACCGACTATTGGACTTGTGGAGCATTCTGGGGTTCGCCATGCCCGGTGCGTTGGGCCAGCGCGCTCATTTTCAGCGCCGCTTCAATGCGAAGGACGATCCGCTGGCACGCCGCCGCCTCGCGGCGCGGGTGCGCCCGTTTCTATTGCGCCGCGCAAAATCGCAGGTGGCCAAGGATTTGCCCGACCGGGTCGAGGAGGATCTGCTTTGCGAAATGGAGGGCGAACAAAAGACGCTCTATCGCGCCGAACTCAAGCGCGCCCGGCAAATCATTCTGGGCCTGAAAACCAGCAAACAATTGAACGCGGAACGGTTCAACATCCTGACGTCATTGCTGCGGCTGCGCCAGATTTGCTGTCATCCGGCCCTGGTGAACGGGAAATTGCGGGAAGCCGAAAGCGCCAAGGTTTCGGCGCTGGAAGATCTGCTCGAACCGCTGATGGAGGAAGGCCACAAGGTTCTGGTGTTCTCGCAGTTCGTCACAATGCTGGAGTTGCTGCACGAAACCGTCAGGAAACACGAATGGCCGCATTTCTATCTGGCCGGCGACACGGAAAATCGAGGTGAACTGGTGAAGGAATTTCAATCGGCCGAGGGCGGTGCGGTCTTTTTGATCTCGCTCAAGGCCGGCGGATTTGGGTTGAACCTGACCGCCGCGTCCTATGTCGTTTTGTTTGATCCGTGGTGGAATCCAGCGGTGGAAAACCAGGCCATAGACCGCACGCACCGCATTGGACAGGCGAGCAAGGTGATGGCATATCGTTTGTTGATGCGCGAAAGCATCGAGGAAAAAATTCGCGCGCTGCAAAAACAGAAAGCCGCGCTGGCCGACGACATTCTGGGGGAGGAACGTTTTGCGCAACGCCTGACGCTGGACGATCTTCGTTTTTTGTTCTCGGAATGACCCGGTTGACCCGATGGGAATTTAACTCCGCGTGTTGCGAGTCAATCTCCCCGAACGAGCCGATACGAGCCTTCAAATTTCAATCCGTCCCTCCGCGAGATGCTTGATCTTTGCAACGAGGAGTGCCAGGGGACAGTGAGCAGTCTTGTTCAAAGCACTGTGGGATCAACTTGTCTTGATTAACCACGAACTTCTGTCCGTTTATCAACTTGGACACGTCGAAGATTAATCCGACGTGAAAAACACATTGAAATTTCAACCACTGTGGAAATCGTTCAAACCTCGATGGCATATTCTACATCAGTCATGGTTGCAGCAATGGGGGACATGGCAGCCGGCAGCGGTCGATTTGCGACGATGACCCTGCTATTCCGCAGCTGCCTTTTGGGCGCGCTTGCGTCACAATTGAAATTTCACTTCCACGAAGTGTTCCTGGCGATCATCCGCCAGCTTCAGCACGGCATCTGGTTGTTCAATGCCATCCAGAATGATTTTTGGCGGAACTTTCCAAGCACCTGACACATTGATGCAGGTAATATGATAGACGGTTTCGCGATAGCGATAGT
>CAZKTW010000286.1:0-4797 GCA_964555775.1 uncultured Bifidobacteriaceae bacterium | reverse complement strand
CCCAGTGATTCGGCGCGGGGACGGATTTTCTTGGGCGCGTTCATGCCGCTGTGCAGGATTTCATTGGTAAGCAGCAACAGCAGTTCCGGCTGACAACTGGTTTTTGCAAAGTTCAGCAATCCGTCAGCTGAAGCTGATCTCATGACTTTATCAAGGTCGCGGCAGTTGCGATCAAACGCTGCCGCCAGGTCCGGGAAATTAATTTTCGGCGGGCGGCATCCTGGCGGCACCAGGGCAAACCACGCTTGCATGAGAAATGTGAGGCTAAACGAAAACTCGACCTCCGAAAGCACGTCCACCGTGAGTTCGTCCGCGTCGTCGATCAAAGTCGTGCCACTCTCGAAGAGTGCCGCCTCGGCATCTGCCGCTGTCTTGAAGGCATTAACCGCGTCATCCAACCGTTTGACCGCTTCCTCCAGGCTCAACGGCAACGCCGGCAGCGGCGGTGCGGGCGGCAGATTCGGATTGGGTTCACGCTCGCCAACGAAATCTTCTCCGTCAGGCAGATCGTCCTTCTCTTCCTGGTCCGGCGGCGGGGGACGCCACGGCGGCGGATCAAAAATGATTTCATCCGCGCCCAATTCACGCAGCAGCCAGTTGATGTCGTCGGTGCGCCCGGTTCGCAGGTTGCGCTCGTCGTGCGCCTGCACCCGTTGCTTCAACAAATGGATCAGACGGGGCCTCAGTGCCGGGTCGCGGGCGGCTTCGCGCGGCGTTTTGTGGTCCAGCGCGGGAATATTGTCATCTAAAAACACACGGTCGGCGGCATGCATCAGTTCGAGTTCGACTTCCTCCCGCGACCGGCCGGGAGGAAGCGGCGGGACGCGTGAAGAGGCCAGCAGGATTCTTTGCGGTTCGTCCAGCAGGCGCGGCGGGACGAGGGACTCGTCCACGGACGGTTCCTTGGTGGCCATGCGCAAGCCCAAATCATCGAGACGTTCACTCGTGAACCGGAGGCATTGGCCGAGATGAGCTTCAAACTGCCGCCGCAACTGTGCGAAACGTTCGCCGCCGAACGCTTCAAGCCGCCAGCGCGTCTGGCCGAGCAAAATGCGGCCGAGCACCGCGCGCCCGCCGGGTGGCACGGCCTGCTTCACCGCCACCGATTCCGTGAACCAGACGCGCGTCTCGGCAAAACCTTCCCCGCGTTCCTCGTCGGAAAGGTCGTCCGGCGCAACGTCGGGCAATTGGTCCAGCTGTGCGCGGCATTCGGCAAACGGCGCCTGCAATTCATACACGGCCTTGCCATAACGGGCATCCATTCCGGTGAGCATTTTCATCCGGCGCGCCCGGGAGGTGGCCGTCAGGGCTTCGCTGAATCGGAGGAAATGTTCCGCCAGCCAGCGGCGCGCACCGTCCACCGTGGCCGGACCGCCCAGATGCCGGACGATTTCCATCACGATCTCCTCGGGTGAGAACTGCGCCATTTCGGGAATCACCGCCGCGGTGCCGCTCAACCGCCAGAAGTGCGGCAGCGGATAAATCCATGTGAGCACGCTGGCAAACCGCACCGCCATGCCGGCCAGTCCACGGTCCTGAAATCGCATCGGCGGCGCGTCCGGCGCGAGCAAATCCACCGCTTCCACGCGTTCGCCGTCCAGCACGCGATGTATTTCCACTAGCGCGATGCAGGTCTGCATTTTGGCCCGCAGCAGGAAACGCTGATCGCTCTTCAATTCGCGAAACCCGGATTTCTCCCAGCGCTGACAGCAAGTAAGACCGTCCGCTTCCGGCGCAAAGAATAAATTCCATTCAAACCACGCATGCATGGCGTGGAGGCTGGGATGGCTGCGCGCCTGCTGCAGCGCCTTTTCCATCGCCGGCCGATCCGCCGCGTGTTCCATCATATAATCCATGGTCTGGCGGTCCAGCTTGCCCTCAAGTTCGAGGAACCGGGAGTAATTCGTCGGCGCAAACGGATCATGCGGACACGTCGCCGGACAGGCGTAAGGGTTGTGGCGTTTTGCCACGCATTCGGAGACAAGAATTTCGCGCCCGACCGCCGGGCAGGGACGATTTTTTGAAGCTTTGCTCATTCGCTGGCGGGAAGAATGCCAGCGAGTCGGGGCCAAGGCAGGCATTTTTTCCGTCGTTTCAGGCTCTTGACCACGAACGGCGCGATCTGCTTGTCATCCTCGACCACCCGGATTCGCATGCCTGCCTATGATGGCCGAGTCGGATGACCGGGCAAGAAAAGTCGTGCTGGCCAGCGGTGTGGATTTACAGGTTGCGAAAAGATTCCTCGGTCAGGCCGGCTTGTTTTAGAATGGAGCGAAAGGTTCCGGTCGGCACATCGCCGGGGTGCATGGCCACATAAGTCTGGCGTCCGTCCTGATGGCGCAGCACCACGTGCGAACCGGATTGGCGACGAACCACAAAACCGGCACGTTGCAGTTTGGCCAGAACCTCACGCGCTTTGTAGGGCATCGTCGGGAAGCTCGATGGTTGAGAACAAAATTTCGGAGGAGGGTGAAACATGGTCGCCGCTGGCGTTCTTCTCGGCGACCCAAAGTTTGAGCAGATCCAATGCGGCGCTGCGCGCGCCGTCAATTCCCAAGCCGTGCGTGGTCAGACCCAGGCTCGGCAAGTGCGCGTAAAAATAGCCCGGCGGAAAATCCTTGTCCTGAACCTTCTCGAAAAGCACGCCGATGTTCATGATTAATTAATAACTCGGAAAAAGGTCATGGTCAACGGATGAGTTTATTTGCGATGGGTGCATCTTGACACTGTCTTTAATTCGGCAACGCGGACGGATCATTCCATTTTATGCTTCCTGTGACTTGTCCTCGTATTCCTCAATCACCTTGTCCGACAAATGCTCAAGATGTTTTTCTTCGCGTAAATCCGTGACATTGTCGTAAGAAAGATAGGTGCATATGTCCGACAATGCACCTCCCTCCAGCAATGCAAAAACCGGCCGGCGAATTTCTTGAAAAACCTTATCACGTCTTGAAGGAGGCGCAACGATGTGCAATTTGATTTTTAGGTTGGGCTGCATCGCGAGCAAGTCAGCCATGCGAAGAATTCCAGAATAAATTGAAGTGGTGTGCTCGACTTCAAAAGCCCTGACGATTGTCCGCTTCTTTAGCCAAAGCACATCAATTTGCTCAATGGTTTTCATCGTCGTTTGGTCGAATCCGACTGGAAGCTCCTCGATCAGGACGCCGGTATCAGGTTTCCATTTTGTCAGCACTCTGCCACGGTCGGCACGAGGCAGCCAAATTTGAAATCCCATTCTCGATCCAATTTCCGCAAGGGCAGCTTGGATTTGTAGAGATTCCCGTATCTCGCCTTCGTTGAGCGCCTCGCTCTTTTCAGCCTCGGTATTTTGAGGAACAGTAACAATCACTTGCTGATCTGCTCGCTTGACGGTGTCCTCCGCATGCCAGAGATTCCAGACCGGCTCCGAATACAAAAACTGGTATAGTGTCCGCGCAGAACCGGCAAGACCAAGAGCACGAGTGGCCTCTTGAATGGATTCATTACTATGAGCAATCCGCTTTCCAATCGAAGCCGAAGCCCAATCAAAAGGTGACTTTATCTCCAGAAAGTCCATGAGAGCGTTTCGGTGCTTCATTGACACTGCCGACAAATTCTTAACTGGGTCATACGCTGCGAGTAGCGCGTTCAGCACATTTCCACTTTCACCAGTGAGTCGATTTTTTCCGGCAGTATTTGCGATGTACAACTCATCAAGCAATTGAGCTTTGCGATCAACGTTAGCCTCCTTGAAAATCGAATCCACCAAACTTGCGAGCTTTCTGTCAGAGTGAAGAATATTAAAAAGTTTCCGCCAGACGTTTTGTGGAACCATCACCTTGGCAACGACCTCACTGCCTTTGGTTTTGCCTTTTCCACAATAGTCGAGAATGCGAATAATGGCGTCGCAGTCGTCGTCGGAAATTATTTCCTTTCCCGGAGCAAGCACCCGCTCCGACCAGAAACGTCTGAAATCAGCGCCTTGTTTTTGCCAAATCCTGTCTTTGGTCGTCGAATCGTAGCTTTGGACAAATTTGGAAATGAGCTCCTGCGCGAAGCTTTTATTCATAATTAATTGGCACGTTACTAACGCAGCCACGGGAAAACAAAATCATTTTTGAATTTCTATTTACCAATCTGTTTCCTTGTAAATCTTCAGAAATTTCCCCCAGACGCACGTGCCGGTGTTGAAACCTGAAATAGTTGAATTTCACGCCGTTGCCAGATTGTCTTCAAGCATTTTTGAGCGTACGGAATTTTCAGCGGCTTCAGCAACAGGCGCGTTTTCGAGAATTTTGATCGGTTCGTAGAAGGTGTTGCGTTGTACCGGGGTGCGGCCGGCTTCGCGGATGGCTTTGATCATTTCCGCCTCGGTCTGCAACTGCGGCGACGCCGCGCCGGCCATGTGGAAGATGTGTTCCTCGATGATGGTGCCGTGCAAATCGTCTGCGCCGTAGCTCAATGCCACCTGTGCGAGCTTCAGGCCCATGCCCACCCAATACGCGGTGATGTGGTCAAAGTTATCGAGATAGATACGGCTCACGGCAATGGTGTGCAGCGAATCGAAGCCCGTCGGCGGGGTCTTCACCGGGATGTCGTTGTTTTCCGGTTGATACGGTAGTGGTACGAAGCCGACGAAGCCGCCCGCCTTCGCGTCCCCGCTTCGGCGCGGCAAGTGTGTCTCGTCCTGCAATGCGCGCAACTGGCGCAAATGGTCCACGCGGTCGGCCAGCGATTCGACGTGGCCGAAGAGCATCGTGCATGTACTACGACCACCTAGTTTATGCCATATTCGATGTACCTCCAGGTACTCCTCGG
>CAZKTW010000285.1:0-4807 GCA_964555775.1 uncultured Bifidobacteriaceae bacterium | reverse complement strand
CGTTGATGCTTTGGCCCAAGGCGAAAGAAGGTCCGTGCCTGCGGGTGTTGCCGCCCGGCGAAATGGCGAAGCTGGTGAAGTCCATTGAAGCCATGTCCAACGGCGACCCGAACAAGGTGGTTTTGAAGCGTTTCATCGGCAGCGAATCGGTGCAGGTGAGCGTGGACAAGGCGGGCCGGATTTGTTTGCCGGACGAAATGGCGCGCACCGCGGGCATCAAGGGTGAGGCGGTACTGGTCGGATTGCTGGACCGTTTTGAAATTTGGAATCCGCAGAGTTACGAAAAAGTCAAGGCCTCCGACGCCGTGTTGGCGCACGAAGCCTTCAAATTGATGGAGTAATTTATGAATCTGGGAAAATTATTGGTTGCTGGAAAAAGCATCATCAACGGACGCGGGGAAATTTCCTATCGCGCCAACAAACGCGTTTACCTGCCGAAATTCGGCTCGATGCAAAATCCCTTCCTGCCCTCCGCCGGGATGGAAGCGGCGTCCGGACCGGAGGCGGTCACCTTGCCGGTCAAAAAAAACGCCCCGCCCGTCGCGGCCAAAACGCAAAAAATCCCGCCCTGGCCAAACCACCAGGCCCGGGCCACTTCCTGGGCGAGCCGGTTGAATCCCATTTCAATCTGGCGCGAGGCGCGGGAGCCGGATAAGGCGCCGCAGGCGGTGCAATCCGAACTTTCGCTGGACTGCGTGAAAGTGGTGCACAATGACCTCAGCGACGCGGACGTGGAGGTGGTGCCGATGAAATCGCGCACGGCCGGCCCCGGGTCCATTCCGGAACTGCCGCCGCCGAGCCGGTCCTGGGAATTTCTGGCGGAACGGATGTTCCACGCCACGACGGATTAAACCAACGATACCACCATGCGCAGTGCCGGATTTCGTTCACAAAGCAGTGATGGCGGCGGAGGTGCTGGACGCGCTAAAGCCGAAACCGGGCGGATGCTACGCCGACGGGACGCTCGGTGGAGCTGGACACGCAGCGAGCATCTTGGCCGCGAGTTCACCGACTGGATGGCTGTTTGGGTGCGATCGCGATGGCGCCGCGATTGAGGCGGCAAAAAAACGGCTCGCGGAACAATTTCCCGGCCGGTTCGAAGTCCGGCCCGGCAATTTTGCGGATCTGGCCGGATGGATCCCGGCGGCGGGTTGCGACGGGGTGCTGTTGGACCTGGGCGTGAGTTCGCCGCAACTGGATTCGCCCGAACGCGGCTTCAGTTTCCAGCACGACGGCCCGCTGGACATGCGGATGGACACGCGCCAGACGTTGACGGCAGCGGACTTGGTGAACGGTGCGGGGGCGGAGGAGCTGGCGAAGATTTTTTGGGAATATGGCGATGAACGCGAGTCGCGGCGGTTCGCCCGGGCGCTGGTGCAGGATCGCGTGCGACAGAAGTTCGCGAGCACGCGGGAACTGGCGGAATGGGTCGAACGGCTCAGCCCGCGCCGCGGGAAGAAGTCGCATCCGGCGACAAAGATATTTCAGGCGTTGCGGATCGCGGTGAACGATGAAATGGGTTCTTTGCAACGCGGGTTGGTGGCGGCGGTGAAGATTTTGAAACCCGGCGGCCGGCTGGCGGTCATCACGTTTCATTCGCTGGAGGATCGGGTGGTGAAGGATTTCGGGCGCGCGGGAGCGCGGGATTACACGTTCGCCGGAGAGGTGGACGTTCCGGAGCTGCGCGAGCCGCGCACCCCCGAACTGAAATGGCTGACCCGCAAGGCGGTCAAGCCCGGCGAAGCCGAGTTGAATGAAAATCCGCGCAGCCGCAGCGCACAATTGCGGGTGCTGGAGAAAATTTAGATGGCAAAAAATCGAAAAAACCAGTCGGCGGCAATCCGGTTCGGGCCGGCGCTGAAAGCGCTCTGCCTGTGCCTGTTGTTCGCCGGGTCGGCGGTGGGTTTCGTCTGGCAAAAAAACCAGATCTACCAGCTGGGCCAGCAAATCCGCCAGCGGGAAAACCACCTGAAGCGGCTGCAAAACGACGACCAGAAGCTGGGTGACCAGCTTTCGATTCTGCGGTCGCCAACGATGCTCGATCGGCGGGCCCGTGAATTGAATCTCGGTCTGGTGCCGGCCCAACCCATGCAGGTTTTGCGGCTGGCGGAGCCGGCAACGGCACCGGCACCGGCGGAAAACCGAAATCTGGCGCGCCAGCTTGCGGAGCGGTCCGCCGGCGCGATGACCCAATAAGATGAACATTTTGGCCGCCGCTCGTGACGCCGTCGGGTGAGGAACCGATCGCCACGGGCGGCTGGCCGTTTTTTGCGATGACAAAACGGCTGCAATTTAAACGGGTGCTGATGTTGCTCGGCCTGCTCGGCCTGGCCTTTACCGGCCTTGGCTACCGGCTGGTGGACTTGCAGGTGCTGCGTCATGACGAACTGGCCGCCAAGGCGCAGTTGAACACCCAGCGCGAATTCTGGCAGGCGCCCCGTCGCGGCAACATTCTCGACGCGCATGGCAATCTGCTGGCCACCAGCATTTTTGTTAAGACCGTCTGCGCCGACCCGGTCCAGATTGGCACGCAGCAGGCGGTCGTGGCCCGCGCGCTCGCGCCACTCCTGCAAATGAACGAAGGCGATTTGTGTCAACGCCTGCTCCCGCACCTGGGAAAAAATCAAAAAGGGGAAACGGTCACCAACCGCTATGTCGTGCTCCAACGCAAGGTGGCGGACGAAACCTGGCAGAGAATCCAGGTGACGATGACCAATCTCTCCTTCGGCGTGGACGAGAAGAAGCTGTCCAAGGCCGACCGCAACTTTTTTCGCGATTTGCGCGCGAACGCGATTTTCACCGATCCCATGGACGATCAATTGCGCGTGTATCCGGGCGGTTCACTGGCGGCGCACGTGGTCGGCTTCACGGGAACGGAAAATGGCAGCAATCACGTCTCCCAAACGGTCGGGCGCGATGGCGTGGAACTGGTCATGAATTCGGCACTGAGCGGCGTGACTGGCTGGCGCGTGACGCAAACGGACCGGCAGAAGCGCGAGCTGGTCGCATTGCGCGACGAGGACGTGCAGGCGCGCGACGGTTTAAACGTGGTCCTGACCCTCGACACGGCGATCCAGCACATCGTGGAAATTTCGCTGGCCGAGGCGCTGCAAAAACACACGCCGGCCAGCATCACGGCCATCGTCATGCGCCCGGCCACTGGCGAGGTCCTGGCCATGGCGACCCTGCCCAATTACGACCCTAACGATCCCGGCGCTTCACCCGCCGATGCGCGCCGGAACCGCGTCGTCAGCGACGTGGCGGAACCCGGTTCGACTTTCAAAATCGTCGTCGTTTCCGGGGCCCTGAACGACGGCGCCGTGCATTTCAATGACACCTTCGATTGCGAGCAGGGGCACTTTGCCTTTGCCGGCCGGGTGTTGCACGACCATGAGCCTTATGGCGTGCTGACAACGGAAAGCATCATCACCAAATCCTCGAACATCGGCGCGGCCAAAATCGGCATCCGCCTGGGCGAGGAACGGCTTTATGATTACGCGCGGGACTTTGGTTTTGGCCAGCGCACCGGCATTCCCTTGCCGGGCGAGGTCCGGGGCATCCTGTACCCGGTCAAAAATTGGAGCAAGGTGTCCATTGCGCAAATCCCGATGGGACAGGGCATCGCCGTGACGCGGCTGCAAATGATGATGGCCATGAGTGCGATCGCGAACGGCGGCTGGCTCATGCGGCCGATGCTGGTGAGCCGCCTGGAAGACCGCACCGGGAATGTGGTGCAGCAATATTCACCTCAACGCGTGCGGCAGGTCGTCAGTGAATCCACGGACAAATTGATGGTTGAAGCGCTCAAAACCGTGGTGACCCCGGAAGGTACGGCGGCGGGCGCCGCCATGAAGGACTACACGGTCGCCGGCAAGACCGGCACGGCGCAGAAGGTCGAGAACGGCACCTATGCCGAACATAAATACATTTCTTCCTTCATCGGGTTTTTCCCGGCGGACAACCCGCAGCTTTGCATTTCGATCGTGATGGACGAGCCGAAAGAGGGCTATTACGGCGGCCAGGTTTGCGGGCCGGTTTTCAAGGACATCGCCGAACGCTGCGCCAGCTATTTGAACATTCCGTCGGACAAGAATCCGGAAACGTCACCGCCGCTGGTGGTGGCGGGCGCTTCGCGGGCGACCGCGGGTACAGCGAATCCGTGAATCATTTGCCGTGGAAACACGATCTTTGAAATTTGTTGCCGAAGCCTGCGGGGCGGAAATCCGCCGCGGGGCAGGGGAAACGCCGGTTGCCAATGTCTGCACCGATTCGCGGCAGGCAAAGCCCGGTGACCTGTTCTTCGCCATCCAGGGCGAACGGTTTGACGGCCACACCTTTGTGAACGAGGTCGCCGCCAAGGGCGTTGCCGCGGTCGTCGTGGAACGGGAAAAAGTCCCCGCTTCGCTGCCGGAATGCGCGGTGCTCGTCGTGGGCGATGCGCGCGTGGCGCTGGGACAATTGGCCGCGGCCTACCGACGGGAATTTGATCTGCCGGTCATCGCGGTCGGCGGTTCCAATGGCAAGACGACCACCAAGGAGTTGATTGCATCGGTGTTGCAGCAGAAACTGGCAACCGTCTGGAGCGAGGCGAGCTTCAACAACGACATCGGCGTGCCGCTGACCTTGTTGCGTTTGGAGAAGTCGCACCGGGCCGCCGTGCTGGAGGCGGGCACGAATCATCCGGGCGAGCTGGCGCCGCTGGTGAAAATGATCCGGCCGAAATACGGCGTGTTGACCAACATCGGCCGCGAGCATCTGGAATTTTTTGGCGACCTGGCGGGGGTGGCGCAGGAAGAAGGCTGGCTGG
>CAZKTW010000284.1:0-4810 GCA_964555775.1 uncultured Bifidobacteriaceae bacterium | reverse complement strand
TGCCGGGGCCGGCATGATTATGTCCGTGATCCGAGAGGATTACAATTTGCAGGTCATGCCCTTCCTTGGCCTGGTAACGGGCGCGCAATTTCTGGAGTTGGCTGTCAAGCTGGCAGAGGAGGGACATGATGTCGCGCTGCATGTGCTCGGCGTCGTCCGACGAACGTATATAGGCATAGTAATTGCCGCCTTCCCTCCGGGTGTGGAAAAAATTCCTGACCAATGAATGCGCCTCGTACCGGAACATGTGGGCCGAATAGAGGTAACCCATCGATCGAAGGAAGGCACTGCGTAAATCCCAATCCATTTGCGCTTCGCGCTCTGTGGAGGTGGCGATTCCGTTGATGGAAATTTCCGAATTCGCCGCCGCGCTGTAAAAAGTGCGCTGATAACCGGGCAGGGGACGATCGCCGAAAATGTCGGTCCACGCAACGTCGCTGGTGGAGGGGAACGTCGAAATCATCCGGCTGACCGGATAATACCCCTCAGCGGCGCCGAAGGCCTGGCGACGGTACGGTTGGCCCCAGAAGTTGGTGCCGGTGATCCCTGCCTGCAACGCCTTCAAGTCGCGATAGGCAATTCCATCCAGCGCCAGGACCAGTCGTGCAGGGAGGGCGATGGCGGTGGAGGGAAAAGCCGCTGCCACCAGCGAGATCAGGAAAATACTCCGGCCCACCTTTTTGCGCCACAAGCCCGCTCGACTTAAATTCGGAATACATGACATGAAAGCCAACCTTTAGCTGATTTCACCGGAGGTGTCGAAAAAATTCATCGCGGGAGGCTCGGCTTTTGCTTGGCGCACTCATGACTTCCCGGCTTGCTTTGAGGCGGTTGATGTCACAAAATGCCCGGCTCAGCGTGGCATAGGTATTTTGCAATGGACAACACAACCGCAATCAAACAAGACATCAGAAAGCTGATGATCGAAAACCTCATGCTCCCCGTGAACCCGGACGAAATCCAGGATGACCAGCCGCTGTTCGGTCCCGGCAGCATGGGTTTGGATTCGGTGGATGCCCTGCAATTGGTGGTGGCTCTCGACAAGGCGTATGGACTCAAAATCGCGGATCCCGAAGCTGCGCGCCAGATTCTGCAAAGTGTCACCACCATCACGGCGGCCGTTGCCAAACACCAGGAGTCCACTTCTGGCAAGACCTAGGCCCGCCGCGACCCGCAACGGGGCAACTTTGTTGGGGCGGAAACTGGCTTGGCGCGCTCCGCCGGCAGCCGCGGATCAGTTGATCCGGCCAAGACTGGGATCGGTTTTTGGCGGGCGGTTAATAAAGTTGCAACGGTTTGATCTTGCTTTGGCAACTCCCGGTCTGTAACGATCAGTGGTCATTCTTATCGTACCAATTAGTTGTGAACCCAAGCGCCATCGAAGGACACCTCACCCTGGTCTTGATCCAATGGATGATCATCATTGCCGCTGCATGGGCATTCGGGCGGCTGGGCAGGAAATTGGGCCAGCCGCTGGCCGTCGGGGAAATCGCCGCGGGCATTTTGCTTGGCCCGTCAGCGCTGGGTTTGATCTGGCCGTCGGACTGGCCGGTGCTGTTCCCGAAGGAAACCCAAACCTCGCTCCAACTGCTGGGCAAACTCGGCCTGGTTTTCCTGCTGTTCCAGGTTGGGATGGAATTTGACTACGGCCATCTGCGTTCCAAGTCGCGGACCGTCCTGGTCGTTTCAATACTCGGAATGGTTGCGCCTTTTCTTTGCGGACTCGCCCTCGGGCCGTGGCTGCACACCCGGTTTGCGCCGGAAACCCCGCGCTTTGGATTTGAACTTTTTTTCTGCATCGCGCTCTCGATTTCCGCGCTGCCGATCATGGGGCGGATTCTTTTGGAGATGAAACTGGAACGCACGGCCATCGGGGCGATGGGAATCAGCGCCGCTGCCATCGACGATGTCATCGGCTGGGTGCTGCTCGGGGTGGCGACCGCGCTCGTGACGACGGATTTCAACGGGTGGCATCTGTTGCTGCAGATCGCAAGCATTGCCGGATTTTTCCTGTTGCTGCAAAAAGTGGTCGGCCCGGCGCTGCGGAACTTGTGGCGCCGAAACGGCCACGACCCGGAGGACAAGGGAATGCCCGATTCATTTCTGGCGCTGTTGCTCGTCGCGCTGTTTGCCAGCTGCCTGATCACGCATTACCTTGGAATTTTTGTGATCTTCGGCGCGTTTTTGTTTGGCACCTGTCTGCATCAGGAATCCGGCCTGGTAAAGGCCTGGCGCCAGCGTTTCTCCGGCGTGGTGCTGGTCGCGTTGGTCCCGATCTTCTTCACGAACACGGGTTTGAACACGAGGATTGGGGCGTTGCAAACGCCGGAGGCGTGGCTGGCGTGCGCTTTGGTATTGGTCGCTGCCGTCTTGGGAAAACTCGGCGGCTGCTATATCGGAGCACGGATGACCGGCCAGCCGGCCCGGGAAGCCGGCTGCATCGCCGCGTTGATGAACACCCGTGCGCTCATGGCGCTCATTGCCATCAACGTCGGCCTGGAACTCAAGCTGCTGACGCCCGAGCTGTTCACGATGTTGGTGATCATGGCACTGGCGACGACGGCGATGTGCGGGCCATTGTTGCGGTGGTGGCTGCCAAAGGATTTGAAGGCCCAGTTGCCCCCGTAACCGGTGGTGATTTCCCGTCAGCGGGCGAGGAACCATCTTGGCCGTGCTTCGACGCTACCAACGATTGGGAAGGGAAATAAAAACCCCACCCTTGCCGTGCGCGGCATGATCCTTTGAACATGTTTTACAACATGCGAGGCCCGCCGGGCTGCTTTCGACTTCCAGTGAAGGCATGTCGGCCACAGTCACAGATTGGCCCCTTTGATCGTTTAATTACGGTTCAAGGAATTGCTGCTGATCACGAACAGGGCAGGGTAAATTCAATTACACTTCCCAAAGAACAAGGCGTGGTTTCAACTCACGCTGACTGTCTCCTTCATCACCCGAAACCGCTTTTTACTCAAGGATAATTTTCGGGAAAATTTTCGGTGGTGCGCTTGACAAATGGCGGGAGGGTTTTCTGAAAATCACCCGCCGCTCCGGAATGAAAATTTCCATCGGCCGGCGGGCCGGCGGCGGTTTGACGGCTATTCCACCTCCACCGTGACCACGCCCAGAATTTTTGTTTCCCGGCGCTGCAGCAGGCGGCCAAGGGGGTTGAGCGACTGCCAATAGGCCCACGCCGCCAGTGCCAGGAGCAGAATTGACAGGATGAGATTGACCGGCACCAGCTCTGGCCAGCCAGCCAGCCGCCACAACCGTTCCGCCAGGGGCGGTATGAATGCCGGGGCCATGGCGACGGGAAAAAGCATCTGACACAGCATCATCGCCAACGTGGCCAGGCCGGGCATCTTGGTCGGCTTCATCGAACCTGGTTGAATGCGGAAGGGCACCAGGATGGACAAGAGGTTTCCGGCCAGCCCGGCCAGCAGCAGTAACGCCGCGAGTTGGAACAGCGTGGCCGCGATCACGAGCAAGGGCAGATGCAGCCAGACGGAACTCAACGTCAGCAGGATTACACCGAAGATGGCGCCGGCGGGCAGGCACGCCAGGTTTTTGCCCAGCAGGATGAGCCGCCGGTCCGCCGGCGAAAGGATCAGTGAACGGAACCCGTCGCGGTCCAGGCCAAACTGGTTGGCAAGAAACTGAATGAACATAAAAATCGAGAATGCCGCCACGCCAGTGGCGAGGAACGGTTTCACGGCGTCGGACAAATGGGGTGGGGAACGGAGAAAGACCATCGCTCCGATGATTCCCATCGAAAGGAAGGCGCTGCCCCAGGCCATTTTGACTTCCGGCGCGCGGAGCAGGGAACGGAAAGTGGCCAGCGCCAGTGCGGCCGCCTGTTCCGGCACGATGGGAAGATGCAGTTCGAGCAGCCCATTGCGGGATCCGGTCGGCGTGATCACGGCGGTGGCGCGGGCCGCCGGTTTGATTCGCGCCGGGGCGTTCCCGCCGGTTTGGCCATAGTAAAAACGCACCGTGCTGCGGTACGCGCGACGCAAACCGAGCGCGCCAATGCCGAGACAACCGAGCGTGCCGAGCAGCGCGGGCAGCACCTGACCCTCGGCCAGCCCCTGCGCGCCGACGGACACCCATAGCGGTGGGAGGAAACCTTGCGCCGCCGTCAGGTTGTTGAACATTTCCGCCTGCCGTGCAGCTTGCATCTCGCGCGGATGTCTTGGTTCCGAAGCGGCTGGATGATTCTGATAGAGGTTGAAGTACAGGTTGGGGCCCTGGCTCAGCAAAATGAACATGAAGGTGATGCCCATGATCATCGTGCGGCGGCGGCGGGGGTTGCTCATCAGCGTCGCCAGCCAGCCGCGCAAACAATACGTCCATGCCGTGATCATAAAGACCATGCTCAAGGCCAGGGGGACCAGCAGCACCATTTCCGGCCCGCGGGCAAACACCAGACCCAGGGCCAGCCCCAACATCAAGGGGACGCCGACGATGATGCTCAACGCGAAGTGCGACACGAGGTAATTGACGACGAACATCTGGCCCAGCGCGACCGGCAGGTGCATGAGACGTTGCAGATCAATGCTCTCGGAGCGTTGCAATTCGGCAAGCAGTCCCAGCATCCAGAAGAAAAAGAATCCGACGGTGACGCCGAACCAGATTTCCATGATGACGGTTGGTGATGCCTGGGCCAGGCCGAAGGCCGCGCCGAGCAAGGCCCCCGCGAAGCACAGCCCGCCCAGCATGATCGCGCCCAGGCCGGCCATCACCGCGATGAAGGCGCCCAGGCCGCCGCTGCGCGCCCACTGGTTGCGCGTGAGCCGCCAGCGCAGCCAGAGGA
>CAZKTW010000283.1:0-4829 GCA_964555775.1 uncultured Bifidobacteriaceae bacterium | reverse complement strand
GCGCAAATGATCCTCCGCAAACCGTTCCTCCGGCACGCCGATGGTGCGGATGATTCCGGCGCGCAAATCCGCCTCCCCGCCCACCCAGTCGTGAATTTTTTCCGTGACCGGATCATAGAAAAGGCCATTGACGGTGAAATCACGGCGCTGCGCGTCGGCCTCGGCATTGGCAAAGGTGACCTTGTCCGGATGCCGTCCGTCCTGATAATCCGCCTCGGCGCGGAACGTGGCCACCTGGAAAGGCTGTTTGTCTTCCAGGACCACCATCACCCCGAATTTTTGGCCGACACCAACAGTGCGTTTAAAGAGCTTCTCGACCTGCGCGGGCCGCGCGGAAGTGGCGATGTCGTAATCCTGCGGCTCGCGTCCCAGCAGAAAATCGCGCACACAGCCGCCCACCCAGAACGCGCTGAAACCGGCGGCTTGCAGACGGCGGACGATTTCCTCAGCAGTGGCGCGGGACGGTTTGTCAGTCATTTGTGATTGATGATTTACGAATTACGCAGCGTTTTGGCAAAGCCGAAGATTCGGCGCGGTGTCTTCGCGTAGCCGCCGAGGTGACGAGGCGGAGGGCATTTCGCCAGTATTCTTCCGCCTTCTCACGTCGGCGGCTACGTAGCTTGCCTACGTCGTACATGGCGCCAGGATTGCGTCGGCCATGCCGTGGATGATTTTCTTGTCCGCCGGATTGATCGTGGCCAGCACGCCACCCAGTTGCGGGCGCGCGGCATCGCCTTCCCCGCTCACAAAATAATACGGACACAACCGCACCCGGCCTTTCATCGGCATCACTTCGTTCTTCTCAAAATCAAACCATTGCGCCTCGACCAACGTCGGCTTGTGATAGCGCTGGAGCACCTGCGGCGACTGGTCGAAATGTTGCAGGGCATCGTCCACCGCCTTCGCCCAATCCGCCTGCGACAAATCGCTGCCGAGAAAGACCCCGCGCGCGCCCCACGCGTGCTCCGAAAAGCCGGAGATCTTCAATATCAACTCGCGCTCCTTTTGCGACAGGGTTTTAACCTGCTGCCAGTCGGTGAGGTTCAATTCCGGGATCGCCGCGTGCGGCGGAATCGGCGCCGGATCCACAACCCACGTGTACGGCACCAGCTTTTTCAATCGCGCAAAAAAGCCTTCGCCGAGTTCCTGCCGCCAGAAGCCCTGCAGGTTCCGGTTCCACAGCAGGGCAAACAGCATCTTCTCTTCGAACACCGGTTTTGGCGGCGGGGTGAGGCGGATTTTCCTTTCCGCCGCCAGTTCAAAAATCTTTTTTGAATTCGCCACATTCGCCAGATCGAACAGCTCGAAAAACCGGTAAACCGCGTCGCCCTCGGCAAACTCGTTGAATGTTGAATGTTGAATGTTGAATGTTCGGCGTTTCTGATCGTTCAACTGCCCCGCCAGCCATTCCATCTCCGGCCGGTACGTCGCCGCTTCCTCCGACACCACGAGGTGAACCTGCTTCGCGTCGCCGAAGATGGATTCAAACCCGCGCAGCATCCCATCCGCACCACCGACTAAAGCAGGGCAGGCGTCTCGCCTGCCCGTCTTGTCTTCCGCTGTCGCACCCTCGGCGCCAGGCAGGCGAGACGCCTGCCCTACGTTGGAATACGTTTGATTCAGCCACGCCGTCAGCCCGATGCCGCCGGGCACGGAATCGAGTTCGGTGATGCTGAGGCCGTTTTCGGTCAGCAAAATATCCGGCCGGATGACGCGCGGCACATCGTTCTTGAACGCCGGCGAACGCTGGAGCGCGATGAGGTCGGCGGGTTTGCCGAGGTCGAGCCAGCGGGCCACCCATTCCGGCTGTTTGCCCTCGGCACTCTTGCGGTAAAGCAGGTTGACGGCGCGATAAAATTGCAGCAACACCCGGCCCAGCGATTCGATCTCCTTCGCCACATCTTCGCCCAGTGGAAATGGCACCGGCGAAATCCGCCAGTCGAGCCCGGCAAACAAACCGCCCAGCGGGAGCGAATTGCGGATGAATTTTGCTTGTTCGGCAACGTTCACAAATGTTTGATCACGGCCAGAGAAGTTCTCAGTTATGCCACCGGCTGACAAGCTGCGTCGTGACAGAAGATTCAGTTTGGCCAGGAGTGGACGGGATGCTTTTAAAGGACCATTGGCGGAGGGGGATTTTGGACTGCGGCGGCAAGCAGAGCGCGACGACGCTTTGGAATCAATGGACGACCCCGGTAACTTCTTCAAAAAAGCGCTGTCCAAAAAGCCGCACACCTTACGGCGAAATCAAAACCCCGCGATAAAATACGCTCGCCGAACCGGTCGTGCTCACGAGAAACCGGAAAGAATTGGTCGAAAAAGTGTTGGTGCTCACCGCCGACCAGGTCGTCAGGTTGGTGGACGATTGCAGGAGGTAACGCTGCCCACCCTGCCCATCCATCCACAATTCCAACTGGTTGGGCACGGCGTTGGCGCCGATCCGCAATCGAAGGTTTTTCGCCGTCGGTAGCACGAACAAGGTGATGCTCTGGGCCGGCAACAGGTTGCTGACGGTCCCACTGGCATAAGGAACATCCGCCAACCGGGTGATGATATTGCTGGCGGTAAGCTGCCACGCCTGCGCAATGCCGCTATTGGCAAAGTTGGTGACGTTCAACGCCAGCGGGGTCAATCCGGAGAGGGTTTTGTTGATGACCGTGATCGTCAGGGCGCTGTCGTTGGTACGGATGGCGGCAAACGCCGAAAGATTGTCCGGATTTGGCACCGTCGCCGCCACGCTGATGTCGCCGAACGTGGATTTGTTGCCGTCGTAGTTGCGGTACAGCTTCATGGCCTTGTATGTCGGCGAGATGTTGGTGGGCGTTGTCCAACGGGTGGCAAGGTCCAGGCCTTCGCGGCCGAAGATGCCCAGGATGTCAGCCTGGGCGGTGGCGCCATTGATGTGCGCTTCGGCCCCCCAGTTGTATTCCGTGATGCCGGTTTTCGTACCGGGATAATAACTGGCCACCCAGTTTTTCATCCGGGGAATGAGCATCAGTATGGTGTTGGCCCCCTGCTGGCCGATCCAGCTTTGATCCACGTAATTGGTGTCCCAGAGCTGGCGGGTGGACTTGTTGCGCAGCAGTTGCGTGGACGAGGAAATGTCATTTCCGCCTTCCCCGCCCTGCGGATAGCAATGGAGGGTGAAATAGTCGAGCAACCGCTGCCCGGTACCCAGGTCATGCTGATGGATTTGATTCAACAGCCACGGCATGTAATCCCAACCGCCATTGGCCGCCCGATCGTGCTGCCCGGAATTTTGCTGGTCGTAGCCGCTGAAAAAATATCCGCTCCAGCCCCATTCCTCGGGCGCACATACCAGCGCGTTGGGGTCGTTGGTTTTCACCATGCTCGCGTAATCAAAAATTTTGTCCCGGATTTCCTGCATCGTCGGGCCCACGGGATGGACGTCCTGGTGCGTTCCGAACCAGATGCTATGTTCGTTATCCATGATGTAATAACGCACTCCGCCGTTGGTGGAAGCTCCCCAGCGACCGATCAAATGCTGCACGAAACCCATCTGAAACGCCGAGTTGGTAAGGAAATTGGCATCGTTGGGATCGTTGTTCGTGATCGCCACGTCCGTTGAAGGCATCTTGCCATCGCCGGCATCGGGGTAATACGGGTCGGCTGAAGCCTGCGCACCATACTTGGCAACGGAATAACTCGGAATGATGGCACGGCCGGATCCCAGCTTGGGCATCCAGCCAATCATGGGAATGCTGATCATGGTCTGGGCGCCGCCGTTTTTGCTGTTGGCCGCATGGTTGTCTGCCGAACCGCCGGGGGTTGAACTTCCATCCGGATAGCTTTCAAAAAACCAGTCGGCGGCCAGATTGTGCGCATTGATCTGCCAGTTGTAGCGCGTCTCGCTGTTGCCACCCGAACGATTGATGGTGAAATTCAAATCTCCCACCTCGTTCGACGACGCAAAGGCCACGCCATAAATGAGAGGGCTGATCGGGTGCCGGTTCAACTGCGCATCGACCGTGATGGCAACCAAGGCGTTGGTAACTTGCGGCGGTGGTGGTGGCGGCGGACCGCTGTTGGTCACCAGCACAATGTCGTCCACGTAATAGGCATTGGCGGTGCCTGACCCGGTGAGTTGAATCGAGAAACGATCGAAGTTGTTGACGTTGGCCACCCCGAGCGCGGTCAGTGGAATGATGATCTGTTGCCAGGTGTTGCCGGACGGCAAGGCGGATATCGGGTAGGTGGAGGAAGTAGCCACATGCCCGAGTTCCGCCTCGACCAGCAGCACCTGCCCGCCGACCGGGCCTCCATTGATCCAAAAGGACAGATTCGTGTAGGTGGAAGAGTCGATATCCGCATGATTGAAGGAAAGCGCCTCCCAGGCATTTTCGTTCGCGCTGATAGAATAGGTCCCGGAATGCAACGGCGATGTGTTGGCCAGGTTTCGCGATCCCCAGCCCCAATCCTCCCAACCATTTTGAAGCCCGTCATCGTAAATGATCTGATCGGCGCGCGCCGCCGGTTGAAGCAACAAGACCGACATCACCAGCCCGCCCAACCAGCGGCAACCCGCCCGGCATCTCAAAAGAGGAATTTCCATATGTAACTTGTAAGGGTACATCAGAAATCATGCCACCGCATCTTTTAGGTTGGAGCCAATAAAGACGACACGAATCGGGTTGAACTGAGCCGCGGAGTGCCGCGAAGCTACTCATGCGGCTTCTTGAAGACCTTGCGGCAACGAAAAGGCTTAAAGTGGGCAAAAACGGGGCCTGCGGCGATTAGAACGTAAAACGGGTCCGTCCTGAATGGCCCTTAGTTAAGGCCTAAAACTTTCCTGGTCAAGTGTTTGCGGC
>CAZKTW010000282.1:0-4833 GCA_964555775.1 uncultured Bifidobacteriaceae bacterium | reverse complement strand
TCGGATTTCTTGACCGACTTGTTCGGGAAACCGAGTTCCGACGGCCAGATTTCGCAGAATCGCACGCGGCCCACCGTCGTCACGATGACTTTTTTGTCCGCATTGCCAAAAACGGTTTTCTTGCCGAAATCGGGATTCGACAGACGAATCCGGTCGTGTGTCTTCAACCCGCCATCGTCGGAGGCAAAAATCACCTCTTCCTTCGATCCAAACAACGGCAGGGTATTCGCGTCGGCCGGCATCGGCGTGCGCGGCTCGGCCGTGAGATAATAACAGCCGAGCGTGATGTCCTGCGTCGGCGTGATGATCGGTTTGCCGGATGAAGGGCTGAAGATGTTGTTTGTCGCCATCATCAACAGACGCGCTTCCATCTGCGCCTCGACGGACAACGGCACGTGCACGGCCATCTGGTCACCGTCGAAATCCGCGTTGTAAGCGGTGCAGACCAGCGGGTGAATGCGGATCGCCTCGCCCTCGATGAGCTGGGGTTCGAACGCCTGCACGGACAGGCGATGCAACGTAGGAGCGCGGTTGAGCAGCACCGGATGGCCCTTGGTCACTTCCTCGAGCACATCCCACACTTCCTTCGTCTGGCGCTCGATCATTTTCTTGGCGCTGCGAACGGTATGGACATAGCCGAGTTCCTTCAGGCGGCGGATGATGAACGGCTCGAACAGCACCAGCGCGATTTTCTTTGGCAAACCGCATTGGTTGAGCTTGAGTTCAGGGCCGATGACGATGACGGAGCGGCCGGAATAATCCACGCGTTTGCCCAGCAGGTTCTGGCGGAAGCGTCCACCCTTGCCTTTGAGCATGTCGGAGAGCGACTTGAGCGAGCGATTGCCCGCGCCGGTGACGGGACGGCCATGACGGCCGTTATCGAACAACGCGTCCACCGCCTCCTGCAACATGCGTTTTTCGTTGCGGATGATGACCTCGGGCGTCTTGAGCTGGAGCAGCGTCTTGAGCCGGTTGTTCCGGTTGATGACGCGGCGATACAAATCATTCAGGTCGGACGTGGCAAACCGGCCGCCTTCGAGCGGCACGAGCGGGCGCAGGTCCGGCGGAATCACCGGCAGCACCGTAAGAATCATCCATTCGGGACGGCTCTTGGAAATGGCCAGGCCCTGGAGCAGTTTGATGCGCTTCGCGAGCTTCTTGCGGATCTGCTTGCTCTTGGTTTCGGTCATGGCCTGCTGCAAGGCGTCCACGCCCTTGGCCAGGTCCACCCGGGCCAGCGCTTCGCGCACCGCTTCCGCGCCCATTTTGGCGGTGAACGCGTCGGCGCCGTAGGTTTCGCGGGCTTCGCGATATTCATGCTCGTTGAGCAACTGATTTTGCTTCAACGGCGTGTTGCCCGGGTCGATCACCAGGTAATCCTCGTAATAAATCACGCGCTCCAGGTTGCGCGCCGTCACGTCCAGCACCAGTCCGATGCGCGAGGGCATGCACTTGAAGAACCAGATATGGCACGTGGGGACGGCCAGTTCGATATGGCCCATGCGTTCGCGGCGCACGCGGGCGAGCGTCACTTCCACACCGCAGCGATCACAGACGATACCGCGATGCTTGATGCGTTTGTACTTCCCGCAGGAACATTCCCAGTCCTTGACCGGGCCGAAGATGCGTTCGCAGAAGAGGCCGCCCTTTTCCGGTTTGAACGTGCGGTAATTGATGGTTTCGGGGTTCTTGACCTCGCCTTTGCTCCAGGACCGGATGGCATCCGGCGAGGCGACGGTGATCGCGACATAATCGACCTGGTTGACCTTGTCCAGGCCGAGCAACTCCCGCGCGTTTTCTTTTGAACTTGTGCTAATCATACGATTTCAATTTGCGATTTATCGCGCCAAATTTGTTAAACCGAGGCCAGGGTGGCCGCGGCGGCCGCGGAAGCGGCGTCGCCGTCAGCGGCATGCTCGATGGGGTTGGAATAACCGACCTTGACATCGAGGCCGAGCGATTGCATTTCCTTGACGAGCACGTTGAAGGATTCGGGAATACCCGCTTCCAAAGCGTTGTCGCCCTTGACAATGGCTTCGTAAATCCGCGTGCGCCCCTGCACATCGTCGGATTTGACCGTGAGCAGTTCCTGCAGCGTATAGGCCGCGCCGTAGGCTTCCATGGCCCACACTTCCATTTCGCCGAAGCGCTGGCCGCCGTATTGCGCCTTGCCGCCGAGCGGCTGTTGCGTGACGAGCGAGTAAGGCCCGACCGCGCGCGCATGAATCTTGTCCGCCACCAAGTGGCCCAGCTTCATCATGTAGATGTAGCCCACCACGATTTCCTGGTCGAACGCGGCACCCGTGCAGCCGTCGTAAAGGATCGTCTTGCCATGTTCGGGCAATTTCGCTTCCTTCAGGTAACCACGGATGTCCTTTTCCTTGATGCCGTCAAAAACCGGCGTGGCGAATTTCATGCCCAGGATCTTCGCCGCCCAGCCCAGGTGGGTTTCCAACACCTGACCGACGTTCATGCGGGAAGGCACGCCCAGCGGGTTCAAAACGATTTCGACCGGCGTCCCGTCTTCCAGGAAGGGCATATCCTCTTCCTTCACGATGCGCGCGACGACACCCTTGTTGCCGTGGCGCCCGGCCATCTTGTCACCCACCGACAGCTTGCGTTTGGAGGCGATGTAGACCTTCACCGATTTGACGATGCCGGCTTCCACGCCTTCGCCCGCCTCGGCGCGCTCGATCTCCTCGTCGTATTGCATCTGCAAATCATCGAACTTCTTTTTGAAGCTGCCGATGATCTCATTGATCTTGTTGCGGATGGGCGACGGATCAATCTCGATGCGGTCATAAACCGTGGCGAGTTTGCGCAGCAATGTCTTGGTGATTTTGCGGTTGGCCGGGATGATGATTTCACCGGTCTCGGAATTGACCACGTCGAGCGGGATTTTTTCGCCGAGCAAAATGTTGCTCAACGCCTCGGTCAGCTGGTCGCGCAATTCATCGGTTTTCTTCCGGTGGTCTTCTTCCACCTGTTTCGCGTGGCGTTTGTCCTCGGTAGTGGCCGGCTTGCTGCTGCCGCTGCTGCCGCGCTCGCCTTCCTTCTTGGACGACACCTTCACGTCCATGACGATGCCGTACGTGCCGGAGGGAACCTTGAGCGACGTGTCTTTCACGTCGGCGGCCTTTTCACCGAAAATGGCCCGGAGCAAACGTTCTTCCGGCGCCAGTTCGGTTTCGGATTTCGGCGTGATTTTGCCGACGAGGATGTCTCCGGGCTTGACTTCCGCGCCCACGCGGATGACGCCGTCGGGCCCCAGGTTCTTCAACGCTTCATCACCGAGGTTCGGGATGTCGCGCGTGATTTCCTCGGGGCCGAGTTTCGTGTCGCGGGCGGCGACTTCAAATTCATCAATGTGAATGCTCGTGAATATGTCTTCCTTCACGATCCGTTCGCTGATGAGGATGGCGTCCTCGAAGTTGTAACCATTCCACGGCATGAAGGCCACGAGCACGTTGCGGCCCAGGGCCAGCTCGCTGTTCTGCGTGCAGGGACCGTCGGCAATGACCTGCCCTTTCTTGACGTGGTCGCCCTTGCGCACCAGGGTCTTTTGATTGATGCACGTGGCGGCATTGGACCGCATGAATTTGCGGATCGGATAAACCCACACGCCCTTTTCGGGGTCGGTTTTGATCTTCTTCTTGGATTCCGGCAGTTTGCCGTCCTCGGTCACAATCAGGTAATCGCCGCTGACGGAAGCGACCTTGCCGGCCTCCTCGGCGACGGCGACGGCGCGGGAATCGCGGGCCACGCGATCTTCCAGTCCGGTCGCCACGAGCGGCGCCTCGGTCACGAGCAGCGGCACGGCCTGGCGTTGCATGTTGGAACCCATTAAGGCGCGGTTCGCATCGTCGTGTTCCAGGAACGGAATCAGCGACGCGGCAATGGACACGAGTTGCTTCGGCGAAACATCCATGTAATCGACGCGCGCCGGCTCCACGTCGATAAAGTCCGTGCGGGCGCGGCAAACCACGCGATCGGTCAGGAATTTGCCCTTGTCATCGACTGGCGAATTCGCCTGGGCGATGATGAATTGTTCCTCGCGATCGGCGGTGAGGAAATCAATTTTCTCGGTGAGCTTGCCGTTCTCAACCTTGCGATACGGCGTTTCCAGGAAACCGAAATCGTTGATGCGCGCAAACGTGGCCAGGGACGCGATAAGGCCGATGTTCGGGCCTTCCGGCGTTTCAATCGGGCAGATGCGCCCGTAATGCGACGGATGCACGTCGCGGACTTCGAAGCCCGCGCGGTCACGGCTCAACCCGCCCGGCCCGAGGGCCGACAGACGGCGTTTGTGCGTCAGTTCGGCCAGCGGATTGATCTGGTCCATGAACTGGCTGAGTTGCGAACGGCCAAAGAAATCGCGGATGACCGCCGAAAGCGCCTTCGGATTGATGAGTTTCTGCGGCGTCATCGCCTCAACGCTTTGATCGAACAGCGTCATGCGTTCCTTGACCAGGCGTTCGGTACGGGAGAGGCCGACGCGGCACTGGTTGGCGAGCAGTTCGCCGACGGTACGGATGCGGCGGCTGCCGAGATGGTCGATGTCATCCACGCTACCCTCGCCCTTCTTGAGGCGCAGGAGATATTTGGTTGCCGCCACCAGATCATCCTTTCTGAGGATGCGTGATTCTTCCTTGTCCTTGAGGCCAAGTTTTTGATTGATCTTGTAACGGCCAACACGGCCCAGATCGTAGCGTTTCGGATCGAAAAACAACCGCTTGAGCAGCGCGCGCGCGTTGGCGGCGGTGGGTGGATCGCCGGGCCGGAGGCGGCGGTAAATGTCCTTGAGCGCCTCTTCCTCGTTTTTGGCCGGATCTT
>CAZKTW010000281.1:0-4843 GCA_964555775.1 uncultured Bifidobacteriaceae bacterium | reverse complement strand
ATGACACCTTTCTCGTCAAGGCCAGTGGCACCTGCCTCGGCACGCTGAAGGAAGAAGACGTGGTCGAGTGCCGTTTGTCCGCGCTGCTGCCCATGCTGGAGAAGGAAAACCTGACCGACCAGCAGGTGGACGACGCCTTGCTGGCCGCCCGGGTGGATCCGAAGGCGAAGAAGCCCTCCGTCGAAGCGGTGTTCCATGCGTGGCTGCTTTCGTTGCCCGGCATCAAATTTGTCGGCCACACCCATGCCACAACCGTCAACCAGATCCTGTGCTCGCCGCGGGCGCGGGATTTTGCCGTCAACCGGATGTTTCCCGACGAAATCGTTTGCTGCGGGGTTGCCTCGGTGTTCATACCGCTCACCGATCCCGGTTTGAAACTGGCCCAGGCCATTCGCCGTGAGACCGAAGCCTTCATCAAGAAACACCAATCCCAGCCACGAGTCATCCTGATGCAAAATCATGGCATCATCACGCTGGGTGGAACCTGGCAATCGATTCTGGCTGCCATGTTGATGGCCGAGAAAGCGGCCAAGGTTTTCGTCGGCGCCGCCGTGCTGGGCGGGCCGGTTTTCTTCTCCGACGAAAACATCGTCCGCATTGCCGGCCGGCCGGATGAGGCATACCGGCAACGGGCGCTAAAAATGTGAACTCGCTGGCTGGCAAAACCGCCATGGTCACCGGCGCCAGCCGCGGCATCGGGCTGGCCATCGCCAAAGCGCTGGCGCGCGAAGGCGTGCGGCTCGGGTTGCTGTCGCGGTCCAAACCGGACATCGGCGGAGAATTCGTCGCGTGCGACCTCGCGGAGCTGGATCAAATTCCCGCCGCCGTCCGGCAGTTGGTTGAACGCCTGGGTCAGGTGGATTTTCTGATCAACAACGCCGGGATGTTCCTGGAGGCGCCGGTGGCTGAAATGGATCCGGCCGCGTGGGAGCGCGTTCTGCGGGTCAACCTCACTGCGCCGTTCCTGGTCACGCGGGAGATTTTGCCACAAATGATCGCGCGCCGGCAGGGCCGCATCGTCAACGTCGCCAGCACGTCGAGCGTGCAGGGTTATCTCCACCAATCAGCCTACTGCGCGAGCAAGCATGGCCTGCTCGGCTTTGCCCGCAGCCTGGCCATGGAACTCAAGCCGCACAACATTCACGTGTACAATCTCTGCCCCGGCGGCGTGGATACCGATCTCATCAAGGGCACCTACCTCGGCAAACGGCTCAAAGGCCAGCCGATGATTGCGCCCGGTGACATCGCGGAAATGGCGGTTTTTCTCCTGCGCCAGTCGGAAAACATTGACCTGTCCGAAGTCATCGTCCGCCGGTTTGATCCGGAGGCGAAGTGATCTGAAATTGTCCTCGCAATCGTTTTCCACTTCGTAACAGTCGTAGCAATTCAAGGTCACCGGCCGATGATTCTCCCTCTCCGCTCCATTGGATGGAGGGGAGAGGGTCGGGGTGAGGTGAGGCTGGTTGCTGCGAATTTTTCGCTCACAATCCAAACCGCTGGATCAAAAAGAACATCGCCGGCACGGTCAACAGGCTGAAGAGGGTGCTGTAGAAAATTCCCTGCGCGGCCAGCGCTGCGTCGCCTCCATAACGCTCGGCCATCACACTGCAACTGATCGCCACCGGCATCGTGGCAATCAGATAACAAACCATGCGGGTCATTTCCGGTATCTGGACGCCTGCCTGGATCGCCGCCCAGCCCAGGCCCAGCGTCATCAATGGCGCGAGGATCAGGCGTGCCAGGAGCACCCCCCACACTGCCCGCGGGAACCGATGCACCGCAATGGTCAGCCCCCCCAGTTGCGCGCCAATGGCCAGCAGGGACAACGGGATCGTCAGGCTTCCCACCAGCGTCAGCGCCTGCACCAGCGCGCCGCCAATGATCCCGCCCAGGGAGGAGGTTGCGGGATTGATGTTTTCCAGTTCCCGCGCAGCGGGGAACATCAACGCCATGACGATGCCCAGCGCCGTCGCCCAAAGCCCGGCGTTGGTCAAAAGATTCCGGGCCGCCTGCCGCAGGCTGCCATGCAAAATCCAGACGCCAAACGACCACAACACCAGTTGCGCGCCGGCATTGCATAACAATACGGTGCGGACGCCGGCACCGCCGTACAACGCCTCGGCGATGGGCAGTGGCAGGAACACCCAATTGGGAATGGTCACGAGAAAGATAAACGTGTTGCGCTGGGCCTTCCCGCTGAACAGCGGAGCAACCACCAGACCGACCAGGTACGCCATCACGATCAACAGTCCGCAGAGCAGGGGACTGAACCAGCCTTCGCGCAATGCCGTTGCGTCCACGGTCCGCAACATTTGGGTGAACACCAGCGCGGGGAAGGCGACGTCCACGACCAACCGGCTCAGGGTGGCGGTGAATTCCGCGGCGAGGAACCCGCGCCTGCGGGCCAGCCAGCCGATGACGATCACCAGGAACATCCCGGCAATCTTGATTAAAACCACGTGGGCCATGTTTAAGTCTGAAACCGGGCGGACTGTAGGCAATCGCCGGGTGGATGTCAAAAGTCACCAACCAATGAGTACGGACAAAGCGCTCCACCCTCTTATGAAATTTTCGTGTGTGTTATTATTCTATCCTGTTCGCCATGAATTTGATTATCTGGCTAGTACAACCTTTTATTGCATATGCAACAAAATGTTGTCAGCCAACTGAAAGCCGAATGCTGATCGGGGCGCCTGCCTGCAAAGGTGGGTTTTTAAAAAAATGAAAGATAATGATTGATTTAGACCATACTTGCGCTATAATCAATCATATTCATTCACAGCCTGTCATGCCGGATCTGGACCAGAAGGCGTTGGCGCCGCAGCGTTGGGACAACCTGCGGACGCTGATTCGCGACAGCGGCGTCATCCGCATCGAGGATCTTTGCCGCCGGCTCAAGGTCTCACCGGCGACGGTGCGGCGGGACCTGGACCAGTTGGAATCGAGCGGCGCCATTCGGCGGGTGCATGGCGGGGCAGTGAGTGTGGAGAGCCGGCTGGACGAACCGGTGTTTGCCGACAAGACGTCGCTGGCTGCCCGCGAGAAGCGGCGGATTGCCGAGGCGGCCCTGGGCTTCGTCGGATCGGGCGACACGATTTACCTGGACGGCGGCAGCACGGTGCTGGAACTGGCGCGCCTGTTGCGCGAGCGGACGAACCTGACGGTGGTAACCAATTCATTGCAGGCGGCCCACGAATTGTCCGGTCGCGGACCGCGCCTGATCATGATTGGCGGCGACTTGCGGCGGTTGAGCCAGACGGTGGTGGGACCGTTGACGCGGCTGGTGCTGCACGAATTGCACGTGGACAAGGCATTCATGGGCACCATCGGGTTCACACTCAAGGAAGGGCTGACGACGACCGATCCGGGCGAGGCGTTTACGAAGGAACTGGTGATGGGCCAAGCGCGTCAGGTGATCGTGCTCGCCGACAGCAGCAAGGCCGGCAAGCTGTCCTTCGCCCGCGCCGGGAGTTGGGACAAGGTCCATGTGTTGATCACCGACAAGCAGGTGGACCGGATTTTTGCAAAGGAACTGGTTAAAACGGGAATCAAGCTCGTAAGAGCATAAACAGAAACGAAAAAAGATGAAGAAATCACCGACCTATCTGAGCGATTCGCGGCCGAAATTCGAGCCGTTCGAAATCAATTGCGGCAAAATCCCCGCCTATCGCTACCAGGGCAATCTCCAGTCCGAACTCAAAGCCAAAACGCTTACCGCCGCCGAGGCGGTCGCCATCCTGGAGGACATGCTGGTCATCCGCGAACTCGAGGAAATGATCGTCAAGCTGCGTTCCGGCGCCTACGAGCCGATCCGCGATTACAATTACCGCGGTCCAACACACGTCTCGGTGGGTCAGGAAGGCACCGCGACCGGCGCGTGCTGTGCGCTTCAATTGCCCGACAACATCACCAGCACCCATCGCGGTCACGGCGAAAGTCTCGCGAAGGGCACGGTCGCCATCCGCCAGATGACCGACGAACAACTCCGCAAGCGTGTGCCGAATTGCAAGGCCACCAAGCACGAAGACCTGGTGGAAGCGGCGCTGGAAGAACACGTTTATCGCACCATCTGCGAATTGTTCGGCAAGGACGACGGCTATTGCCGCGGCCGCGGCGGTTCGATGCACATTGCTGATTTCACCGTGGGCCATCTCGGCGCAAACGCCATCGTCGGCGGCGGCGTGCCGATTGCCACGGGCGCGGCCCTGGCCAATCGCTATCTTCAGCGCGGCAACGTCGTCTGTTGTTTTGCCGGCGATGGCGCGTATGCCAACGGCGTCGTTCTGGAATCGTTGAATTTTGCCGCCCAGGCACAGTTCACCAACCATTTTGCCGCCGGCCACCAGTTTGGCCTGCCGATGATTTTCCTGGTTTGCAACAATCACTATGGCATGACGCATCGCAGCGATGACGAGGTGATGGGTGTGGATCGTATGGCCCGTCGTCCGGCCGGGTTTGCCGAAAACAACATGCACTCCGAGATCGTCAACGGCATGAACGTGCTCGCCGTCCGTGACGCGGTATTGCGCGCGGCCAAACTCTGCCGCGAAGGCAACGGCCCGGTGTTTCTCGAAGTGGACTGCTACCGTTACTGGGGTCACTCGCTCAGCGATCCGCGCAACGAGTACCGCACCAAGGAGGAGGAAGCGTCCTGGAAGGCGATTGACGCGATTGAGACGTACAAGAAGGAGTTGCTCAAAGCCAAGGTCCTCGATGAAAAAGGACTCCGGGCGGTGGAAAAGCGCGTGGCCGACCGCAATGCTAGTGCTGCCAAACGCGCCGTTGCCGCCGCCGATCCGGACGCCAAGGACGTGCTGACGTTCATGTACACCGACACGAAGTG
>CAZKTW010000280.1:0-4856 GCA_964555775.1 uncultured Bifidobacteriaceae bacterium | reverse complement strand
GACACAATCCCGTTGGGATTGCCGAAATCCGGTTCGACTTGTGGGTAATGCAAAGGCGGGGACGGCGCAGCGCACCGTGCCTACCTGTTTAGAAGTTCGATTTGATACCGGGGCACGATCTCGATGCGATTTAATGAAACGGCGCTTTGTTGGTCGCCGAAATCAGGCCGCGCCTCCCGGGCCATGTAGATGGGGGCATCCTTGCGCAGGGGAAGAATTTCGACGCGCAAATCGCCGGTCAGGATCGCCGGCGCATAACGGCGCAAGCCCAGCTCGAACGCGTTGCCATTGTAAAAATCGTCCGTGAGCAGTTTGCCATTCAGCGTCACCCTGGCAACGTCACCGACATAATGCAGGCGCAAAATCGGGTCGGAGTTGAGATCAAGGTTGGCGGGCAGTCTAATCCGCCAGACCGCGGCCCGGGCAAAATCCGCGTCTTCCGGCCCGGCGGCAACCGGCTGGTCGATTCTGCCAAGGGGAATTTCGCGCGGCGGCCCGGCGGGTTGGATCTGTTCCAGCGCGTCCTCGAGAGCCACGGAAGCCGGAGCCCGGGGCGCAAAGCCTTCGAAAACGCCTTCGGTTTCACCGTGAAGTTTTTCGCCGCCGAGCGTGATCGTTGTTGGAGCAGGATAAATTGCGACATTGAGATCAGCCTGATTCGTTGAAGTCAGCCGCAATTCATCACCGTCAGAAACGAATCCGGCGCGGGTGAGAAAGACCCGCTCCCGGCCCTGCCAGTTTGCCTTCCAAATCGCGAGGGACCGGGAATCATCGAGCAATACAATTCGCAGTGTGCCTTTGACGTCCTTTATCTGGATGGCTGCGCCGGTGCCCGGTTTCACGTCACGGACCAATGCTTTTCCGCTGTTGTCCGTGACGCGACCGGAAATGATTTTAAGTCCGGCGGCGTGATCGAAGGCGAATTCCGCCGGCACACCCCTGGTTTCGGCAAAAAAGACCGTGCGCACGTCGCCGTCATCAATCGCCGTGATCGGCTGCGCGGTCGCCCAGGCCAGCCGCACCCCCTGGCCGAGATCCAGATTGAACGGCCAGAAGAAGCAGGCATCCGTCGGGATGGTGACGGGGCTTGCGGGGAACGTGAACGGGCCTGTCGGCAGATTGACCGTGAACTGCGCATTGGTTTTGGGTGGCAACGATTGAAGCCGTTGATAATTATTTACGAATACAAAGCCATTCGTTCCATCAGAACGCACGCACCATCGCAGCGTGTCCAAATCATCTTTTCCCTGCGGACGTTGATCCGGCATCGTGGCCGGCATTTTGGCGAGTTCCGGACCCCATTCATGCAGGAAAAGGTGGAGACGCCGCAGAAGATGATATTGCTCGCGAATTTGGCCATACTGGCCCAGCGGTGCTTGAAAATCATAGTTTTTCACCGGCATGTCGTTCCAGTACCCCGTGGCTTGCGATTCCATCAAGGTGGTCTGTTTGCCTTCGGGGTTCACGCCGCCGTGGTACATGTAGTAACCGAGGAGGGTGCTGCCCGAACCGAGTTTGATGAGGGTGGTGGACTCGGCGTCCAGGGGATTGACCAGGATGCGCCGGTGGTAGCTGTTCATCATGCCGCCGCCGATTTCGCAGGTGAGATACGGGTATTGTTCTGCGTCCGGCGGGTCGAGGGTGCCGCCCTTGCCGGGAAGGCCACTGAAGGTGGCGTCATCCATGCGAAAATTGGAGAATTGAAATCCCTTCCAATAGCCCGCGGGCATGGGCGTGAGCACGCGGTCCCAAAAGCCTTCCGCATAGACGCCATAGAGCGGCACCAATTCGCCGAAAGGCATTTGCCCCTTTGGTTGGTCCCATCCCGTCCGGGTGTAAATCGGCGCATCGAGTCCCGCTTCCCGGCCGAGACGTTTGAGCGTCAATAAATGTGCGACCGGGCCCTTGTATTCATTTTCAAACTGGATGCCGATGACCGGTCCGCCATTCTTCCAGAGAAGGCCGTCCAGTTGCCGGCCGATTTCATCATAGAAGATTTTCACCGTTTTGAGATAGTTGGTATCGTTGGAGCGGATCCTCCAGCCTTTTTGCAGGAGCCAGTCCGGCAAACCGCCATTACGCACTTCGCCATGGTCCCACGGACCACAGCGCACAAACACCTTCAATCCGGTTTCCTGGCAGGTTTGAATAAAATGACGCAGGTTGCGTGAGCCCGACCAATCAAATTGCCCTTCAATTTCTTCGTGATGAATCCAGAAAACGTAGGTGGACACGATGTCAACGCCGCCCGCCTTCAGCTTGAGCAATTCTTCGCGCCACTCATTTTCGGGGTAACGGGCGAAATGGAATTCGCCCATGACGGGCGTCCACGGTTTTCCGTTGAGCAACAGGCTGCGGCTGTCCAGCGTCAGCGTGTTGCCGTCGGGGCTGCGCGCCCCGCCCATTTTGAAGCCTTCAGTCACCGGAGGCTTGGGGCTGACAACGGAAACGGTATGGCTGTCTGCCGCCGCAATCGTCGAAATCAGAGCGGCGAGGCAGGCGGTCAATCCAGGTTTCCGCAGGTCAAATCCGGTCATAATAAAAAGCTCGATTACTTAATGATGTGAGCGTTCCACCAATCAAAAAGGACTGCAAGCGGCCCTGACCGCTTGCAGCTTTTTCGAATCCAGCGTCCGGCGGTTTCAGTGCTCGACCAGCCGGAAGAACTTCTGCGGTCCGGTTGCCGGCATCGGCAACGAATAGAGACCCAGCGTATTGGGCACATCCTGCCAGAACAGGCTGCTGCTCAAGTTGGTCGAACTCTGCAGGTTCACCACGGGATTCCCCACCCACGACAGATTGATGTTGCCGCCCGTCAACGGGCCGACATTGATGCCGCCAAGACCAGTTCCCGTGATCTGGAAATTATCGAAGTTGAAGTTGCCTCCGGTTCCCACGGTGACAAACACCAGGCCGGAGCCGATCATGACCCCATTCAGTTTGCTGGCCGCCGTTGCCCCGATAATCCCACCAGAGGCGGTGACGGTGAGGTTTTTCCAGTTTGCGGCCGCGGGATTAAAGGCCGTCGTGTAATTGGCGTAGGTCGCGCTATCAACCGACGTTGGCACGGGCAGGGGACTGGCAGCGACGTACCAATTGGTGCCACCGGTTTGCGCCAACTGCACCGCCACAAATGCGGTGACATTGCTGGCGGAGGAACTCGGCGCAATATCCACGGAAAAGTTCAAGCTCGGATAAGCGGCCAGATTGATATTCGGGAATGGCAATCCGGACTGGTTGGTGTCCGTGGCCGTGGTGGCGTAATACACGGTCGTGCCCGGGGTTCCAAGATAGGCAAAGACGGCGCCTTCACTGGTATTCGCCGTCAGCTGGAACAGGGCTTGTGGGGCGCTGGGAACCGCTTCCACCCAGCCCACACTGCTGATTGGATAGTTCTGGGCCACCGGGCCGACAAACGGAAACTGTTCCGAATAGAGCAGGCCAACCGGCGGATTGGTTACCGTCAATATGGCCGCGGTGAAAATGCTGTCGCTTCTGTTTGTGCCGGCCGTGTTGGCGACAATGGCCACGATCGCCATATTGTTGTCGTTGGCATTTAAATTCGCAATGGTCAGGGTCGCGGTGTTTGCGCCGGAGACCCGGCCCCCATTTGCAACCGCGACACCATTGGTCTCCCAGCTGTAAGTGAAAGGTTGAGTTCCGGTGGCAGAAACACCAAAGCTTGCGCCGCCGCCGGAAGCGACACCCACGGAGTTGGGTATATCGGTGCCAATGTCCGGCGCGGTCCCCACTGCGAGATTGGTCAGAATTTCGAAATTCTGGAAATTCATGTCTGAACCGCTCCCATCATTATGAGCAACGACCAGGCCGGCGCCGGTGATGTTGCCGGTCAAAGCGCCGGAGGCCTGACTGCCGATGATGGCCCCCGTGCCGGTGATGGTCAGGTTGTTCCAATTGGTTGGATCCGGGTTAAAACCCAGCTGGTAGTTTAGATAGGGGCTCAACGCGGTGAGAGTAATCGGGATGGGTTGCGCCGAGGCATACCACGTTCCATTCATCGCCACCGCCCAGTAGACGCTGATTGCTCCGGGGACCTGGCCGGGAGCATTGCCGGGAACGAAGCCGGCCTGCAAGGTTATCGCCGGGTAAATGGCGGGATTGATGGCCACCAACGGCAGTCCGGACAGGCCGGTGTCATTGGTGGTGGTGGTGAAGTAAGCGTTGGTGGTGGCGGCAGGGGAATAGGAAAAGACATCGCCGATGCCGGGGCTGGCCTGGTAAATACCGATGGCAGTGCCACCAGATGCGGCGCTTACCCAGCCAACACCGGTGATCGGCAGGTTCCCGTTAGGTCCCACATAAGGGAATGTTTCCGCATACAAAAGCTCCGGCGGCACACTGCTGACATTCAATGCCAGGTTGTTGTTCGTGGCTTTGCCAAAAAAGTTGGTCACGGCCACCGACCAGTTCCAAAGCGCATCGTTGGCATTGACATTGGTGACGGTCAGGGTCGTGGTGTTTGCGCCCAGAAATCTGCTTCCGGTCACGTTGACTCCGTTGGTCTGCCACGCATAAACCAAAGTTGGTGCGCCCGAAAACGACGGCAAGAAGGACGCGCCGCCGCCAACATATACAGATTGGGGGGTGATCGCCGGAGCGGCAAGGACCGGCGGGCTCGACGGAAAGTCACCCGGTCCCTGGTTAATTACAATCGCGTTATAATTGTATCCGTTATTGCCGCCGGGGACAGTGTTGGTGAACTCGACAATGCCAATGCCGGTGATCGGCGAGGAAAAACTGGGCGTTGACGGCCCGCCTACGGTCACGCTGGTGGCTCCTTGCGTCAGACTATACCAGGCGTTTGCCGGGTTGGTGTAAACCATGCTCCAATTGGT
>CAZKTW010000279.1:0-4856 GCA_964555775.1 uncultured Bifidobacteriaceae bacterium | reverse complement strand
GAACTCGGTTACATTTGAAGCCTGGTTCGTTGACAATGGCGGCGGCGGCTGGGCGAGGCTTTGGGATTTCGGCAACAGCGGCGGCGGTGAAGGCAACCAGGGCGGCGGCACCAGCTATATGCTTTTATCGGTTCCCAGCGGTTTCGGCGGCATCCGCGGCGCTTACAACCTCGGCTCCGGCGAACAAGTCATTGACCTTTCCACGCGGCCAGCTGTTGGGGTCAAGCACCACCTCGTCTGGGCGCAGGACGCCAACACCCATACCGCTAAAATTTTTCTTGATGGCGCATTGATCGGAGAAAATGACAGTTTCACTTTCACGCCGGCGGCAATCGGCAGTACGGTCAACGACTGGCTGGGCCGGTCCCAATGGCCGGACCCTTATTTTTACGGCTCGATTGACGAGTTCCGAATCTGGGATGCCGCAATAAGTCCCTTGCAGATCGCTGTGAATTTGTCGGCGGGGCCAAATCGAGTCGTTGCGGATCCTGGCGTGCTGCAATCCATGAACGTCCAGGTCGCGACAACCATGGAGCTGGGCACATCGCAAACGGCCAGCGTCACCGGCAGTTTTGCCAATATTACCAACGTGAATCTGTTGCTCGCATCGGGCGTCACCTTCAATTCCAGCAACCCCAACGTTGTCACCGTCAGTTCTGCCGGGCGCCTCACGGCGGTTGGAATCGGCGTGGCCACGGTAACCGCCGGCTATGCCGGCGTCACCGGCACGCAAACGATTTATGTCACCGATCCACCACAAACGCTCATGCATCGGTATAGTTTCACGGCGAACGCAAATGATTCTGAAGGCAGCGCGAACGGTACCTTGTCCGGCGGCGCGACGATCGCCGGAGGTGCCGTCGTATTGAACGGCTCCAGTGCGTTTGTGGATTTGCCAAACGATTTGTTCACGAACCTGAATTCGGTAACATTTGAAGCCTGGTTTACCGACAATGGCGGCGGCGGCTGGGCGCGGCTTTGGGATTTTGGGAACAGCAGCGGCGGTGAAGGCAACCAGGGCGGCGGCACCAGTTATATGTTTTTGTCGGTACCCGATGGCTTCGGCGGTGTCCGCGGCGCTTACAACCTCGGCTCCGGGGAACAAGTGCTTGACCTCCCCAACCGGCCGGCCGTGGGCGTTGAACATCACGTCGTTTGGACGCAGGACGGCAACGCGCAGACCGCGAAAATATACATTGATGGCGCATTGATCGGAGAGAATGACAGCTTCACTTTTACCCCGGCGGCAATCGGCAGCACGGTCAATGACTGGCTGGGCCGGTCGCAGTACAACGACCCTTATTTCTACGGCTCGATTGACGAGTTCCGAATCTATTCGATGACATTGTCCTCGCAGCAGGTAACGCAGGACTACCAACTCGGACCGAATGTATCGCCACAAACCGGGCCCGTGGTCATTGTGACACAGCCGACCAATACCGCCGTGACCGAACAGCAGCCGTCCAGCTTCAATGTAGGTTACATTGGACGCCATCCGGTTACTTTCCAATGGTATCGCAACGGCACACCCGTTGCCGGGGCGACCAACTCGATTTACCAGCTTGGCTCGTCGGCAATCACAGACAGCGGTGCGGTGTTCTACGTCGCCTTGACCAACACCGCCAACAGCACGGTGTTCAGCGCGGTTAGTTCGAATGCGGTGCTTACGGTGTTTCCTGACACGAATCCGCCGGTAGTCACGCGTGTTTTCAACATTGGCGCCACGAATGTGCAAATGGTCTATTCCAAACTGGTGGAGGCGGGCAGTGCGACGAATGTGGCTAACTACGTTTTCTCCAACGGCCAGCTGGTCACTGGCGCTGCGCTGAACGCGGATAACTTGACGGTGGTTTTGGTGACGGCGCCGATGACTTATGGCAGCAATTATTCCATCGTCATCAACGGCGTACGCGACCGGGCGACGATCCCCAACACCATTGCCCCGGGCACAACGGTCATTTTCCAGGCGCTGCCCTATGCGCCGCAGGACCTCGGCAATCCGGCGGTAGGATCAATCGTGACCGTCGCCGGCAATGGTCTGAACGTGACCGCGGCGGGCAGCGACTTTGGCAGCCGCTCGGATCAGGGCAATTTTTCCTACCAAGTTTACACCGGCAATTTTGACGTGTCCGTCCGGCTGGCCGGCCTGGGCTTGTCCGACATTTTTGCCAAGGCTGGATTAATGGCGCGAGAAACGCTCGACGCCAGCAGTCGTTTTGCGGCGTCCATGGCGACGCCGTCGATGAACGGTTGCTTCTTCGAATGGCGCGATCCCACGGGCGATGCGGCCATTTCAAGCGGAAATTTTCCGGCGAATTATCCCAACACCTGGCTGCGGCTGAATCGTGTGGGCAATACTTTCACTGGATTTGCCAGCTACGACGGCCAGACGTGGACGCAGCTCGGCAGTGACACGATCTCCATGCCGGGCCAGATCCACCTCGGTTTCTCCGTGAGCAGCCGCAGCTCGAATGCAGTCACCACGGCGCAATTCCGCGACATCGCCAATGTGACCAGCGCCGTGGTTGGCACGACGGTCAATCCGCACGATGCGATGGGGCCGTCGAGCCGGACGACACCATTGGCGTTTTCAGAAATCATGTATAAGCCCGCGCCGCGCGGGGACGGGAAGAATCTGGAATTCATCGAACTTTATAACTCCAATCCGTGGTTTCAGGATATCAGCGGCTATCAAATTACCTGTGCAGACATGAATTTCAAGTTTCCGCCGAACACAATGATTCCCGGTGGCGGGTATCTCGTCATCGCCGCTGCTCCGAACGACCTCCAGAGTGTTTATGGCAGCATCAATGTCATGGGGCCCTATACCGGCAGCCTGAAGAAGGCCGAAACACTTCTGTTATTGGATGAACGGACCAATGTGCTGCTGACGGTGCCTTATAGCGCGACGTATCCGTGGCCGGTGGCGGCGGACGGGACGGGCCATTCCCTGGTGCTGGCTAATCCGACTTTTGGCGAAGGCGGTCCGCGCGCGTGGGACATCAGCGACGTCATTGGCGGTTCGCCCGGACAAATGGACGGGTTTACACCCAGCCCGCTGCGCAACGTCGTCATCAACGAATTCCTGGCGCACACCGATCCGCCGGATTACGACTATATCGAGCTTTATAATCACAGCACCAACGGGGTGGATATTTCGGGCTGCATTTTGACGGATGATCCGGCGACGAACAAATTTGTCATTCCGGCGGGCACGATTATTCCGGCGCGCGGATTTGTTTTCTACAGCCAAACCAGTATGAATTTCGCGCTCAACGCCGTGGGCGAAACCATCTTTTTCGAAAACCCGGGCCAAAACCGAATTCTGGACGCGGTGCAATTCGGGGCGCAACAAAACGGTGTGGCTACGGGACGCTGGCCGGATGGGGCGAATGAGTTTTACCGGTTGAGCGCCAAAACACCGGGAACGAATAACGCGAACATTCTCACCAGCGAGGTCGTGATTAACGAGCTGATGTATGACCCGATCAGCGGCAACGATGACGACCAATACGTGGAATTATACAATCGCAGCACCAATGCGGTGGATCTGTCAGGCTGGCAGTTAAGCGATGCCATCACCTATCTCATTCCTGCCGACACCCTGCTGGCATCGGGCGGTTATCTGGTTGTGGCCCGAAACGCGACCAATCTGTTTGCGAAATATCCGAATTTGAACGGTGGCAATACCGTCGGCAACTTCAGCGGCAAATTGTCGCACAATGGCGAGCATGTGGCGTTGCTGATGCCTGCGGAACACAAGACGACCGGCAGCCAGGGGAACGCGGTGACCAATATCATCAACATCATGGTGAATGACGTGGCTTACGGCACGGGCGGACGCTGGGGTGAATGGTCGGCCGGCGGCGGCAGCAGTCTGGAACTGATCGACCCCAACAGCAACAACCGGCTGGCCTCCAACTGGGCGGACAGCGACGAGACACCGAAATCGGCCTGGACCAACATCGAAACGACCGGCGTCATGGACAATGGCGCGAATTTCGATCCCTCGATAGATTACGCCCAGATCGGCATTTTAGATGTGGGCGAATGTTTGGTGGACAATATTGAAGTAGATTCGGGCACCACCAATTATGTCTCCAATTCCACCTTTGAAAGTGGCACGAACGGCTGGTCATTCCAGGGCTGCATGTCCCGTTCCAGCCTGGAAAATTCCGGTTATGCCAGCGGGCATTCACTGCACATCCGTTGCAGCGACCGCCTCTGGACGGGAGATAATTCCTGCGAGGTTGCCCTGAACACAAACCCACTTGCGGCCGGCCAGACGGCGACGTTGCGGTTCAAGGCGCGATGGCTTCATGGCTGGCCCGAAGTGCTTTTACGGTTGAACGGCAACTGGCTGGAAGCCACGGCGGCGATGCCGGTTCCGGCCAACCTGGGCTCGCCCGGAATGTCGAACAGCCGATATGTGACAAATGCGGGACCGGCAATTTACAGCGTCACACACAATCCGCCGCTGCCGGCAGCAGGTCAGGTGGCAGTGGTGACGGCGCGGGTGCAGGATCCGATCGGCGTGACCAATCTTACGCTGTATTACCGGCTGGATCCGGCCACGACATATGCGGCGGTGGGGATGAAGGATGACGGCACGGCTGGAGACTGTATCGCGAATGACGGCATTTTCAGCGCGACTATTCCCGGTCAAACGGCGAATCAAGTTGTCGCATTTTACTTGTCGGCCACGGATGGTCTGGGCAAAACCACCCGCTTTCCGGCGTTGCGCCCCGGTGATAACGAACCTGTGCGGGAATGCGGGGTGATGTTTGGCGACGGCAATCTTGGCGGCAGCTTCGGCGTCTATCATCTTTGGCTGACCCAGACCAACATCAACCGCT
>CAZKTW010000278.1:0-4860 GCA_964555775.1 uncultured Bifidobacteriaceae bacterium | reverse complement strand
GCACGGCTTCGAGCGATGAGGCGACCAGATACGGTTCGACGCCCATGTCCACGAGGCGAGTCAAGGCGCCGGGGGCGTCGTTCGTATGCAACGTGGAGAAAACCAGATGGCCGGTGAGCGACGCCTGCACGGCAATCTGAGCGGTTTCCTGGTCGCGGATTTCACCGATGAGAATCACGTCCGGATCATGACGCAAAATCGAGCGCAGCCCGCGCGCGAAGGTCAGCCCGGCTTTCTCGGAGACCTGGATCTGGTTGACACCCTTGAGCTGATATTCGACCGGGTCTTCAATCGTGATGATTTTGCGGACGGAATCGTTGATGGCGTTGAGTGCGGTGTATAGCGTCGAAGTCTTGCCGCTGCCGGTCGGGCCGGTGACGAGAATGATGCCGTGCGGCAATTGAAGGACGCGCTGGAAACATTCCTGTTCGCGCGCGTCCATGCCCAGCCCGTCCATGCCGCGCAAATTGGAAGTTTGCCGGAGCAAACGCATCACCACCGCCTCGCCGTGCAACATCGGAATGACTGAAACGCGGATGTCCACCTCGGCATCATCGAGACGGATCTTGATGCGGCCGTCCTGCGGCAGCCGCTTTTCGGCGATGTTCAAATGGCTCAGGATTTTGACGCGCGAAACGATGGCCGGTTGAAACCGCTTGAGTTGCGCGGGAACGGCCGTGTCCTGCAACACGCCGTCGATGCGGTAACGGATGCGAAATTCGTCCTCGAACGGTTCGAGGTGAATGTCCGACGCGCGCAGCTCGATGGCATCCTTCAAAACCTGATTGACGAAGCGGATGATGGAAGCCTCATCCTCGGCCGCCTCATCAATGTTGTTGTCCTCGGAATTTTCGTCAACGACCTGGAAACCTTTTTCCTTGTCGAGCGTGCCGATGGTGTCCGCGCCGACTCCGAGGTGTTTTTTTATTTCGCGCTGGATCGCTTCGCTGGCGGCCAGGACCGGCTTGAGATTCAGGCCGGTCATGGTCTTCAGCGCGTCGAATCCCTGCGTGGCAAAGAGGCGGCTGGTGGCGACCTCGACCGTGCCATTGAGCCGCTTGAGCGGAAGGAGTTCCTCCTTCAGCAAAATGCGGGCGGGAAAGAGAGAGAGAAGCTGACGGTCCGGGTCAACGTCATCCAAAGTTGTGTACGCCAACCCGTATTCCCCGGCCAGCCACCGGAGGATGTCCTCCTCGTTCTGGCCGGGAAATTTCACCTGGATCAAGGACTCCGCGTCGATCGAAGACAATTGCCGGGCCGCAACCATGCGATCCAGCAACTGCTTCAACGACGTTTCTGGGGCAACCGTTTCACTCATAAGGCGAACGTCCGCTTCTCTCCTGGGTAGGTCAGTCCACCAATCCGAGCAGGACCGCCTGGGCTTCCTGTTTGACGGTGAGCACTTTGCGGAGGTTTTCCTGCGCCTGCAACAGCTTGGCTTGCTTGTCCTTTTGCGAAGCCTGGTATTTTGCCAGCGCGGCCTTTATTTGCGCCGCCGGAGCGTTATCATCGATGGCTTTTTGCAGGGCCTCGGCTTCCGGGCTGGGCGTGCCGCCAAAACCACCACGGCGGTTGCCGGCGTTGTTGTTGCCGTTGGCGTTGTTGTTATTATTGTTTCCTCCGCGGTTGCCGCGACCAAACATACGGCCCATGCCGCCCATCGTATCGCGTCGGGCGTCCATCACCTTTTGAACCAGCGGCTGAATGGCATTCCAATCCGTGTCGTTGGTAAAGCCGAGTTGTTCGCGATAGTTGTCCAACAGGCGCTGCTGGAATGCGGCCGGGTCACCGCCACGACCGCCACCGCCACCACCACCGCCATTTTGGGCGAATACATTGCCAGTGCTCAAAAACAGAGCCGCGGCCATCCCGCACATTGCCAATAATTGATTTATTTTCATCGAACGTTCTCCTCGAGTAAGGTTGGTTTGTCGTTGGTTTCTTGTTACATTGCCGGACCACACAACTATGTTGCCTGGCAATTGAAACCTCCCCATGCAATTAACGTACCAATGCGGAAAGACGCACTTTCACTGGGAAATAATTAAATGAACTGCGCAATTGTTGCTCACCCCCGGTTGTGCCGCGCAGACTTTGCACGCGGCAAAAATTGATCCTGGTCGAAGTGCTTCCGGATTGTTTTTGAAATCGTTATCGGATGAAAGACACGCCGGTCTACCCGCCATTTCGGCAATTACACCTGTACCTCGTCGTCGCATCAAACCTCTCAAGGCACAAATGCGATGCCCCATTCTTTCCAAATGTCTGTCACTGCTCCGTACATCTTCATCACACCAAATCGATACGGCTCACGACGAAACATGGCAATGACCAAAATGAATGGAGTGGCGAGCAACCAAATCGCAGGAAACAGCAAAATCCACCAGACAATGCTCAGCGCGAACTCCAGAACAAACTCGAACAAAGCGTTCATGTCTGAATATACTTCAATCTCACTCGTGGTCTAATGCCCAGAGTCAGGCACGCGGGGCCAACCAGCGTGAACCGCGGACGTTTAGCCGGGGGCCCACCTTCCGGACTACCAATTGAAATTAAGTTGACCTGCCCGCCGTGGCCTTGGGTGTAGGCGGGAATTCCCGTTCTGAAGTCGCGTAAACGGAATTTAAACATATTTCCTAAGAGAACTTATTTTCCTCAGTCAAGGTCAAAAAGGCCATTATGACTCGGCTGGCGCGGTTTTTGGGAAAGTCGTCCCCTATCCCAAGCTTAAATTATTGGATCAGTGTCGGGAGGTGATGCGGTTCAAGCAGTTGATTCGGCTTGCTCCGTCTCGCCTCACCCCTTCGGGGCTTTAGCCTCCGGCTAAATTCCTTTTACGGCTTCCCAAGCCGCTCAAGTTTCCGTCCGCACCAAGCGCTGTTATTGCGATTGGATCCGGCGTTATATCCATTTCCATAAGATGCAGTTGCGAGAGGAATTGAAGGGGTGAGTACCTCGTGCGAACAATCCCAAGGGATTACACAGATCAACATTGCCGGCGGCCCAGATTGACAAGGTCACCCAGTCCAACGCCGCCAACGCCGAAGAGCGCGCGGCTGCGGCCGAAGAACTCAATGCCCAGGCAACCACCATGAAAGAGTCGGTGGCAGAACTTTTGAGACTCGTCCGGGGCTACAGCAAGCCCGCCGTGGCCGGAACGACGGAGACGCCCACTCGCGTCATGAAGGCTCATATCGCCGCATTGGTGGCAAGACGGCCCGTCGCAATTCACTGCAACGGGAACGGACATGCTCATGCTGAACCAGGGATGATCGGAGCGTCCCATGGCCGAAGCGAGATTCCTCTCGGTGGCGATTTCAAGGATTATTGAACCAACCCGGCGGCGGAATGCATAATCGGGCTCCACATCCGAGCGCAGCTTGAGTCGGAACTTTGCGCATCATCATTGATTTCAAAACGCGTGGAATGGATCTGCCGTGGGGAATTTCCCGCTCAAGTTTTCATCGATTCCGTCGATGATCAAG
Organism: uncultured Bifidobacteriaceae bacterium; assembly: GCA_964555775.1. GTDB lineage: Bacteria > Verrucomicrobiota > Verrucomicrobiia > Limisphaerales > UBA11358 > UBA11358. The sequence goes on along the minus strand of CAZKTW010000278.1, from coordinate 1,375 downwards.
CCAATCTGCGCCAACGACGCAGGTGCGGCCGATGATCCTGGCAAAATCCCGCTGGATGGGTGATTCCATGAATATTTGAACCGGTCGAGAGCCCGAACAACCATGAACAAACAGTCATGAACCCCGCTTCATCAAACAAACTTCCGTTTGTCCTTTTTCAGGTCAAAGAGGGTCTTGATGGCGTCAGTTCCGGAAACGTCCGCGAGATTGGACGAGGAATTTTTGTTTTCTTCCGAGGCAACCAATTGAACGGGAAATTAAACACCAAAATACCATGAAACTTGGAACGCGCATCATGTTGGCAGCCACCGGAGCCGTCGTACTGGCCACGGCTCTGAGCATCATTATCGTTTACTACGTGTCGAGCCACAACCGGATTGCCGAGCTCCGGGGCAAGATGAGTTCGATCATCGAGCAATCGGAACTGGTCGCCCAAAACATGGATGACATGCACCAAAGCCATGTCTTTGACATGACCGGCGTTCGGGAATCCTCCATCCGGCAGGCCGGGGGCCGTCCGCTGCGCGAGGTTTACGCATCCACTGACCTCTATAAAACTGTTCCCATTGTGGCGGCCTGGAAATCCGTCGAAGGCGCCGCGCAAAAAAACGGGTTCAAATTTTTTGTTCCGTCCCGCCCGGGTGTGGCGGCGCGCAACCCCAAAAATGACAACGGAGCCGAATTCTCCGCCGCGTTTCAAGCTTTTGACCGGAGCGAATCCGAATACTTTTTTGAAGACCGGAAACATGACGAACTGGTCCTGGCGCGCCCCGTCCGGCTGCAGGCCAGCTGCTTGGTTTGCCATGGTGATCCGGCCAAAAGCCCGACCGGCGACGGCAAGGATGTGCTGGGATTTCCCATGGAGAACATGAAGCTCGGCGAGATCAAGGGCGCCTTTGTGCTGAAAGCCGGCATCGGGCATGATGCCGTGGTGATGGCCACCATGAGAATCATGGCCATCGGGGGCGCTGCCGTTTTGCTGGTCGTCCTGACCGGATTTTATTTCTTCAATGAGCGGTCGATTGTGCGACCGCTGACCACGGCGATCCGGCATCTCCAGGAGGCGGGTGAACAGACCGTTCATGCTTCCAACGAAATTTCCGCCTCCAGCCAGACCCTGGCCGAAGGGGCGAGCGAGCAGGCGGCCTCACTGGAAGAAACCAGCGCCTCACTGGAGGAATTGTCCAGCATGACCAAGCGCAACGCCGATAATTCAACAAAGGCCAACGATCTGGCCAAACAGGCCAGGATGGCAGCCGATAAAGGGGTTGCCGACATGCAAACCATGAATGTGGCCATGGAAGCCATCAAGGTCTCGTCCGACGACATCGCCAAAATCATCAAGACCATTGATGAAATCGCCTTCCAGACCAAT
>CAZKTW010000277.1:0-4861 GCA_964555775.1 uncultured Bifidobacteriaceae bacterium | reverse complement strand
AAAGGGGACGCAGCCGCTCGCGCAATTTGTCTAGCCCGTAGCGATAACGGCTGGCCGCGGTGTTTAACGGAATGTCCAGGGCATCGGCGATTTGCGCGAAGGTCAAGCCTTCCCATAGTTTCAAATGCACCACGGCGCGATGTTCCGCCGGTAATTCGGCCAGCGCCCGGGCCAACGCGGCGCGAAAGGCCTGTCCATCCGGATCGCTGGCCGGCGCGAACGGCGAAAGACTTTCGGCGGCAAACTGATCGCGGGTTTTGTCGCGGGTTCCGCGCCGGCGGATCAAGTCAATCGCCGCATTGTGCGCCAGGCGGATGAGAAACGCCCGCTCGTCTCGAACACCTTCCAGCAGCTCCGGATGGCTGGCGAACTTGACGAAAATGTCCTGGAGCAGGTCGCGGGTGTCGGCTTCATCGCGGGTCAGGTTCAGGAGAAAGGCATAAAGCGCCTGGGCGTGCTCGTCGTAGAGCCGTTCGAGTTCCGATCCGCGCATGTCTGTCTGTATGACGCGCCCGGGGGCAGGATTTGTCTAGCTTTTAAGGCATAGCTCCAATTCCCCCGTCCATTTGCGGCAGAGCCAGAGCGGAATGAATCCAAACACACCAAAAGAACAATCAATCAGCCGCCACCAAATCGGAATCTCCCGCAAACCGCCGAACAGGAGCGCAAAGGGAATCACCAGCACGCAGGCAATCAAACCAAAGTCGAAAAGCCACCGGTTGCGAATCGGGTCACGCAACGCGCCGACGAAGGCAATGGCGATGACAAAATGCCCGAATGCCAGCCAGTCGGTGCCGTAAAACAGAAACCGATGTTGTGCCTGCGTTTGCGCGAGTGTATCGCGAATCTCCACCAGCCAGCGCACCCAACCGGTGGATCCGTGATCCGCGCCCAGGATTCTCACCAACAACCTGACCTCGTACGCCAGAGGCATGGCGGTCACACCGCTTGCGATCAGCCCGATGATAAACAGCCAGGTCAGCAATTTGATGCGCCGCCGCAAGAGTGGTTCACGATTCGCGGAAGGATTCATCGGAATTTACTCCCGCGATCTTGATTTTAATCCGCCGTCCCACAAATTCAGGCAATCACCCCAATGCGAAAGGAAAAACTTTTTCTCCGTCGGGAAAAACGTCTCCGAAGTTCCCAGGATGGGCCGCAGCGCGGTGGTCATTTGGATGGCCACCAGCAGAAAGATGACGACCCAGGTGTAAAAGCCGGCCATGGATCTGGCATTGGAGTGGGAAAATCCGTTCGCCAGGTACCGCAGGCCGAAGAGGGTCGCAACGAGCCAGAAAACCAGGTGCAGGGTGCCCATCCAGGCGAGTGATTCCGTGGATTGCGAGAAAATCCAGGCCACGGGCGCGAAACCAATCAACAGGATGGTCATCAGCAGGAGCAACCCTGCCAGCAGGCCGCTCACCTCAACCAGGCGCGCCTGCGAACCGCTCAGGCAGGTGAATATGTAGAGGCTCGGCAGACAGATCAGCGCCGAAATCATCAAGCCGGCCGCGATTTTCACCGGTGCGGCCCAAAGTTGCGTGCCGCCGGAAAACGTCCCGGCCACCACGCCATAAATCAAGCTGCACACGACGGACACAAAAATCATCGCGGCAATCAACCGCCCCGCGCCCGGCTGGCGCAACTGGAACATCATCCGCCGCGGCTGGCGAAGGATGGCTTCAATGGCAACGATGACGTTCGGGATGGCGGCGCGTTCAGCCGGATCATCGCCCAGCGGTCGCGGACCCCAGGCGGGCATCACGGGCGGGAGTTGTGGAGGAATTTGTGGCGGGACTGGATTTTGGTCGTTCATAAGTCAACAGGTTTTGTTTTAATCGAATTGGAGAATTTGCAGCAGGGAGTGAAAGACATTTTCGTAAAAATTTCCGTGCAGCGCCGCCGCGCGGAAAAATTCCACCGGCAACGTCGGTGCGCCGATGAACGGGCGTAAAATCCAGGAAAGCTGGCTGCCGAGAAACAGATTGACGCCGAGCCAGGCCAGCAACACCCGGCGGGCGACCATCCGGCTGCCGCCCAGTTGCGCGAGCAGTTGAAACAGGCGCGCATTGCCCGTCACCCCGGCGAAGGCGATCACCACGACATGGGTGAGCTTGATGAGATTGTAAGCCGGTCCGGAAACCGCTTCCGGCGACATCGGTGGCGCGTTCCAAACCAGGAACGCCAGCAACGGGCTGAATGCACCGAGAATGGCCGCCGTGACGGTGAAGCTCATCAGGATGGCGGAGAACGACTGGCGGAACGGAATATTCAAACCCAACAACGGTGCGAGCATGGCATTCAGCAATGCGTTGCCGGCCGTGGTCAGCAGAATAATCAATGGAAACTTGATGGCCACGTAAAGCGCTTGTTCTGGATCGCGCCACCAGCCCATCGCCGCGCCGTAAAGTCCCGCGCCCATGATGATGACAAAAACATGCAGGACAAACCGCCGGGGACACCATTGCCTCGTCCAGTTCGCAATGATTTCCGGGTCGCCGCGCAATAGCGCGCCGATCTCGTGCGAATTCAGTTTTCGCGATGGCGGATGCATGAAAGGGTTCCAGTTTCTTCAATTATTTCTGCTTTAGCAGTTTGTGCAAATAGAAGCGTCCAGCCAATGCGCGCCGCGGGTGCGGCCATCATGGCCAGTGCCACAACAAACAACCTCCAATTAAATCTCTCCGGTAAAACCGTGCGGATGGCATCCCAATTCCGGCTTGCAGCGGCCAGGGTGTCTGCCATGAACAAGTACAACGCGAGGGCCATGCCGGCAATATTCAAAATCCACACCTGCCAATTGGACCGCACCGGATGTGCCGACCATTCAAACTGGCTGGCAAAGGTGCCCCACAAAATCATCAGCAACGAAATCAAAACCGGGGCGAGCACCGGCCCCCACCACGGCAGCGGCAGCAGAAACAGAACGTCCCAATCCAGCAACGAATGCGGCCAACCGCAGGTGATTTTCAGGAAGACATAATAAAAAATGTCCCACACGCCAAAGGCGATGGCCGCGTAACCGAACCGCGCCCGCCACGTCCGGCCCGCGAGCCAGCCGACCGCAAACAGCATGATCAAGGTGGCCAGTTCGCGCGGCAGTTCCACCAAGGCAAACCCGCCGATGACCGGCAGGGGATTCGATTGGTACGGTTCAATCCGGTCCATCATCGAGCGGAGGTAAAAAACCACCGCCGATTCCACCCAGGCCATGGCCATGGCGTAAATCACCACCATTCCCCAGCGGTCCCAGGCTGATTTACCGGTGGTGGTGCTCACTTTGCCGGCTGGAGTTGGCCCGTCGAAGGCTTTGCCCACCGGGCGGGAATGCGTTGCGGCCTTTCTGCTCTTCGTAGCGAGCGGATGAAGCGGATCAATTGCCGCGTCACTGCCGAATAATATTCGCCGCGCGAGCCACCGATGGCTTTCAGACCCGGCGCGTGATTTACCCAAAGCATCGTCCCCGCGGCATAGCCGCAGAGCAGGAATTGCATCCGCCAAAGTGTCCCGCGCAATCCCGGATTCGGGCAACCCGCCTCCGCCAGCCAGTCGCGATGAAACGCCACGTGTCCCGCCTCATCGCGCAATATCAACTCGCACATCGCGGCCAGCGGCCCGTCCGGGGAATGGTTTCGCAGCAGCCGATAGTAGTCCGTGCCGACCAGCTCGGTGAGCGTGAGCACCTGCAATTCAAATCGTACGCCGAGCACACGGCGGCAAAGACAAAACGCCGTGAAACTCCAGTGCGACGTAATGATGCGCCCGCCGAATCTCCGCACCGCGCAACCCAATAACCGTGAGTGTTCCGCCTCCTCCGCAAACCATAAGTCCACGATGATTCTTAATTCGCGGGTCCGGCCGCGAAACCGCTCCGCATCATGGGCAATGAGTGACGCCGGACCACCCCCGTCACCGAGGCGGAATTGTTCAATTGACCGGAGCAGGGGCGCCAGCGCGGCAGGAGGCATATTGACCGGCGCGGCCCAATCCGGTTCCGGACGGTTTTGCCGGTTGCGGGTGAAATGGCTGATCCACTTGGAATGGTTCATGATTGACCTCAAGGCAGGTTTGTTTTGTTGCTCGTCCGTGCCGCCACCCAATCCAGCAACAGGAATGTGCAGACAAAAAACGGGAAGATGCCGTAAAGCGTGTCGCTCACCGAGTGCGATTGCCGGTCGATTGCCCAGAACACCTGGGCGCAAAAGGCCAGCGCTCCCAGGGTGATGACCATGCCGGGCAGTGAAATGGGGAGATAAAGCCAGCCCAGTCGTTTGAACCATTGAGTTTTCATTTATCCTTTCGTTTTTTGTTTATGGCAGTTCCAGTTAATCCTGGCACAGAATGCAGGTTAGGTAGCGGCGGGCATCCTGCCTGCCGTAGAGCCGGGTCGTCCCGCCCGGCGGATAAAACGCCCGTTGGCAGATACCAAGCCGGAACTTTTCAGGAGCGCAAGTTCCTGCCATCGTTCTTTCCGGGCGGCCCGTCCTCCGTAGCAGGGATACTGCGGAGGGTGGACGGGACGCCAGCCCTCTGCGGCAGACGAGACGTCCACCGTTGCGGAATGGCGCCGGAGGGTGCCAATGTCAAAATCAACTGCCATAGTGACAAATTGACTGTGAAAATTCTCCTTTGTTTCTGGCCAAAGTGAAAACGGCATTTTCCACAGCAACAATGACGGAATCCGGCGTCGAGGTTCCGGCCGTAATGCCAACGATGTCGTCGGCGCAAAACCATTCATTGCGCAAATCGGCGGCCGTCTGCACGTGATGAACGCGTGCGCAAAAACGGGAACAGGTTTTGACCAGTTCCTGCGTGTTGTTGCTGTGGGCGCCACCAATGACAATGACCGCGTCACATTTTT
>CAZKTW010000276.1:2259-4863 GCA_964555775.1 uncultured Bifidobacteriaceae bacterium | reverse complement strand
AAATTGCCGACAAGACCGGCGGCAAATATTACCGCGCCGACAACGCGGAACGGTTCCGGCAAATCTACGCCGAAATCGACAAACTGGAAAAAACGGAGGCGGTCATCAACAAATTCGCCCAATACGACGAATGGTTTCCACGGGTGACAATCTTCGGGCTGGTGATTTTGCTGATTGAGGTGGTACTGGGACAAACCCTGCTTAGGAGGCTGCCATGAAACAATTGCCGATTGCCGATTGCCGATTGTTGATTGCAAAATCACTTTCCCGCCGCAGTTTTGCGCGAGGCGACCATGATAGCGGTGAGTGTGTTGGCTTCGTCGAGCAGCGCAGACAACTTCTTTGCCGGCATGGTGCCGGATTCGACGAGCAATTCCAGCCACAGCGCAGTTTCGTCGGCTTCCTCCTCAACGGTTCCAATTTTGGCAACGAATTCAGCCTGACTGCGGGCGCGGCAACTGGCGCGGTAATTTGCCGCCACCGAGGTGCCGCTGCGGACGATTTGTTTGGCGATGGCGCGTCCGGCGTCGTCAGATTTGGGAATGGCGCGCGTCAGTTTGATGATTCTCAATGCGAAGGTTTTTGTGCGGGCTTTGAGTTCGGTCGGATTCATGGCGCGAATTTACAAACCCAATCGGCAACCGGCAATTGGCAATCGGCAATCACAAGATGAGTTTCGAACATCCCCATCTGCTCTGGCTGTTGCTGGTGATTCCACCGGTGCTGGCGCTCGTATTCCGGCTGGCCAATCGCGCCCGGCAGAAACAAATCGAGGCGTTTATCCAGGCACGGTTGCTTCCGGCGTTGACCGTCGGAATTTCCCCCGCGCGGCGGAGAATACGGTTTGCCTTTTTGCTCCTGGCGGTCGCGCTCCTGGTGGTGGTGCTGGCCCGGCCACAGCATGGGTTCGATTTGCAGGAGGTCGAACAACATGGGTTGGACATTGTTGTGGCAATTGACACGTCCAAAAGCATGCTGGCCACGGACATCGCCCCGGACCGTCTCACCCGGGCCAGGCTCGCCGCCCTGGAATTGATGCAAAAGGCGGGTACGGACCGGATGGGACTCGTTGCGTTTGCCGGGGATGCGTTCTTGGAATGCCCGCTGACGATTGACAATACGGCATTTCAGCAAAGCGTGCAGGCGCTGGATGTGAACACGATCCCCCGGGGCGGGACGGCCATCGCCGGCGCCATCAACGCCGCGCTGACCACGTTCAAGGAGGACAGCCGGCATAAGGTGCTGGTGCTTTTCACCGATGGCGAGGACAACGACAGCGACCCGGAGGCGTTGGAAGCCGCCCAGGACGCGGCCAGGGCCGGCCTGAAAATCTTCACCGTCGGCATCGGCACCCCGGCGGGCGACCTGTTGCGCGTCACCGACGCCAATGGCAATTCGGATTATGTGCGCGACGAACAGGGCAATGTCGTGAAGTCACACCTGAATGAAAAATTGCTTCAGGACATCGCCACGGCTGCAGGCGGATTTTATCTGCCGATGCGCGGGGCCAACACGATGGACACGCTTTACGAACGCGGCCTTGCTTCCCTGCCGAAGTCGGAGGGCAAGGAACGGCTGGTGCGGCGTTATCACGAACAATTTCAATGGCCGCTGACGGCGGCGATTCTGTTGTTGCTGGCCGAAATGTTCCTGCCGGAACGCCGGTCTCCGACCCGGCGCGTTTCCAGAGACCAGCCGCAACGAGCCAGGTCGGAAGCCGGCGTTCCCATCGCAGCATTTATCGTCGTTGCGTTGGTGCTGTCATCTGCCGTTGGAATGGCTTCGCCGGCCGGGGCCTTGCACGATTATTATGCGGGCAACTACACGAATGCGTGGCAGGAATATCAACGACTGTCCCTGATCCGCACCAATGATCTGAGGTTGGTTTTAAATGCGGGTACGGCGGCGTATCGCGCCACGAATTTTGACGAGTGCGCAAAGGATTTTGCCCTGGTCACGTTGTCGCCGGACGTGAAGCTGCAACAGCAGGCGTTTTACAACCTGGGCAACACGTTTTACCGGATCGGCGAATTGAAGTTTGAACCGGATTCCGACGGGTTGAACGCCGTGGAGGAAAAATGGGCGGAAGCGGTGACCAATTATACCCACGCGGTGCAACTGAACAAGAACGACCTGGATGCGGTGTACAATCTGACCTTTGTGAACCGGCAGCTTGGCCTCATTGCCGAACTCCGCGAGGCGATGCGCCGGGCCAAGGTGGCGGCCGACGCGGCGGTCCGTCAGAACCAATACCATCGGGCGTTGGAAATCATGGAAAGCCTGAACCATCCGATTGCCGCCAAGAAATTCCAAGATTACATCAAAAAACTAAAGGACATCGATGCGATCGTCACTCCCAATCATCCTTAGTCTGACGCTGCTGGCGTTGCCGACGGCTTGGGCCCAGTCCGCTGATGAGTTTTTCAACAGCGGCGCGCAATTTTATATTTCAAACAACATTGCCAGCGCGAAGCAGGCGGTTGAAGGCGGATTAAAAATTTATCCCAATGATGTGAAGCTAAAAAAACTGGAGGAATTGCTGAAACAGCAACAGCAGCAACAACAGCAGCAACAGCAGCAGCAACAGCAGCAGCAACAGCAGCA